>JAJQFU010000016.1 GCA_021200955.1 Clostridiales bacterium | reverse complement strand
ATATTAAGCCATGCTGATTTATTTTTCATAAGACTTATTTTTTCACTTATATTTGTTTTGTTTATTTTTTCACTTTTCTCTTTTTTATCGCTTTTTGAGTTACTTTTTTTCATGATATTCTTTCTCCGTATTTACGTTCCAAATATTCTTCTTGCTTATGCTTCCGCAGAGAATATTATTAACGGCTTCAAAGCTTGTAGCCATAGAGTGATCCATATTGTTATAGCGGTGCTGACCGTTTCTGCCTACACAATAAAGGTTTTTAAATTTGTCTAAATATTCAATGAGAGTATCCATTTCGCTGTATGTGTCAAAATAAGCGGGGTATGCCTTTTTAACCTTTTCTCTGTGAGAATCCAAAACATTTGCCTCTGACTTTATAACCTCCATTTTAACAAGCTCGCCGATTGCAAATTTAATACATTCCTCATCGGACATATTCCAAAAATCGTCGCCCTCTTCACAGAAATATTCAAGACCTATCCAAACCTTGTTTTCGGGGTCGTCTACCATATATGGCGACCAGTTATTTAAAATCTGTATTCTGCCCAGCTTAACACCTGTGTCCTGAACGTAAATCCAGCAGTCGGGAACAATGTTTCCCAAAGTCTTAATTTTTGTTTTGTTTTCCAGATTAAGATGGTCTAAAAGAAGTCCTACGGTTACAAAATCTCTGTAGGGAAGTCCCTCTGCTATTCTTGCAATGTTTTCGGGAACATCCTCATCTATAGAAGCTACAAGATCCTTAACGGGCATAGATGAAATAACAATATCGGCCTTATATTCGTTTTCACCGCAGAAAACGGACTTTATGTTGCCCTTATTTGTTACAAGCCTGTCAACCTTTTGATTTTTAATAATCTTTCCGCCCATTTTTTCTATTTCAAGAGCGGCAGTCTCCCAAAGCTGACCGGGACCGTATTTGGGATAAATATATTCTTCGATAAGAGATGTTTCAACCTCTTTTTTAGTTGAAGGTATAACAGAACCCAGCATATCCTTTAAAACTGCTGTTACGGAAAGACCCTTAACTCTCTGAGAGCCCCAGTCTGCGGAAATTTCACGCGGGTGTCTGCCCCAAAGCTTTTCTGTATAGCCCTCGAAAAACATAGAATAAAGAGTTTTGCCGAATCTGTTTATATAAAAGTTTTCAAGGTTTTTTTCGGGCAGCTTTTTAACTGTTGCATTAACATAAGAAAAGCCCGATTTAATTGTCTTTTTAAGACCCATATTAATAAATGTCTGAGGCTTTAAGCTGACGGGGTAGTCAAAGAATTTTTTAAGATAATAAATTCTCGAAACTCTGTTTCTTATAAGCATAACCCTGTCTTCCTTTTCCGGGTCGGGGCCGCCTTCCTTAAGATTCTTTTTTCTGTTAAGCTTTAAATCATCAAATGAGGGCTTGCCCTGAGTAGGCATTAAGCTTTCCCACCATTTATTAACTCTTTCGTCCTTAGAGAAAAATCTGTGGCCGCCTATATCCATACGGTTGCCCTTATATTTAACCGTTCTTGAAATACCGCCGATTTCGTTTGATTCCTCCAAAACAATTACATTGTAGGACTTGCTTTTTCTCAAAAGCTCATAAGCCGCTGTCAAGCCCGCAGGGCCTGCGCCGATAATAACAACATTTTTCATCAGTCTTTACCTCCTGAATACAATAAAATTTTTCTTGTTATATAGTTATAAAAAAGTACGATAATTTGAACAACAGCCTTTGCTATATATTTGTTTATAAATTTAACGGCTATAAGCATAAGAATAACCGTAAGACCGCAGCCTACAACACCTATTACAGCATAGGCAAGAAATTCCGCAGCTGTGCTGTTTGTTTTTGCCTTTTGTGTAAAAACCACAAGCTTTGACAAAGCAAAGTTTGTTATAAGCCCGAATATAAAGCCCATAACAGTTGCAAAGGCTATGCTTAAAGAAGTATCCGGCAGGGGAAAGCTTACCGCCGCAAAAACACCGTAATCAACAACAAAGGCTATTCCCCCTATAAAGCAATATCTGAAAAACTTTATAAATTCGTTTTCGGTAGGTGAATAGAAAAGCTCTCTGAATTTAAACTTAAAACAAAGCTCCAATAATTCTTTCATAATTTTTTTCTAACCTCAAATAATACATTCGCAGTGGCGTGTTACATGGCAGCTTATATTTACGGCAACGGGCATTCCGGCTATGTGCGTGGCGTAGTCCTCAGCCGCAGCCCATAAAACAGTGGTTTTGCCCCCTAAACCCTGGGGGCCTATTCCTGTTTTGTTTGCCTTTTCAATAACCTCTTTTTCGATTTCTTTTAAATATTCCTTTTCGGAATGTACACCCACAGGACGCAAAAGAGCCTTTTTGGCAAGGTAAGCCGAATATTCGAAGTTGCCCCCTAAGCCTATTCCCACAATCATAGGGGGGCATGGGTTGGGGCCTGCTTCCTCAATTGTTTTTAATATACAGTTTATAACGCCCTCTCTGCCGTCTGAGGGCTTAAGCATATAAATTTTTGACATATTTTCAGAACCGAAGCCCTTGGGAGCAACGGTTATTTTAAGCCTGTCTCCTTCGACTATGTCATAATGAATAATTGCCGGAGTATTGTCTTTAGTGTTTATTCTTTCAATAATAGGGTCATAAACAACGGATTTTCTTAAATATCCCTCAATATAGCCCTGTCTTACCCCTTCGTTAACGGCGTCCCTTAAAAGACCGCCTTTTATTGAAACCTCCTTACCTATTTCAATAAAAACAACTGCCATTCCCGTATCCTGACATATGGGAATCATTCTTTCCTCCGCAATCTCTGCGTTTTTCTTAAGGTTTTCAAGTATATTACAGGCTACGGGAGACTTTTCGCATTCAAGAGCCTTATCAAAGCTCAGCTTTATATCTTCGTTTAAAATGCAGTTTGCGTTTATACACATATTTTTAACATTTTGTACTATTTCATCAAAATTTATATATCTCATAAGGCACCTTTTTTCTTTTTAATTTTATAAGAGTAATTCAATTTTGATTATATCATAAATCGGCATTAAATAAAAGAAAGGGTGTGGACAAATAGCTCAGATTGTGGTATAATATAGCTATGAGAAAAACAA
>JAJQFU010000024.1 GCA_021200955.1 Clostridiales bacterium | reverse complement strand
CCCCGGTAGGTAAAATTTTTCTCTTTTTCTGTCTACTTTATTGACTATGGTTCACATATCTATAACCAAAATATCGGCTTTCTTCACCTTAGTTATCTGCCGCCACTGCTCTATGATTTCATCATAATTTCGCCCCAGTCTGTCAATACTCTTTATAATAAGCAAGTCATTCTCTTTAAGCCGCTTGAAAACCTTTTTATATTGCCGTCTGTTAAAATCCTTTCCGCTCTGCTTGTCCATATAAATATTTTTCGGCGGCACACCGTACTCCTGCATAGCTATAAGCTGTCTGTCCTCATTTTGTTCCTTTGTGGATACTCTCACATATCCGTATATCATAAGCATTCCTCCTCGCAAAAATATTTTGTCCCACATAAATTTTACATATAAGTTTTTGACACGCACTGCCATATAAATTTTTATATGGACATATGCGGTTCAAATTCTTCCGTAAGCCGCAATGACATATTCATAGGGTCAAATTCATCATAGCTTCTTCCGATTGAATTATTAAAATGGATCATCTTTTTATTGCTTCTGTATTCCTCCACCGCCGTAAAGCTGCTGTCGGAAGGAGCATTATACAGAGCCGTAAGCAAATAATTCTTGATGTTTTTAACTTTGGTTTGTGCCTTATTAAGCCTGTTCAAAACTAAATTATATCTTCGTACCATAAGTCGCTAAATCTCTTTTTAACAATAGCAGAGGGCAGATTTTGCCTGCCGATACGTATAGTCAGGCTGTCACTGAGCATAGTTTGAGCCATAATTTCAATCATATAATCAACAATTTCAATCTCACTGCCGGTACACTGTGTCTTAAGAACATCATCATAGTTCAGATTATCTTTAATCTCATAAACTTTATCTGTGTAAAGTAAATAATTATTTTCGATTGATACATTTCTTCTCACCTCATGTCTGTCTCTAAAGCCTTTTTGAGATGAGTAGATAGAGTTAATACTAACTTCGTTTAATATATTATTTGATTTAATATTTAATTGTGCGGTGTTTCCCTGAACAGGATTTTCCCGAATAGGTGTTTCCGAAAAAGGTTCTTCTTTATCCGTACTATCATAATTTGATGACGTTGTTTTACAGATTTTTTCGGCAAGCTCATCTGCTGAAATTCTGTCATTAAAATTAGTCGGCTTCTCATAAATTATGTATTCCGTACCCGTTACCTGTCCTTTTTCGTTTCTGCTGCGATACCGTTCAATATAACCGCTGTTTTCCAATTCTTTTAAGGACGTGGTTATACTGTCAATGCCATCCTTCGCCATTGCCGCAAGCCCTTTTACGGAAAATTCCCAAGTGTCGGGAACGCAAAGCATAAAAGACAACAGCCCCTTAGCCTTAAAAGATAACTTTTTATCAAACAAATGGTAGTTGCTCATTGCCGAATAGCTGCGGTTTTTCTCTATCCTTATTTTTGTTCCGTTGCTTCTGTTTTTCATATTCATACCTCCATATAATCAAAATTTTCAGTAGTAGTTATCGTTGTACCGAGAAAGCTTCTTCTCCGGCTCGTTACGAAAAATTTGCATAAAAAAAGTTCTGTCAATTTGCAAATAATTACAAATCAACAGAACCCGTTACAGTTTTCAAATATTAAGTTTTATAGTATTCTTGCTATTGCCGATTGTTTTTTTAGCTGTTTTTGTGATAGCCTGTGTAAATCATATCGTGCTGAATAATCTCACGAACCCTCTGCCTTAAGTTGTTCATTGCCCCAACCCAAAGCTTAGGATTGCTCTTTTTAAGCTCGGAGTTTATGCCCTCAGTCTCAGCCATTTCTTCGGTGAGCTGCATTTCTCTTTTCTTTGCCTGCTTGTCGATATAGACAAGGTGGGTTCTCAAAGCCCCGGTGTGCTCCATAATGAGAAGCTCGTCCTTGTCCATATACGCACGAAGATAATTCTCACGTTCTTTTCCGTACCAAGGGGAAAGATTATAGCTTTCCTCTTCAGCCCTTTGTTCATCTTCCTCCGCATCGCCGGGAAAGAAATAAAGAGTACCGTTCATAACCCCGTTAAAATCATTATTGAGTTTATCGTTAATATTTTTGTTCATATCGTTGTCCTCCTAACATCTTTGATTTTATAAAACTATTTTTCCTGTTTCATATTATACTATATACCCAGTTATATAGAAATAACTTTTTCAAAAAATAATGGTCAAAAATTTAACCTACATTTTGTTACTTTTGCACTATGGAAAGCCGCATAATAACCCAGTATAATATTTTTATAAATACAGCACAGGAGGTATCATATGGCAGCCCACACCCACTCACCTGAAGCCCAACGCAGAGCAGTAGCAAAATATGTAAAGAAAACCTATGACAGAATTGACCTGAGAATGACAAAAGACAGCAGATTGAAAACACAAATTTCAGAACACGCAGAAAAAACTGGGGAAAGCGTAAATGCTTTCATACTTAGAGCCATAAAAGAAGCTATTGAAAACGATAATAAAAAGCAATAAGGATTATATTTTTCTTTTATCGCTCACAAATTTTGGCTTTTTAAGATAATTTGAGTTAAATCTCGCCATTTTTTTAAAAATCTGCTGACTTTTTATGTTTCCCTGTGTCATTGGCGAAAAGGGAAACATAAAAACAATCTCTTCACAGGTACAGCTTCGGTTCACATTAACAGCAATATGAAAAACTCTACTGCAAAAATCAATACAAAAACTACCCGTAATCATAATCTGTAAAAAATAAAAATTTGCACTAAAATAAGCCTCGTTTAACTTAGTTAGCATAAACGGGGCTTATAGATTAAACTTATAATGTTTATAGAAAATGAAATCGAGGCTCTTTCATAGCTTTCTTTAAAAGTGGTAAATTAGTAGTAAAATAATTATTGCAAACTTCCCAACTTAATAAAAAACTTGATTTTTTAGGCTTTTTAAGGCTTTAATACTTTTTCAAGACGGTTTTGCGAAGCAAAAGTGCTGAACAGAACTATTAAAGCTGACACATTGCTGCAGCGATTAAATCTTTTAAAAAATTGGAGGTAATCACATGACATCAAATGAACTTAAAGAACTGAGAAAGAAAGCGTGGGCGGATGCCAAAAACTGAACCATAGTCAATAAAGTAGACAGAAAAAGAGAAAAATTTTACCTACCGGG
>JAJQFU010000118.1 GCA_021200955.1 Clostridiales bacterium | reverse complement strand
GTTTATGATAATTGCGGCAGTGAGAATGATAATATGATAAAATTGATTTTAACGGGCTTTTTTGCGGGTATAATCAGCGGAATGGGCATAGGCGGCGGAACGGTTTTAATTCCCTCTTTGACATTTTTATTCGGCTTAGACCAGCTTTCCGCCCAGGGCATAAACCTTGTTTACTTTATTCCCACAGCTGTAATTGCCCTTATTACCCACACAAAAAATAAAAACATAGAGACGAAAATTTTAAAGCCCCTTATTTTATTCGGAATTATAGGTGCCTTTTGCGGAAGCTTTATTGCCTTAAGCATTAAGCCGGATTTGCTTAAAAGGCTTTTCGGCGTTTTTCTGCTTTTAATGGGCATAAAAGAAATTATGAGTAAAAAATAATTGGAAATTTAATCAAATTTTAATCTTTAGCTAATGACTTCTTAATTAATCTTCAGTAGAATAAATTTTGTTATAGGAACTCCCCATCAGCCTATAACCGATCAATTATACTTGATTGATCCTCTTTTTTTCATAATAGAAACTCGCTGCTTCCCCAAACCGCAGCGAGTTTTCCTCGTTTTAGGAGTTTTTTTTGATTTAATTTTTACAAAAAATATTTTTAAAAGACTTGAAATAGAGGGATAAACAGTGTATAATATAAATATAAAAAGAAAGGTGAGTATTAGAGTACTCACCTTATCTCCGCTACAATAGCTTTCTACTATGGCTAAGCAACCACGTAAAAGGTGGTTAGGCGGCAGTGATTACTTGTTACAGAAAAGCCGCCTATTTGCGAGTGGGGCGGCTTTTTTTATGTCCGATTGCAGGCACAATTATGTATATTGTGCAGTAATACAACTGCATAACAGCATAATATGCGTAAACAATTTCAAACATAGTCATAGGCTTCACCTCCTTTTTAAAAGAAGGATTACCTAACCAACCCATTAGCAATTTGCCTATCAGTATTATATCAAAAAAACTTGAAACAGTAAAGGCTTTTTACAAAATATCGAAAAAATTTTGCCGTTTTCTTTTCAAAAATTTTGGAAATTTTTTTGCAAAAACTCTTGACATATGCTTAAATTTATTGTATATTAATTGAAGTGCCGTAGACAGCAGGTGCCATTTGGCGTAAAGATAGACTACCTGCCGAGGAATCATAAGGTGATTTTATGCCCCGCGGTCACAGCAGGGCTTTTTTTATACTACTGCACTCTCACAAATTTTAAAGGGAGGTGTAATAAATGCCTAAAATCGAACAAAAACAGGTTGTTGTAAACGAAATTAAGTCTAAGCTTGAAAAGGCTTCTTCAGCTCTTCTTGTTGATGCAAGAGGTCTTACTGTTGAGCAGGACACAAGCCTCAGAAAGCAGCTCAGAGAAGCAGGAGTTGACTACAAGGTTTACAAAAACACAATGATGAACTTCGCCGTTGAAGGTACAGGCTATGAATATCTTAAGGAATATTTCTCAGGTCCCTCAACATTGGCAATTTGCTATGACGACCCCACAACAGCGGCTTCTATCATCAAAAAGTTTATGAAGGATGCAAAAACTCTTGAATTTAAGGGCGGTGTTGTAGACGGCGTTAATTATGACGCAGAAGGTCTTACAAAGATTGCAGACATTCCTTCAAGAGATGTTCTTCTTTCAAGACTTCTCGGCAGCTTCCAGGGACCTATGGCTTCCTTCGCAAGAGTTATCAAGGCTATTGCAGAAAAGGACGGCGAACAGGCAGCAGAGGCTTAAAGCTTTCATTTATATTTTAATTTTAAAAACAATCTTTACAGGAGGATATAAAAAATGGCAAACATTCAAGAAATTATCGAAGCCGTTAAGGGTCTTACGGTTCTCGAACTCAATGATTTGGTTAAGGCTTGTGAGGAAGAATTCGGTGTATCCGCTTCCGCAGGCGTTGTAGTAGCAGCAGGCGGCGCAGCAGCACCCGCTGAAGAAGAAAAGACAGAATTTAACGTAGAGCTTACAGAAATCGGCTCAGAAAAGATTAAGGTTATTAAGGTTGTAAGAGAAATCACAGGTCTTGGTCTTAAAGAAGCTAAGGCAGCTGTTGACGGCGCTCCTTCAGTTCTTAAGGAAGGTATCTCCAAGGAAGACGCTGAAGCTTATAAGAAGAAGCTTGAAGACGTTGGTGCTAAGGTTACTCTTAAATAATTACAAATATTCTAAATTAAAAGAACCGCTGAGGTTAAGTCCTCAGCGGCTTTCTTTTTATGTATTTATTCTTTTATTACCAAATGCCTGTTGCCTTTTGAACTGCTAAAGAAACTATTGCAATAAGAACCCAAATTATAAGACCTAAGAAAATGGGCTTTTTACCGTTTTTCACAAGGCTCACAAGGTTTGTGTTAAGACCGATTGCAGCCATTGCCATAGCTATCATAAACTTGCCTGCGGAGGAAAGGAAAGAAAAGAGAGACGAGGCTGCGTTTAAAGCCGCTTCACTGTCCGCAAGAAGGCTGTTTGTTATTGTGTTTATAATTGAAGCCACAATAAAGAAAATTATGAATGAGGGAAGAGCGTTTTTAAGGCTGAACTGAACGTCTGAGTTTTTGTCTGTCTTTGTTTTGTAGAGAGCCAAAACGAAGGTTATGGGGATGATTGCAAGGGTTCTGGTGAGCTTAACGATTGTAGCAAGATCCAGAGCCAAATTGGGGTCATGACCGGGCATACTGCACCATGTTGTAGCGGAAGCCACAACGGAGGAGGTGTCATTTACGGCGGTGCCTGCCCACATTCCGAAGCCTGTGTCGGTCATTCCTATAAGATTGCCGAGAGTAGGGAAGATAACAGCGGCAATAACATTGAAAAGGAAGATTGTGGAAATTGCGCTTGCCACGTCCTCGTCCTCAGCCTTTATAACGGGGGCTGTTGCGGCAATAGCGGAGCCGCCGCAGATTGATGAGCCAACGCCTACGAGAATTGCTTGATTTGTGGGTATTTTCAGTATTTTATAGCCCAAAACATATGCTGTAACAAGGGCGACAGTTATAGTTGAAAGAATTATAACCAGAGACTGACCGCCCACCTTGATTACGTTGAAAAGGTTCATAGAAAAGCCCAAAAGAATAATCGAATATTGAAGGACTTTTTTTGATGTAAAGCCTATGCCCGGCTTAAAGCTTTGGGGAAAAGCAACGTAGGCAAGCAAAAGACCTATAATTATGGCAAAAACGGGAGTTCCCACGATAGAACCGAAGGGGAGAATATGCTCCAAAAGCTTTGCCGCAAGGGCAATTATGAAGCAGAGAACAATCCCCGAAAGATTGGTTTTGATAAATTTCATATTTTTTCTCCTTAAACAGTAAGTATTTTCAGACGCAAACATCTGTCTTTTTTAATTTTATTACAAATGAATATGCCTGTCAATATTTTGTGAAAATATTTTTTTGACGATTTTTCCATTAAAAAAATACGCGGTTTTATCAAAACTTTGATTTTTTTGGCTGATAACAATTGACTTTCAATTAAAAAAATGTGATATAATTTTATAAACAGCTGTAAAATGTTTCATAAGTTTAATCATAGGAGGACAAAATCGTTGAAAACAAAAACAAAAGTGAAAATTGTTCTTAAGGCAGGCAAAATAGCATTAAAAATATTAAAGAAGCTTCCCATATAAAAACTTTAAATAAGGGAATATAAAACGCCGCAGCTGAATTTGAACTGCGGCGGAATTTTTTATTTGCCTAAAGCGTCTAAAGCCTCGATAACTGTGTAATAGCGGTTGGGCAGAGCCACCTGAAAGGAAAGTGAAGGAGTTTCGAAAGCTTCTTCAATAAGCTCGGCGGCTTTGTCCGTAATTTGGTTTATAAGCTTGGCTGCCTTTTCCTTAGTTTGAGGGCTTTTTGGGTCGGCGTTTTTAAGAAAGCCTTCAGCCTCGTCAAGCATAGCGGCTAAAACGCCTGTGTCTTTAATTTCCGTCACGGTTAAACACCTTCTTTTTTACTGCTTTTGAGCTGCTTCAATGTCCCTTTGAATTTGGGCTTGAAGGGCTGTTTTGTTTGGGAATTTTATTTCATTTCGGATAAAGCCGTTAAATTCTATTTTAAGCTCTTCTCCGTAGAGCATTTTGTTTTGATCCAAAATATAGGTTTCCACAGTTCGGCTGGTGTTGTGAAAGGTGGGATTTTTGCCTATATTCGTTAAGGAGGGGCAGGGGTTTCCGTCGATTATGGCGGTGGTTTTATAAACGCCGTCTTTGGGGAGAAATTTTCCCTCAGGTATCACCTGATTGGCAGTGGGAAAGCCCATACCCGTTCCCCTGTGAAGCCCTTTTTCCACCCTTGAAGCTATGAAATAAGGGGAAGAAAGCAGCACAGCGGCGGTTTTTACGTCTCCCTCCTTAAGACAGGAGCGGATTTTCGTCGAGCTTATGTCCTCCCCCATATATTGAATTTTAGGCAGAATTTTAACCTCTATACCCATATTTTCCCCCAATGTCTTAAGGTCTTTTGCACTTCCCGACTTGTTCTTTCCGAAGGAATAATCTGCCCCTATAACAAGAAGGCGGCAGCTTGTTTTTGCCTTTAAAAGCCTTATAAATTCCTCAGGTGAAAGGGCGGCAAAGTCCTTTGTGAATGGGTAGGGGATGTAATAGTCAACCCCTAATGTCTCCGCAATTTGCCCCTTTTCCTCCTCAGTGTAAAGTGTTTTAAAAGAGCCGTCTTTTGAAAAAAAGCTGACGGGGTGGGGCGAAAAAGTGAAAATTGCGGTTTTATAGGGAGATGACTTTATTTCGTTTATTAATGTTCTGTGACCCTGATGAAAGCCGTCGAAATTGCCTAATGTGACGGCGGTAGGTTCGTAAAAGTTAAAGCTTGGGTTCGATAATGTTATCATTGTTTTTCCTTTATATCAGCATACAGACGGGCTTTGCAAAGCCCTCTTTTCTTGTGAATATGCCGATTAATTTATTTTCGCTGTTTTTAAGGAGGAAGCTTTCTCCCTCTGAAGGCTTTGGGTCGGGAATGTAGTTCAGGGAAATTTTGTTGCCGTTTTTTAAATAGGCGTCGGCTGCGGAAACGGCTTTATAGATTTTATATGAGGGCAGAGCCTTTTCTATTGGAATAACCGCCCGGCTAAGCTCTCCCTTATCCTTAAGGGCTTGAAGCTCACCTATTGTCAGGGCGGTTTCATTTGAAAAGCCCCCTGTTTGAGTACGTTCAAGGGCTGTCATAACCGCCCCTGTTTTAAGCTTCTCACCTATATCCGTTACAAGGGTTCTTATATATGTGCCTTTTGAACAGACAACGGTAAATGAAAGAGTTTTTTCGTCTTTAAAGGCTATATCCGAAATTGAATAAATCGTAATAAGCCTTGGCTTCCGCTCCGCTGTTTTGCCCTGTCTTGCAAGCTCGTAAAGCCTTTTTCCGTTAATTTTAATAGCGGAATACATAGGCGGAATTTGAGATATTTCACCTAAGAAAGAATTTACCGCATTAATTATTACCTCTTTTTCGGGAACTTTGTCTGTAACATCTTTTACATTGCCCCAAATGTCTCCTGTGTCAGAGGTCTGACCTAAACGCATTTCAGTGCGGTAAGTCTTTTTTTCAGCCTGAACATAGTCCGCAAGCTTTGTAGCCTTTCCCAAACATATAGGCAAGACACCCGCAGCCATAGGGTCAAGGGTGCCTGTGTGGCCTGTTTTTATTCTGCCGAAAATACCTCTGACTATGTTTACACAGTCGTTTGAGGTGTAGTTTTGTTCCTTATAAAGGTTTATAAAGCCCGTTAAGTTAGTTTCCGTTGTTTTCATTAATTTCATTCCTTAAAGCATTCAGACACTTTTCCAAAGCCTCATTTAACTCAAAGCCCTCGATTGTACAGCCTGCTGCGCAGATGTGACCGCCGCCGCCGAAGGAGGAAGCCGCCTTGTTTACGTCTACTCCTGTTGAACGGAAGCTGCATTTTATTGTTTTTTCGGCTTTTTCATAGAGGAAAACCGAGCATACTGCGCCGATTGTGTTAAGGCAGTATTCCGCAATTCCGTCAAGCTGTTCGAAAATTGCTCCGCAGGAGCGGATTTCCTTTAAAGTAAGGGTTGTATAGGCAATTCCGTCCTTAAGCTCCATATTTGACACTGCCTTGGCGAAAACCTTTGCCGCCGTAAAATCGTGACGGTAGAGCATATCCGCCTGAATATCGGTGAAGTCAATGCCCTTAGCCATAAGCTCACCGGCAATCTCCATTGTGCGTTTGCCCGTTGAGCTGTGTTTAAAGGCACAGGTGTCTGTTAAAAGCCCTGTGTAGAGACATTCCGCCGTGTAGGTGTCAATGTCATTGAGACGTGACAGAAGCTCATAAACAAGCTCACAGGTTGAAGAAGCCTTTGGGCAGACTAAATTGTGTTCTGCAAAGTTCGTGTTTGAAATGTGGTGGTCAATGTTGATTGTGGCTTTTGAGTTTTCAAACAGGGCTTTGCCCTCACCTAAACGGTTTTTGTCACCGCAGTCAAGGGATATAAACAGGTCGGGAGAGGTCGGCGCATCTTTGGGCTCGGTTATATATTCTCTTTTTAATATGCGGTCGAATTTCGTGCCTTTAAAGCTTACAAAGGTGTAAGGGGCTTTGCCCAGACTGCGGATGTAGTGATCCGCAGCCATAACAGAGCCCACCGCGTCTCCGTCGGCATTTATATGGGCGCTTAAAACAATTGTTTCCGCCTTTATAATGCTTTCCTTCAAGGTTTTAGCAAAGACATCAAACATTGTCATCAGCTCCCTCCGAGCCTTCTGTTTCGTCCTCATCGTCGGACAGGTTAAGATCATTTAGTATTTTTGAAATGTGCATACCGTACACAAGAGAGTCGTCATAAATGAAGTTGATTTCAGGGGTTAAACGTAAGTTTATGCGTTCTGCAAGAAGGCTTCTGATGTAGCCTCTTGCACCCTTTAAAACATCCATTGTTGTTTTGATCTGCTCGCCGCTGCCCAAGACGCTGACGTATACCTTGCAGTATTTAAGGTCTGTGGTGGTTTCCACCTTTAAAACGCTTATAAGGCTCGATATACGGGGGTCTTTAAGACCGCTTCTCAAAATTTCGGATATTTCCTTTTTTATTTCGTCATTTATGCGAATCATTCTGCTGTTTGTTTTCATAGTGAATAACCGCCTTTTAAGTCATGTATTTTTGGAAGGGCTGTAACTTAAACTTTAGGCTAACTAAAACATAATTGCCCCACCTCTCAGCCGCCTTTGGCGGCAGCCGGAACCCGAAAGAGTTCGGGACGTGCATAAGCACGAGTTTTGCGTCAGCAAAACTTCTGATCCCCTCAAGGGGAGCCTGTCGGTTTCCTTCAGCGTTTCGATGCCTTAAGTCTCCAAATATTATCGTTTAATTTCTTCCATAGTATAGGCTTCGATAATGTCGCCTACCTTAATATCATTAAATTTAGTCAAGCAAACACCGCATTCAAAGTTGGTCGTTACCTCATTAACATCGTCTTTATAACGGCGGAGAGTAGCAACCTCGCCCTCATAGATTACGACATTGTCTCTTAAGAGACGAACTCTTGAATTTCTTGTGATTTTGCCGTCCTTAACATAGCTTCCGGCAATAGTTCCTACGCCCGAAGCGTTGAAGGTCTGGCGAACCTCTGCGTGACCCAAAATCTTCTCTGCATATTCGGGGTCAAGCATACCCTTAATAGCCGCCGTAATATCGTCAATTGCGTTATAAATAACTCTGTAAAGACGAATATCAACCTGCTGATCCTCAGCTACGCTTTTAGCCGAGTTTTCGGGACGAACGTTAAAGCCTATAATAATAGCGTTTGAAGCCGAAGCAAGGGTGACGTCGGACTCTGTAATAGCCCCTACGCCGCCGTGGATAGTACGGATTCTGACCTCATCGGTTGAAAGCTTTTCAAGAGAAGCTCTAACAGCTTCAACAGAACCCTGAACGTCAGCCTTAATGACAATGTTAAGCTCTTTAACGCTGCCTGCCTGAATTTGGCTGAAAAGGTCGTCAAGAGATATTTTCTGTGTGTCCTTAAGCATATCAATTCTTGACTTGGCAATTATGGATTCTGCAACCTGTCTTGCCTGTTTGTCGTTTTTGGCTACGTGGAAGGTGTCTCCGGCGTGAGGAACATCGTTAAGACCCAAAATTTCAACGGGAACGGAAGGTCCTGCGGTCTTAATCTGCTTACCCTTGTCGTTTATCATTGCTCTAACCTTGCCGTAGGCTGCGCCAACAACAATTGAGTCGCCTACGTGAAGAGTTCCGGCTTTAACCAGAGCTGTTGCAACAGGGCCTCTGCCCTTGTCAAGTCTTGCTTCAATGATGTTTCCTTCGGCACGCTTATCGGGGTTAGCCTTAAGCTCCTTCATTTCGGCTACAAGGGTAATCATTTCAAGAAGCTGGTCGATACCCTCTTTTGTAACCGCTGAAACGGGAACGGCAATAGTTTCTCCGCCCCAGTCCTCAACAATAAGCCCGTATTCCACAAGTTCCTGTTTAACTCTTTCGGGGTTAGCCGAGGGCTTGTCGATTTTGTTTATAGCCACGATTATATCAACTCCGGCAGCCTTGGCGTGGTTTATGGCTTCAACTGTCTGAGGCATAACGCCGTCGTCTGCGGCAACAACCAAAACAGCTATATCCGTAACAAGAGCACCTCTCATACGCATAGCAGTAAAGGCTTCGTGACCGGGAGTATCAAGGAAGGTAATGGGCTTTCCGTTTATGGAAACGGTGTATGCGCCTATGTGCTGTGTTATGCCGCCGGCTTCTTCAGCGGTAACCTTTGTTTTTCTGATGGCGTCAAGAAGAGAGGTTTTGCCGTGGTCAACGTGACCCATAACAACTACAACAGGAGGACGTTCCTTAAGGCTTGAGGGGTCGTCCTCTTCGGAAGAAAGAATTTCCTCAGCAATATCCTTCTCTGTCTCTTCCTCTACAATCACGCCGTAGTCCTCACAGATTTTTTCAGCAAGGTCTCTTTCGATTTCCTGATTTATGCTTGCCATAACGCCTTGGGCCATAAGCTTCATAATGATTTCGGAGCTTTTCTTGCCTAATTTTTCCGCAAGGTCGCCTACGGTAACTGTGGGAGCAAGCTCTATAACCGAAATTTCGTCCTCTTCTTCAACAGGCTCGGGAGTAGGCTCAGGCTCTTTGGGAACAAACTTATTTTTGTTCTTCTTCTTATTCTTTTTGTTCTTTTTGGGGGCTTCCGCTTGGGGAGCAGGAGTTTCCTGTTTAGGCTGTTCCTGCTTAGGCTGAGACTTATTTTCTTTTTTAGTCTCTTTTTTGGGCTCTGCCTTAGATTTTTCCTTGGGCTTATTTTCTTCTGCGATAAGCTCACGAAGCATTTCTTCCTCTTCGGGCTTAAGACCGCTGGAGGCAACCTTGCCCGTTACTCCCAAATCGTTAAGTTTTTTTATGATTTCGGCATTGGTTAAACCAAGCTCTTTAGATAATTCTCTTATTCTCATAAATCCTTCACCTCCGTAATTATTCAACCGGCAGGGAAAAATCTTTATAAACCCTGTCTGCAAGACCCTTGTCGGTTATGGCAAAAACCGTTCTATTGACCTTGCCTACGGCGTGAGAAAGTGTGTCTCTGTCGCCGAATATAAGAACAGGAATATTATAATATTTCCCCTTATTTACAAATTTATTTTTCGTGTTTTCCGCTGCGTCCTCAGGCACAATAATAAGATAAACCTCTCCGTGTTTAACTGAAATTTCAACGGTCTGTTCTCCCGTTAAAAGCTTTCCCGCCTTTTGACAGAGAGACAGCATAAAGAGATTAGGGCTTTTCATAGGCTTTAAGCTCCTCTCTTAAGATTTCATAAACCTCTGAGGGAACTGCCGATTTAAAGGAACGCTCTAAGCCCTTTGACTTTTCCGCCTTGTTTAAACAGTCGGGGTTGGGGCAGATATAAGCGCCTCTGCCGGGCTTCTTGCCTACAGGGTCTAAAGAAAATGTTCCGTCCTCTGAACGGACAATTCTTATAAGCTCCTTTTTATTTTTCATTTCCTGACAGCCTGTGCATTTTCTCAGCGGAATTTTGCGCTTTTTAAGCATACAATCACTCCTTGGGTGTCAGTTATTCTTCTTCAGCTTCATCTTCAGCAGCTTCGACCGCTTCTTCGTCAGCTTCATCGGCTTCCGCTTCAGTCTCCTCAACTGCTTCATCAGCTTCTGTTTCCGCTGTTTCCTCAGTTTCTTCCGCTGCGTCAACTGCTTCTGTTTCAGTTGTTTCAACCTCTTCAACTGTTTCAACAGCTTCGATTTCCTCCGAAGCCTCAGCTTCTTCCGCTGTCTCGTCCTTTTCAGGCTCTTCAATATCTAAAAACTTTGTGGCGATTGCTTGGGCTTCGCTCTTAATGTCTATCTTTCTTCCCGTAAGTCTTGCGGCAAGACGAACGTTTTGACCCTCCTTGCCTATAGCAAGACTGAGCTGGTTATCAGCCACAACTACCTTTGCAAACTTTTCCGTTTCCGTTTCACCTGTGGCAACGGCAATAACCTTTGCAGGGCTTAAAGCGGCTTTTATAAATTCGCCGGGGTTTTCACTCCAGGGGATAATGTCTATTTTTTCGCCCTTAAGCTCGTCAACGATTACGTTTACTCTCTGACCGTTGTGACCTACACATGCGCCTACAGGGTCAACCTCAGGGTTCTTAGAATATACCGCAATTTTTGTTCTTGAACCGGCTTCTCTTGCTATGCTCTTGATTTCAACCGTTCCGTCGAAAATTTCGGGAACTTCCAGCTCGAAAAGACGCTTAACAAGCTCATAGTGGGTTCTTGAAACATTTATCTGAGGGCCTCTTGAGGTCTGACGAACCTCTAAGATGTAAACCTTTATTCTGTCGTTAAACTTATATTCTTCACCGGGGATCTGTTCTCTGAAGGGCAGCATAGCCTCCATTTTGCCCAAAGAGACGATTACGTTTCGTCTTTCGGTTCTCTGAACTATGGCTGTGTCAATATCCTTTTCCTTAACGATATATTCGTTATAGAGCTTTTCACGCTCTGCTTCACGGAATTTCTGAACGAAAACCTGTTTAGCGGTCTGGGCTGAAATTCTGTCGAAGTTTTTGGGCGTAACCTCTACGTCAATAAGATCCTCTACTTCGGCATCGGGGTTGATTTCTCTTGCTTCTTCAAGAGAAATTTCAGTGTTGGGGTCGTAAACCTCTTCAACAGCTTCCTTCTGGGCAATAACCTTTATGTCTCCTGTTTCTCTGTTTATTTCAACCCTTGCGTTTTGAGTTGAGCCGTAATTTTTTTTGCAGGCAGTGAGAAGAGAGGCTTCTATTGCTTCCAAAATAATTTCCTTATCAATGCCTTTTTCCTTTTCTACAAGATTAAGAGCTGTTATAAACTCTTTTTTATCAAGTACACGGTCTTTCTTATCCATTTTTTTGTTTTCCTCCCGTTTTTCGGAACAAATGTTAAACCTTTTTATAACCTTTACAGTATTACTGCCAAACGGCACACAGCCGTTTCCGAACGGTCGAAGCTGAGTTCCCCGTCCTCTGTTTTTATTATGATTTTTCCGTCAACAAGCCCTACAAGCTCGCCCTCAAACTCCTTTGTTCCGTCCTTGGGCTTATAAAGCTTTATTTCAACTGTTCTTCCTTTATATTTTTCATATTCGAAGTCTTTTTTCAAAATTCTGTCAAGACCCGGAGAGCTGACCTCTAAGGTGTAAGCCTCTTCAATAAAATCGTCTTTGTCTAAAACCGTTTCGAGGTCACGGCTGACGGCTTCGCAGTCGTCTATGGTGATTCCTCCCGGCTTGTCAATGTAAACACGAAGATATTTTGTTCCGCCTTCTTTAACAAACTCCGCTTCCACAAGCTCAAGCCCGGCTTTGCTTGTTAAGCTTAAGGCAATATCTTCTACTCTTTCAACTATTTCTTTTACCTTCACCCAATCACCCTTTCGTTTGAATAATGAACCTTAAATTTATCAAGCTATAAAGGTCGATTGCTGCGTGCTGACAGGCTTCCGCAATCAAACGCTTCATAACATAAAAGAAGAGTGGGCGTAACCCACTCTTCACGAAAACAATATTACCAAAAATTATTATAACACTTGAAAGAGGCAAAATCAACCCCTTTTTTAAACTTTTTCTTACGTTTTTGTGTTACTTAACAACAATATTTAAAATCTTGTTCTTTACATAAATTTCTTTGAATATATTCTTTCCTTCAAGGAACTTTTGAACGGAAGCTTCGCTGTGAGCCTTTTCTTTAACGGAAGCCTCGTCCTCGTCAAGGGCAATTGTTATTTTACCTCTGACCTTACCGTTTACGGTTACGGCAATAGTTACCTGCTGTTCGATTGTTTTGGCTTCGTCATATTCGGGCCACTTTGTTTGGAAGAGATAGCCCTCAAAGCCGGCGATTTGCCAAAGCTCCTCTGTTATGTGAGAAGCTACAGGGTTAAGCAGTGTAATATATGTCTTAAACTCGGATTTGTTTATACGTTTAGCTGCATAAAAGTCGTTGAGAAGAGCCATAAGAGCCGCAATTGCAGTGTTGAACTTAAGTCCCTCATAGTCGTTTGAAACCTTTTTGATTGTCTGGTGCATTTTTGTTTCAAATTCCTTTGAATAGCTGTCGCCTTCAACAAGAAATTCCTGAAGCTTCCAAACTCTGTCTAAGAACCTTCTTACGCCTTTAACGCCGCTCTGCGACCAGCTTGCAGCCATATCGAAAGCGCCTATAAACATTTCGTAGGTACGAAGAGTATCTGCACCGAACTCCTTTATAATGTCATCGGGGTTTACAACGTTTCCTCTTGACTTAGACATCTTTTCGCCGTTTTCACCCAAAATCATACCATGAGAGGTTCTTTTCTGATAAGGCTCTTTTGTGGGAACAACCCCTATGTCATAGAGGAATTTATGCCAAAAACGTGAGTAAAGAAGGTGGAGTGTGGTGTGCTCCATACCGCCGTTATACCAGTCGATAGGCGTCCAGTATTCAAGGGCTTCCCTGCTTGCCAAAGCGTTTTTGTTGTGAGGGTCGGTATAACGGAGGAAATACCATGACGAGCCTGCCCACTGAGGCATTGTGTCAGTTTCTCTCTTTGCAGGGCCTCCGCAGCAGGGACAGGTTGTGTTTACCCAGTCGGTCATAGCCGCAAGAGGTGACTCACCTGTGTCTGTAGGCATATAGCTTTCAACCTCGGGAAGCATAAGGGGCAGCTCTTCCTCGGAAATGGGAACATAGCCGCACTTGTCGCAGTGAACGATGGGAATAGGCTCGCCCCAGTAACGCTGGCGTGAGAATACCCAGTCACGAAGCTTAAAGTTTACCTTCTTGTGACCGATACCCTTTTCTTCGAGATATTCTATCATTTTCGTCTTGGCTGCCTTAACCTCCAAGCCGTTCAAAAATTCAGAGTTTACCAAAATTCCGCTGTTTACGTCTGTGTAAACCTCTTCAAGAACATTTCCTCCGGCAACTACCTCGATTATAGGCAGACCGAACTTCTTGGCAAAGTCCCAGTCACGTTCATCGTGGGCGGGAACCGCCATAATAGCACCTGTTCCGTAGCTCATAAGAACATAGTCTGAGATCCAAACGGGAATTTCCTTTCCGTTTACGGGGTTGACTGCTCTTATGCCTTTAATTTCAACGCCTGTCTTTTCCTTAACAAGTTCCGTTCTTTCGAAGTCTGATTTCTTAGCGGCTTCTTCTCTGTAGGCTACTGCCTCGTCATAATTCTCAATTATGCCCTTATATTTTTCGATTAAGGGGTGTTCAGGAGAAATTACCATATAGGTTGCACCGAAAAGTGTATCGGGTCTTGTGGTGTAAACGGTCAGTGTTTCGTCAAGGTCTTTAAGCTTAAAGTCAACCTCTGCGCCTTCTGAGCGGCCGATCCAGTTCTTTTGGCTTATTTTGATTTTTTCGACATAGTCAAGGTTGTCGAGGTCTTTAATAAGTCTGTCGGCATAGGCTGTAATTTTAAGCATCCACTGGCTTTTAACCTTTCTGACTACGGGAGAACCGCAGCGTTCGCAGACGCCGTTTACAACCTCTTCGTTTGCAAGACCTACCTTGCAGCCTGTACACCAGTTTATGGGCATTTCGCTTTTATATGCAAGACCCTTTTTGAAAAGCTGTAAGAATATCCACTGTGTCCACTTATAATATTCGGGGTCGGTGGTGTTTATTTCTCTTGACCAGACAAAGCTGTAGCCTATGCTCTTAAGCTGCTCTTTAAAGCGGTGAACATTGTTTTCCGTTACGATACGGGGGTGGATTTTATTTTTGATTGCATAGTTTTCCGTAGGCAGACCGAAAGCGTCCCAGCCCATAGGGAAAAGCACATTATATCCCTGCATTCTTCTCTTTCTTGAAATAATGTCAAGGGCAGTGTAGGGTCTGGGGTGACCTACGTGAAGACCCTGACCCGAAGGGTAGGGGAACTCAACAAGGGCGTAATATTTGGGCTTTGAAAAATCGTCAGAGGTCTTAAAGGCTTCGTTCTTTTCCCAAATATCCTGCCATTTTTTTTCAATATCCTTAGGTGAATATTCTTTCATAGCGGTATTACTCCTTTTATATTAAGCATTTTCCTTGATTTTTTAATGGAAATTATTATATCATACCGACTGTTTTTTGTCAATTAATAAGTAAATCCACAACCTGCTTTGGGTTATAGGGGTTTACCTCTGCTCCGTAAATGGCGATATAGCTGTTTTCAAGGTCGAAGCCGGGCAGCTCCTTAAGCATAGTTGAGTTTTTAAGGCTGAAGGCATAATAATGCTTAACGGGGTCAAGCTCGCTGGACGTGCTTAAAACAAGCCCTTCCTCTTCCATTTTTTCAAGGTCGTCAAGAGAATAGACAAGAGCAAGGTTTAAAAGGTAGTCCTCATAGGCATATTCCTCCATACTGTCCTTATCCATAATCATAATGTTTACGTCTCCGACTAAAAGCATAGCGGCGAATTTTTCAAGCATTGTTGAAAGCATATCCGGTTCATTGGGGTCGTCATAAAAATATTCCACCTTGACCTCATAGTTTGTGTCAGTCAGCCCCAATTCGCTGTTTAGGGCGTCGTAAAGAGGGTCAACGTATCCCTTTTCCTCCGGCAGCTTATAATTCAGCATAGCCACTCCCGAAAAAAGCTCCTTGTGAGGCTTGAACTTGGCGTTGTAAATCCATGAGCCCAATATGAATATTACCAAAATCGTTCCTAAAATAGGAACCTTATAATATTCCCAAATATGCTCAATTTTTTTCTTAAAAGTTAAATCCTGAAATGTCATTAATCGTTCCTTCTTTTTGTTTTATTCGGTTTCTAAGCCCGACAGTGTTTTCACTGCACGTTCAACGGCGTCTCTGGCAGTTCCCCATGGGTCGTCCTTGTGCTGATAGTCGTTTTTGTCTATAAACCAGGCTACATCCTTTTCCAAAGCCTCAAGCATATCTGACTCTTTGGGCAGAATTAAGTCCACAAGGTCGTTATAGGCTTCAGCGGAGAGGGCTTCTCTGCCCTTGTCAAGAAGCAGTGAAAAGTGTTCAAAACAGAAGCCTTGGCTCTTAGCCACAAGGTCGCGGAAGGAGGGCTCTTTTTCCCACAGGAAGAAAACAGTATCTAAATATCTGTCAAAATTATAATTAATTTTGTTGCAAATATAGCAGTTATCTGATATATTATTAAGGAAGGCGTTAAGTTTGGGCTTGTCCTTGGGAGCTTTCGAAAAAAGTCCCTTTTTGACCATTTTAAGGCTGTCGCCCTCTGTGCGCAGGTGCTTGACGATTTCCTGAATGTGAGTGTCGCACATAAGAGCAAGCCCCAGACGGTTTTTCATTTTATACATTTTTTCGTAGTGCTCCTTGCAGAAGCCCACCTTGTTGGTTTCCATACGGATGTCCCCCTCCATATAAGAGGGCCCCATCATATAGTCGGTAGCGTCCTTGTCGAGCTTCTTTCTTATTTCACATAAGGGACAGGAGCAGTCCGCCTGAAACGCCTCGGTTACGGGTATGGTATAAAGCTTTTCCTTCATAAATATGTACCTCCCAAAATTTGATAATCGGTTCAAAGTTTAATTGTAATTATTATAACACAATTATTTAAGGTTTTACAACAAAGAAAGGACAGTTTTTATGAATTATTTTGAAAAAAATTCGGCTGTGGTTCTTAAGGAACAGGATAGCTTTGACATAGAAATGATTTTGGAGTGCGGTCAGTGCTTCAGGTTCAAAAAAACAGGTGAAAAGGAATACAGAATTATTGCCGAAGGGAAAATATTAAACATAAGGCAAACCGATGACGAAATAATATTTTACCCCTGTACACTTAAGGAGTTTGAAGCAATCTGGATAAATTATTTTGACCTGACCACAGACTATTCCGCAATAAAAACAGCCTTAAGTACAGACCCGGTTTTGAAAGAAGCCTGTAAATTCGGCTCAGGGATAAGAATTTTGAGACAAGAGCCTGCGGAGTGTCTTATTTCATTCATAATTTCACAAAACAACAGAATACCTATGATAAAAAAGGTTATAGAAAACATTTGTGAAATATGGGGAGAGGATTTAGGCGGTGAGTATGCCTTTCCCGATGTTTCGGCTATGAAGGACGCAAACCAAGAGGAATTAATGGCTTGCAAAACCGGTTTTCGCCACAAATACATAAGAGACTGTCTTGACAGGCTTCTTGACGGAAGCTTAGACCTTGAAGGGCTTAAAGAAGCGGACACAAAGACAATTAAGACGGAGCTTATGAAGGTTAAGGGGGTAGGGGAAAAGGTAGCTGACTGTGTTTTGTTTTTTGCTTTTTCAAGGTGTGAGGTTTTTCCCACAGACGTATGGATAAAAAGAGTAATGGAGCATTTTTATTTTGAAGGAAAGGAAACGCCGATTAAGGAAATTCACGCCTTTGCCGAAAATAAGTGGGGTTCTCTTGCCGGATATGCACAGCAGTATCTTTTTTATTATGCCAGAACCCGAAAAATAGGGGTGTGACTATAATTTTCCGAAATGTATAAGCCTTTTGGGAAAGCTGTAACAGCGAAATCCTTTTGAAAATTGAAAAAACCACTTGACAACAGGACGATTAAAGTATATAATAAACCCATTGAATTAATAGGTTAAATTTTGGAAAGGAAGCGCAGTATAATGAAAAAATATGTATCGGCTGTTTGTATCTGTCATATGTGTTGTTGTGAAGCTGTATTGTTAAATATGGTTTAATTTCTGTGCATTGAACATTTTTTAAAGCTGACAAATAGCCTTAAAAACTTTCAGCAGATGCCGCAGAGCAGCTGCTTTTTTTGTTTATGTAAACTCATTGTAAAAATATAAATAAGGAGGAAAATAAAATGAGTAAAATTTTGGAAAGCGCACTTGAACTTATAGGCAACACACCGGTTCTTAAAATCAGCCGTTATGCCAAAGCGGCAGACATTGAGGGCGCTGAGATTTTGGCAAAGCTTGAATATCTGAACCCTGCAGGGTCGGTTAAGGACAGAATTGCCCTTGCTATGATTGAGGACGCAGAGAAGAAGGGGCTTCTTAAGAAGGATTCGGTTGTTATTGAGCCTACTTCGGGAAACACGGGTATAGGTCTTGCGGCAGTCGCAGCCATAAAGGGATACCGCACAATAATTACTCTGCCGGACACTATGAGTATTGAACGTCGAAATCTTCTTGCGGCATACGGCGCAGAGCTTGTTTTGACGGAGGGCGCAAAGGGCATGAAAGGGGCAATTGCCAAAGCTGACGAGCTTGCGGCGACAATACCCGGAGCGGTTATTCCCGGTCAGTTTGTAAACCCCGCCAACCCCGCAATTCACAAGGCAACAACAGGCCCCGAAATTTGGGAGCAGACCGACGGAAAGGTTGATATTTTCGTTGCCGGTGTAGGTACAGGCGGAACAGTTACGGGAGTAGGGGAGTATCTTAAGTCGCAGAACCCCAACGTTAAAATCGTAGCGGTTGAGCCTGCTGCAAGCCCCGTTCTTTCAAAGGGAGTAGCAGGAGCACACAAAATTCAGGGGATCGGCGCAGGCTTTGTTCCCGAAGTTTTGAACACAAAGATATATGACGAGGTTATTGCCATAGAGAATGACGACGCCTTTGAAGAGGGCAGAGTTTTCGCAAAAACAGAGGGCATTCTTGTGGGAATTTCCTCCGGCGCAGCCCTTAAGGCAGCCGCAATTTTGGCTAAACGCCCCGAAAACAAGGGTAAGACAATAGTTGTGCTTCTTCCCGATTCAGGCGACCGCTATCTTTCAACACCTTTATTCAAAAAGTATTGATAATTCTGATAAATATAAAAGCCGAAAAGGGGCTTAAACGCTCTTTTTCGGCTCTTTTCTTATGTTTTTAGCCTTGCTTATCTTGCTCCCCGGCTGTCCTTAAGCTCAAAAAGAAGCTTTATAAGACCTTCCTTATAGGGAACAAAAACGCCTTTTTTCATTATTTCGATAATTTCTTCAAGGTCTGCCCATTTAACCTCGGAAACCTCGCTTTCCTGAAGGATAAGCTCGTCAAGGTCAATGTCTCTGTTAATTATATAATAATCGTCAAAAATATTTTCACAGCAAAATGTTAAATGAGGCGTTTTTTGGCTCAAGTCCGTTTTAAGACCCAGCTCCTCAAGGGTTTCACGCTGAGCCCCTTCGGCGCTTGTTTCACCTGAAATAACCGAACCTCCGGCGCTTAAATCCCACATATCGGGGAAGGCGTGTTTAACAGGCTGTCTTTTTTGAATAAGCATTTCGCCCTTGCTGTTGAATATGCAGATGTGAACCACAAGGCGGTAACCCCCTGAGGGCGGTTCTTTGCCTCTTTCGCATTTAAAGCCTGTTTTGGTTCTGTCTGAGTTATAAACGTCGAAAAATTCCATAGGTTTACTGTTCCATAGTGTAGGAAGCGGTCTTTGTCTCTGCGTCCCAGCTTACCTCTGCCCCTAAGGCATTGCCCAAGGCTCTGAAGGGCACATACATTCTTCCGTCTGTAATTTCAGCCTTTACGCCGTTTTCAAGCTCGTAGCTTACACCGTCGATTACATAGGTGTCGCTGCCGGCTGTAAACTCAACAACGCTGCTGCCTGCGGCTATAATTGCTGTTTTTGTTTCGGCGTCCCACTTAATTGCCGAGCTTTCGTCTGCGTCCTCAACGTCTCCTGCGCAGAGAGCCAAAGCCACAAACCTGAGAGGAACAAGGGTTGAGCTGCTGTCTGCCTGAATATAGGCAGCGGCATCAACGGAATATTCTGTATCGTTTATGGCGATTGAGCTGCTGCCGATTTGAACGCTGACATTAAGGCTTTCTTTTTCTTCGGAAACATCGGCTTCTGTTGTGGCTTCCGTTTCTTCATCTGCTGCAGCGGTTGTTTCTTCAGACGAAGAACTGTCTGTGCTGTCAACGGTTGTGCTTGTGCCCTCTAAGGGCATATAGCCGAAAATATAAGTTCCGCTTGTAATAGATGTCTCGTTTGAATCAACAGTTACGGTTATATTTTTAGTGCCGTCCTTGCTTTTGGCAGTGACATTAAGGGGAATGTAGTAGTAGGGGGTTGAGCCGTTAATTCTTTCTCCGCAGTACGCGCTTGGAATGGGGAAAAGCTCTACCTCAACCATAGTGTTTCCCGACTTTGTCATTTCCCAGGGGATGTAATTGTCGCTGATTTTGCCCCACAGGTCGTCAAGGGTCGCCTTAGCACCGTAGTTGTAAAGATTATTTTTAAGGGATGTGAAAGAATTGCCGTTGCCCTGAAGTGATGAAAAATTCGGGGTATATAAAACCTCGGCGTTTGAAAAGCTTAAAACTATTGTGTCGCCGGTTTCAACCTGGCTTGTAGGCACGATTTTAAGATATACGTCTGTTATTGTTGCTCCGTCTTTTACAGTTCTTGTTTTGTTAAGTGAGTTTGATGAGGCTGCTAATGTTCCGTTTGCGGAAGCTATGGTTAAAACAGCCGCTAAAATAAGTGCGATTTTTCTTTTCATAATGTAAACCTCCTTTACGTCGCAGCAAACTGCGTTCGTTTGCTTCGGCATAAATGCCAAAGCAAGACTGCACTTTGTTTAGAACCCAAAAGATGTTGGGTTGCCCGTAGGGCAAGTTTTGCCTTTGGCAAAACTTTTGAGCGTGCTCCTCTTTCACCAAAAGACTGCGTCTTTTGGTGATGGCGGCTTCGCCGCCTTTAATTAATTACCTTCTGTCCTGAAATTTAAGTCCGTAAAAGCTGCTTTCTATATAGCCGTATTTACCCTCAAAAAGGGTTCCGTCTTCTTCATAAACCTTTACGGGTATAATTACAACTCCGTCCCCAAGCTCAGGCTCAAGCTCGTCGAACATTGAGGGACCGCAGTTTTCAATAATTTCCGTTGAAACAACCTCGGTTTCATCGGGCTTTGAAATATTATACATTGTCATTCTGATTGAAGGATAAATAACTTCCTCCGTTTCGTCATTTTCGTTTGTTTCTTCACTTTCCGGGTTTTCGCTGCTTTCATCTTCCTCAGGGGCTTCTTCCGCTTCGGGCATAAACTGCGAAAAGCCTATAACTCTTTCGTCATTATAAAGGTAAAGCTTTTCATCTTCCGCTTTGAAGCTTCCCAAATATTCACCGTCTGAAGAAGAAAAAACAGCAATATCCTCTTCCGGTTCCCCTGTTAAGAAAATTCTTTCATCGCCCTCGCTTAAAGCCTGACAGGGGGCCTCGATATCTAAGTCAGAAGCGGAAATATTAAGGAGACTGTCTAAAACGTAAATATTGACTGCTCCTTTGTCGTTTTCGGCTGCAAACAAGGGCTGATTTTGAGACACAAGCCTTGATTTTCCCTCAAGTCTTACTATGTTTTCAAAGTCAACGTAACCTTCATCATAGGCAAGCTTATAAAAGTTTGAATAGCTGCCCTCGTCGTCGCCGTAAACATTGTTTTTGTCTTCCTGACCTACATAGACGCCGCTTCCGCAGAAGCAGACCTGATCGTTTATGCCGAAAAAGCCCGAATATATGCCTTCTTCGCTTAAATTCTCAAGGTTAAAGCTCATAACTGAAAGAAGCTTGCTTCCGTTATGCTCGCTGAAGTATCTTACATTGTCATAGGATATTGGTGCGTAGCCGTTTATGCCTTCAAAGCTTTGTTCATTTGCCAAAACAGGGTCGCAGACAGCCGCAAAGTAAACATATCCGTCGGAAATAACCGCCCCTGCACACTCTCCGTCCATACAGACATATTTTCTCATAATGCCGTAGTCTCCGGTCATATCCAAAAGACAGAAGGAAGCTAAGCCGTTTCTGCTTCCCTCGGCACAAATATAATCTCCCAAAACAGTAAGCCTTTCAAGATCAAAGCCCGAGGGCAGAATAATATAACAAAGCTCCTCAAAGCTGCCATAGGGCATATCGTTTGCTTTAACAACTCTTTCTCCGTCATAAAAATAAACATAGTCGTCACGGCAGAAAATATAAAGCTCTGAGTCGTCCTCGGTTTTCAAAAGCTTCTCAGCTTCCTCCTCTTCATCGGGGCTGTAAAGCTCTTTAACGATTTCATAGGAAGCAAGAGGCAGATTATAAACAAGCTCCTTTATGTTTTCAATAAGCTCGCCCTCGGTTTCCTTATCGAAAATGTCCTTCATATTGCTTAAAATAATAAGCCCGTCATCATAAAAAAGCTCAAGCCCGAAAACATCCGCAAAGTCTCTTACTGCCAAAAGACACTCACCGTTTATAACAACAGGGGCATAAGAAAGCTCTGTTTTTTTGTCTCTTTCGGCTGTTGAAAGACGGGCTTCAGTAGAGTCTGTTTCAGCCACAAGGGCTTTGTTGTCATATTTTATTGTAAGCTGACCCTTATCCTGATTATAGGAAACAACAGCGTCAAAGCCGTTTTTATAAAAGCTTAAAGGAAGATAGTTTACGTCCGCAATTTTAACAGGGGTTTGGCTTGTATTATCTTCATTTATAAAGGTCTGTTTCTGCTTTTTAAGC
>JAJQFU010000020.1 GCA_021200955.1 Clostridiales bacterium | reverse complement strand
GGAGAACCTTACTATTTTTTTATTTTTGTTACCTATCTATTGTACCTCAACATATTTAAAAAATAAGTTATATTTTTACATTTGAAAATGTATTCATTTTTCGCCTTTTTGGAATTATTCGGAAAAAGATATTTCAAACTGCAGAGACTTGTTGAAAAATGTTTCAGGCGGCATACAGCACTCAGCAGCAGTTTTTTTAAGTTAAATTTTTTTATTGATTTTCACTCTCTTAAAAAATTATATTCTGTCGGTTAAACCGGATATTTTCAATATTCGACTTAATTACACCCTCCGAAAGGCTTTGTGTCAAGGTAATTATCACAGAAAAACTATAAATTTAAGGATAAGCTATAGTTAAAATGTATGCAAAATTTACAAAATTACTTGCTATTGTTGGTGAGATGTGATAAAATGAATAAATGATGCGGTTAATAAATGCTGAAAAATTGAAGTTTGTGTTAGGAAGGATAAAAAATATGGCTTACGGAAAGTATTTCAGAACCAACGTTTTCGGCGGATATAAAAAGACAGACGTTGAGCGCTATGTTAAAAGCCTTGAAGAGACCTGCGAGAAGCTTGAGGTTATAAAGGAAAAGGCGGCTAAGCTTGAAGAAAGTGTTGCCTCTATGTTGGAAAGCGGAGTTCTTGACAAAGAGTCTCAAAGCGAGCCTGCGGCGCCTTTAAGACCGGAGTGGCTGCCCGAGGGCTTCACCGAGGATGACTTTAAGCTTTTGACAGAAAAGGCGGCTAAGTTTGACGAAAGCGCAAAGGAGGGGCTTATTTCGGGCATTTCGGACAGCGAGCTCAAAGACAGGGTTAAAGACATTGAACCCCGTGCATGGGAAAAAGCCGAAAAAATTTTGACGGAGACGGAAAAAATTGCGGAGCAGAACAGAGCGAGAGCCGAGGAGGCTTTAAACTCAGAGCTTAAGGCGGCTGCGGAGCAGTTTGTGACTGAGCTTAGGTTTATGCAGAGCTGTATAAACACTTTGGCTGACGCTTTTCCCGAAAGGCTGTTTCAGAGGCTTGACAAAATGAAGGCTATCGAAGAGGATACAGGGGGGGGAGAAGATAAATGATTGAGGAAATCAGGCTTGAACAGATTGAATATATAAGGAAGAAAAGAAAACAGGGCAGGCTAAGGCTGCTTGCGGTCTTTGTTGTTATCGTTGCTTTGGCCGGCGGATATATAGGCTATAATGTTTATGATAATCAAAGCTTCGGCATTACTTATTATGATGTTGAGTCGGATAAAATCAGCGGAGAGGTTAAGCTGTGTGTTTTGGCAGATCTTCACTGCGCCGAATACGGCGAGGGCAACAGCATTTTAATTGAAGCGGTAAAAAACGAAAGCCCCGACCTTATTTTAATAGCCGGAGATATGGTTACATATACAAACCCGGACGTAAGCGTGGCTGTGGAGCTGTGTGAAAGGCTGGTTGAAATCGCTCCTGTTTATTACTGCTACGGAAACCACGAGGGTGTTATGATGCATTCGGGAGTAGACGGCGTTACAACGCCAATCGATGAATATATCGATGAGACAGGCGCGGTTTTCTGCAGAGAAAGCTTTTACACCGAAAATATAAGAGGAAATGTTATAGACATAGGCGCAGTGGGAACAGGCCCCGAGGAGTTTGAACAGTGGGGCAGAGATAAGGTTGAGGCACTTGAAGCGGCAGACGGCAGTGCATTCAAAATTTTCATAACCCACCACCCCGACTTGTTTTACGACAGCTTATACGATATTGACGCGGACTTGTGCTTTGCAGGGCATTTTCACGGCGGTCTTATAAGACTTCCGGGCGGAAGAGGTTTGTTTCACCCGTCGGGAGGAGGGCTTTTCCCCCAATATTCGGGAGGAAAATATGAGCTTGAAAACAGTACTCTTATAGTAAGCCGGGGCTTAGGGGGTCACGAAAAATTCCCCAGAATTAACAATAAGCCGGAGCTTATAGCGGTGACCCTTCACGGCGATGAAGAGGAAGCCGGGGCAGAAACGGAAGAAGAAATTGTTGAAGAAACAGAGGTGACAGAAGATGATATTTATTGATATTTTAAGCTTTATATTAAAGCTTGTTCCCGTAGTTTTGCTTTTGGCGGCTGTGTATTTTATTATTGCCGATGAGGATAAAAACATTTTCGCTATGATAAAAAGAAATCAGCCTTTTATAAAACAGAGGGTTATTCCTCTTGCTTTGGCGGCTGTGCTGTTTTTCGGCGTAAGCTTTTTTACCGCAAGCGCTGAGGAAGCCCTTTACTGCAAGGTGACTGTAGGGCTTAACTATCTTGAGTCATCAAGCGGCTTAAACCCCAACAAAACAAAGTTTACAGCCAGCGAGCTGATTGACGACGGCGTTATGGAGAAAATTATTGCCCAAGGGGGCTATGACGTTGACGCTGAAACCCTTAAGGGCGGCTTTACCGTAAGACCTGTCAGAATAAACAGCTCCGTTTCCCTTGATAAACCCTATGTTGCGACAGAATATTCCGTTAAGTTTTCGACTAAAAACGGCTTGGGCAGTCTCAGGGCTTCAGAGGTTATGGATTATTATGAAACAGCTCTTAAGGAATATTTTACAGAAACATATTCAAGAAAAACAAATGTTTTGGATTTGGATTTTTCCGAAATCGAAACAGCCGATTATTTGGATATTAACGATATTTTAACGGCTAAGGCTGAAGAGGTCGAAAGATATATGCTTGCTATGAGCCACACCGCAGGCACATTTGTTTCCTCAGAATCCGGCGAAAGCTTCAGAACCCTTTATAAAAAAATAAACAATTATAAAGGAGTTGCTCTTGAAAACTATAAGTCCTTCATTATGCAAAACGGCATATCCAAGGACAGACAGCAGTACATAGTTAAAAAGAATTATCAAAACCTTCTTTTGGATAAGGATTATCAGAAAAAGCACGGTATGTATGAAACATACATAGAGGTTATCAATATGTATGAAAGGGATATGGCGACAATCGTTCTTGTTCCCACACGTGACAAAAACGGCGAGTTCTATATGTCCAGAACAAAGCTGGGCGTTGACGATTTTTCCAAAAACGCCGAAGACGCAGCCTCTTCTGCTTCATCTTATTTGGCAAGCATTGAGTCAAACAACAATATAATAAGCGTTCTTCAGTCTCACAGCGACAACCAAGCCTTAAGAGAACAGGCTGAGACTATGATTGAAAGCCTTAAAACGGGCTTAAGCGAATATGCTCAGCTTGCTAAAGAGACGGTTATTGAATATGAAAGCAAAAGCTCAGACGGATATGTTGTTATAACAGATGAGGAGCAGAGCGAAATTTTTGCCGCAGGGCTTAAAAGCGCTGTTAAGATTTCAATAGTATTTCTTGCGGCTTTGGTTATTTTTGCTGTTCTTAAGCCTCAGACAAGCAGCAAGACACAGGGAAGGGAGCAGGCGTTATGAAAAAATTTGACATAATGGGCTACATCAGACAATTTCAGTTTTTGATTATTTTTATATCCGCCGCAGCAGGTGTTTTGGGCTATGCTGTTTTAAAAAGCAGGCAGACCTATACCTCAAGCGCAATTATAAGATATGCAAACGATGACGCTGTTTCCGGGCTTGCTCCCGACGGCAGCGAAATCGATACAACGGAAATTTATTCTTCAAGCGTTATTTCAGAGGTGTTTTCACAGCTGGGCATAAGCTATTCGGGCTATAACATAGACGATATGCGTTCGGGGGTTGCGGTAGACGCTTTAAGAAGCGAAGAAAAAATCGCTCTTGACGAAGCAACTATAGCCAACGGAGAAGAAATCACCGAAAAGCCTGTTGAATACAGGGTTGCCTTTACTGTTAAAAACGGTATGGCGCCCAATACAGAGGACTTTGCAAGACAGTTTTTAGACGAGCTTTTAAACTCTTATATTTCCTTCTACGGCGAGGAGCATATAAACTCATCTGTTCCCGCTGTAAATGATATTTCCAAAATCAACAGCGGCAGCTATGACTATCTTGAAAAGGCTGAAATTTTAAGAAGCTCTATTTCCTCTGCAAATGATGAAATTAAGAAAAGAGCCGACGGCGCCAACGAGGAGTTCCGTTCCTCCGCTACGGGCTATAACTTTTCAGACCTTCAAAAGGAGTTCCTTCTGCTTAAAAATATTGACGTGTGGGATCTCTATGCTTATATTTTAGATAACCATATAACAGACGCCAAGGATGTTCTTCTTGCTAAATATCAAAACAGAATTGACGAATATACTCTTACAAACGAAAACTCCGCCCAGCAGATTGCATATGTTGAAGGAGTAATAGACGCTTATGTCACAATGATGAGAGAATCCGGCAACACCGATATTACATATGAATATATATTAAGCGATGTTGACAGCTATTGGTATACCAGCGAAACAGGAGAGGTTTTTGACGCAGATCAGACTGTTGAATATGACACTCTTTTATCTAAATATGCTAATCTTCAGACAGATTATGACGAGGCTCTGGTTGAGGTGGCATACTGTCAGTATATTTTAGATGTATATAACGGCTCAGACAGCGGAAACACTGAGGAAGCAAGACTTCAGGCGCAGGAAATGATTGACAGCCTTGTGGATAAAGCTAATAACCTCTTTGAGATTATGGAGGTTACAAACGACGAATATAACGAATATATAGGCGCTCAAAATATTCAGCTTGTATCGGGAATCGCCGTTGACGAGGGTATTCCCATCGGAAGATATGCTCTTTTGATTGCTCTTGCCTTCGGTATTGTAGGCTGTTTGGGAGCCATTATTTTAGGCAGACTTATAGATATATTCGAATATTATGTTTATGTTGACCATAAGCTCAATATTCCCAACAGAGCTGCCTGCGACAGACTTCTTGCAAAACACGGTAGAACACTTGTTAAAGGCGAGTTTGTATGTATGTCTGTAAGAATAGACAATTTGAGAGACAAAAACAGAATTTACGGCGTTGAAGCTGTTGACGGAATGATTTCACAGCTTGTTAAGATTATGCAGGGAGTATTCTCAGGTGAAAGAGACTGCTTCATAGGAGTAAACAGCCCCGGTCAGCTTCTTGTATTTGCCGAAGCTATGACAGGTGAAAGAGCAAGGGCTTATTGTGAAGAAATTATAAAGGCAGTTGAGGTTTATAATGAAAATGCCGGCTGCAAGCTTGCTTTTGCCGCAGGCATAGCCGAAGCAAGAGAGGAAAGCGTTTATCAGATTAAAGACCTTATGCTTAAGGCTATGAGAAAAACAAGCTATAGTGTTTCAGATAAGGACGACGCCTTAAACGGATATATGGGTCATGGCAGTGCTGCTGCGGCATCTGAAAGCAAGGCTCAGGCAGAAGAAAATAATTCGGCTTCTGAAAATAAGAAGAGCGCTTTGGGCTCAAACTATTCGGGCAGTGATATTTCAAAGCAGCTTGATGAGCTTAAAAAGGCATTAAAGGATTAAAATATTAAATGATGTTCGGCTGCTGCCGAAGAAAAAAATTCGGCGGCAGCTTATAATAAAGGATTGACGGCAATGAGAAAAGCACTTGTTAAATTTATGTATTTTGCACTGAGTATACCCATGTATTATATATACACAGGAGGGTTCAGCTTCGGAGGAATTTATTTTCAATACTGCTTTCTTGCTGCAATTCTTCTTGTTTTGTTTACATTTTTTGTGTTTTTGGTTTATCCCAATCCGGAAAGAATGGTTAAGGTTTTAAAATACGCCGGTATTTTGACCATTCCCTATATAATCACTATGATATGGTCCCTTATGGTTTGGGTTTTAAACCTGACAAGAATAAGGGTTATTCTGAGAGGCTTTGTTTGGCCCTCTTATGACATACTTGCCATATTTGCGGCGGCTTCCGCTGTTTATCTTTTCGGAAAAAAAGGCGTTTATTATCAGCTGATTTCTCTTTTGGCAGCCTATGTCCTGTTTTTTGCGGGGCTTGCGTCAAAATACGGCATAGCGGTGTTTTTTAATGATTATTTAAACGTTATTTTAACAAGGGGAGATGTGACGGGCTGTTTTGCCGAAATTGAAAAGATTGCCTATGCTCATGGTATGGGTATGTTTCTCATATATTTGGTTTTGACCTTGAAGGAAAACAGGCGTTATAACCTTATTTTTCTTTTGCCTGCCCTTTTATGCTTCTTTTCGGGCTTTAAGAGAAGCGCTTTAGTAGGCATGGTTTTAACCGTTGTTATTTATATTATAGGCTGCAGGCTCAGTGAAATTAATTTAAAGGGCTATTTTGCCGTTGTGGGGATACTTATGGTTATAGGAGCCTTTTTATATATAGGCGTCATAGACAGCACCCTGTTTGATGTCATTGTGGAAATTTTTAATATAAACACAATGGGCAGACAAGAGGTTTATGAATATATGAAGGACTATTATGACTTCAGCATCACCTTCTTGGGGAAGGGTCTCGGCTTTATTTCGTATAATATTGCCCATGGCATAATCGATGTAGGGGGCAACTGGCGCGGAGATATTCACAACGACTTCCTGAGACAATATATAGAGCTTGGTATGATAGGCTATATAATTTGGGCATGGACCTTTTTCAGCTTCAGAGTAAGACAAATGGCTAAAATGGCGGACGGAAAGCTCGGACTGTTTGTAATGTCCTGTATGGGCTACTGCTGGGGGTGCTTTTTGACAGAAAATATGTATTACCGCTTTAATGCCGGGCTTGCTTTGGCGGTTGTTATTCTCTCTTATTGTATTCAAAGAGACGAGGAAAAAGAAAAACAGCTTGAGTTTTATTGATAATGCTAAAATAAGCTGATTATTAAGGTCAATAAAATACTTATTACCGAAGAACTTATATATGCGAATAGCTGATTTGCTCGTCAGCGTCGCAGACTTAAATCCGCAGGGCGAGCTTTGCCCGCCCGAGGACAGAAACTTTTCTGTGAAGTTGATACGAAGTATCAACTTTGCGGAAAACTTGATGGTTTCTACCTTAGACTATTCGCAAAAATGTGTGCATTTTTGCGAAGTAAGAGGAGATGTTTGTATGAACATAGTATTTGTTGTTACAAAAATAGGACGGGGCGGCGCTCAGAGGGTGTCGGTTGCTCTTGCAGGATATTTAATCGAAAGAGGGCATAACGTAAGCATACTTTATTATGACGAGGAGGGAACCTATCCCTTAAAGGAAGGTATTCAAACATACAGACTGCCCTATTCAAAAAACGTTGTTTTAAAGCACATAAAAAGAATTTTTTCTTTCATTCAATATAACAGAAAAAACAAGACAGATTTGGTTATAGCTCTTTTCAGAGGCTATGACTATACATATATTTATAAAAAGCTTTTCGGAACAAAGCTTATTCTTTCTCAGAGAAACGACCCCAAAGCTGAATATGACAATGACTTTTTGGCAAGACTCGGGGCTAACATTTTCTTTAAAAATGCAGATAAGGTTGTTTTTCAGACAGAGGAAGAAAGAGATTATTTCGGAGATAAGATAAAGCAAAAGGGCTATGTTGTGGGAAACCCCGTTTCCGACGGACTTCCGGAACCCTATGAGGGTGAAAGAAGAAAGGACATTGTGAATTTTTGCAGACTTGTTCCTCAAAAGAATTTGAAGCTGCTTATAGACTCTTTTAAAGATGTGTGTAAGGTCAGAGACGATTACCGCCTGACAATTTTCGGAAACGGTTATCAAAGAGATGAGTTAGTAAAATATATAACAGACAATGACCTTGGGGGAAGGGCGGTTATACTGCCTTTTTCGGCGGATATACACAGCTTGGTGAGAGATGCGGCTATGTTTGTAAGCTCCTCAGATTATGAGGGAATTTCAAACTCAATGCTTGAAGCTATGGCTTTGGGCTTGCCCTGTATATGCACCGACTGCCCGGCAGGGGGAACCGGAGAGGTCATTAAGGACGGAGTAAATGGGCTTTTGGTGCCTGTGGGGGACAAAATGGCTCTGACAGAAGCTATTCTCAGAGTTATTAATGAACCTGATTTGGGTAAACGTCTCGGTAAAGCTGCCGCTTTGGTAAGAGAAGATCTTTCGGCTGAGAAAATTTGCTCGGAGTGGGAGAGGGTTATTTGTGATTAAAACAAAAAATGATTTAAAAGAATATATGGAGGCGGACAGGCTTGCCTTGGGCTGTAAAAGAAAAAAGCCCAGACCCTTTACCGATGAAAGTCTAAGGTTTGAAATTGCTCTTCGAAAATATGAGTATGCCCTTAACCAAAAGGACAGCTTGTTTATAAAGCTTCTGAGAGCATACAGGCTGTTTGTTTTTCACAGGCTCAGTGTAAAGCTTGGCGTATCTGTTCCGCCCAATGTATGCGGAAAGGGCTTGGCGGCTGTTCACTATACGGGTATTGTAATTAACCGCAAAGCCAAAATAGGCGAAAACCTGAGAATACAGTCAGGGTGCGTTGTTGGAGCAAAGGGCGGAAGGGAAGAAGCTCCTGTTTTGGGAAGCAATGTTTATTTGGGGTCGGGCTGTAAGGTTTTGGGAGACATTTATATTGCCGACGGTGTTAAAATAGGAGCAAACGCAGTTGTTTTGAAATCTATTGAAGAGCCGGGGTCTGTTTGGGCGGGAGTTCCGGCGAAGAAAATAAAATAATAAAGAAAAAAGGGGTGAAAGGGAATATGAAAATAGCAATTATAGGTCATAAAAGAATACCCTCCAACGAGGGCGGAATAGAAAAGGGCGTTGAAATGCACGCTGTCAGAATGGCGGCGAGAGGTCACAGGGTTGTTGCATATAACAGAGGAAGCAACAATATTTTCGGCAAAGAGTTTAACGAAAAGCCCATAAAAAGCTATAAGGGAGTTAAAATTGTAACAGTGCCTACTACAGATGGCAGGCTCAGTGTACCCCTTTATTCATTTTTGGCTACTCTTCATGCCGCTTTTGCAAGATATGACGTGGTCAGTTACCGTGCATCCGGCTCATGTATTATGATACCCCTTGCAAAGTTTTTCGGGCTTAGGTGTGTTGCGTCTCTGCACGGAATTGACAGCCTCAGAGACAAGTGGGGCGGCTTTGCAAAGCGATTTTTGGAATTAGGCGAAAGAATGGCTGCTAAGCACGCAGATGTGTGTTTGGTTTTAAGTCAAAATATGAAGGAATATATTAAAGAAAAATACGGAACGGAATCTGTTTTGTTTGCCAACGGAATTGACAAGCCTGTTAAGAAGGAAGCCCGTATTATAAAAGAAAAATTCGGTCTTGAAAAGGACAGCTACATACTTTCTTTGGGGAGAATTGTTCCCGAAAAGGGGCTTCACCACCTTATAGAGGGCTTTAAGGGAGTTAAAACCGATAAAAAGCTTATTATAGCCGGCGGAGCGGAGCATAACAGCGGATATTTTGACAAGCTTAAGAAAATGGCTCAGGATGACGAAAGAATTGTTTTTATAGGCTTTGTAAAGGGCGAGGTTATAGACGAGCTTTATTCAAACTGCTATATGTTTGTTTTGCCTTCTAATTTAGAGGGAATGGCTAATACCCTTTTGGAGTCTATGAGCTTCGGCTGCTGCACGCTTGCCAGTGATATTCCCGAAAATGCCGAGGTGGTGGAGGATAAGGCTCCTCTGTTTAAAAACAGAAATGACGATGATATAATGGAAAGGCTTCAATATTTTATTGATAACCCCTCTGAGGTTATGAAATACAGAGAAGGAGCAAGCGATTATATAACCGCCAAATATAACTGGGACAGAGTTGTTGACCAAATGCTTGAAATTTACAGCGGAAATACGGTTGAATACAACGATATAATTGGAAAAGGTGTCGGCGTATGAAAAAGGCAGGGGTTATAGGGGTTTACGGCAGGGGACAGGACTTCACCACAGGTCAGGCGGTTAAATGCTTTGAGCTTATTAACTGGCTTAAGAAGCCGTTAGGAGAGGATCAGATTTTTATTGTCAATACCTACGGCTGGAAGAAAAATCCTTTCGGGCTTTTAATAAACTGCGTTAAGGCTTTTTTAAGCTGCGAAAGGGTTATAATTCTGCCTGCACCCAACGGAGTTAAGGTTTTTCTGCCCCTGTGTTATGTTTTGAAAAAACTGTTTAAAAAAGATGTTCATTATATTGTAATCGGCGGCTGGCTGGGGAATTTGCTCAGCCGAAAGCCTTTTTTGAAGCGGTGCGCAATGTCCTTTGAGGGGGTATATGCCGAAAGCGTTGTTTTGGTAAACGACCTTAAGAGAATGGGGCTTAAAAATGCGGTTTATATGCCCAATTTCAGAACACTGCCGGAAGAAAAACAGGTGAGAGACAAGGTGTTAAAAAAGCCTTATAGGGTCTGCACATATTCAAGAGTGGTTAAGGAAAAGGGCATTGAAGACGCCTGTGAAATCGTAAAAAGGGCTAACGGACTTTTGGGAGAAAGAGCCTTTGTGCTTGACGTGTGGGGTAAAATTGACAGCGGATTTAAAGATGAATTTTCACAGCTGTGTGATAAATATAAGGATATTATGAGCTACAGGGGAGTTAAAGAGGCTGACGAAGGTGTTAAAACACTTTCGGAATATTTTGCCCTGCTTTTTCCCACATATTATGAGGGGGAAGGCTTGGCGGGAACGATTCTTGACGCTTTTGCGGCAGGCACCCCTGTTATTGCAAATGACTGGAGATATAACGGCGAATTTGTTAAAAACGGAGTAAACGGAGAGGTTTATCCCTTTAGAAATGTTGAAAGGGCGGCGGAAGCCTTAGTGCATTTTGCAACAGACGAAAAAGCCTATAAGAAAATGACAGAAGGGTGTTTTCGCAGCGGGTCGGAATTTTCGGCGGATTCCGTTTTAGGTGATTTTTATGACAGATGTTTCTCTGATTGTACCGATTTATAATGTTGAAAAATATTTAGTTTCATCGGTTGAAGCTATGCTTGGGCAGACACACACCAATATAGAGATTATTTTGGTTGATGACGGCTCAACGGACGGCTGCGGCAAAATTTGCGACAGCTTTGCGGAAAAGGACAGCCGAATTAAGGTTATTCACAAAAAAAACGGCGGCGTGGCAAGCGCAAGAAACGCCGGTATGGACAAGGCTAACGGCAAATATATTTACTTCTGCGACCCCGATGATATAATAAGTCTCTCTTTGATTTATGACAATTTCAGGCTTATGGAGAAATATCAGGCTGAGGTCTGTGTTTTCGGCTATGATTTTTTGAGAGACGAAGGGGGCAGATTTGTTAAGGAAACCGGTTTTGCTCCGCCGAAAACAGTATGTCTTGATTATAAAGGTTTTTGGGATAACTTTCCCCAAGAGAGACAGGCGGAAGCTACTGTTTGGTGCAGAATGTTTTTAAGAGAGCTTTTGGTTAAAAATAACATTCGGGCAAAAAATGTTGTAGTAGGTGAGGACACCCTTTTTATATATGATGTATATGAATGCGGCTTTAACAAAATTGTTTATAACAGCGGCAAATATTACAGCTATATAAGGCGGCAGGGGGGAGCTATGATGGTTTATAAAGAGGGCAGACTTGAGGTAACCTATATGCTTGCGGAAAGGCTGAAAGAGGTTGTTGAAAACTGCGACTATGTTAAGGGCAGATATGAAGGCTTGGTTTATAGCTCATATGTATATTCAGCTTCGGGCAGCTTCAGATATTTAACGGCTCTTTCCCCCTTAAAAATGTATGGAATTGTTAAGGAATATATGTCAAGACCTAATGTAAAAGAGGGCTTTTCGAGATTAAACCTTAAAGAGGTCAGGGGAAGCCGCCGAAGGGTAAGAATGTTTCTTTTAAAACACCGTCTTTTCGGGCTGTATACTGCGTTTTCATATTTTTATGACTTTACAAAAAAGTTTAAGGGATATTTAAGGAGGGGCTGATTTTTTGGACGTATCTGTTGTTGTGCCTGTTTATAATGCCGAAAAATATTTAAAGACTTTTATGGAGTCGGTTTTGAGCCAAACCCATAAAAGCTTTGAGGTTATTTTGGTTGATGACGGCTCAAAGGATAAAAGCGGAGAAATCTGCGATGAATATGCAAAAAACAACCCTAACGTAAGGGTTATACATAAAAAGAACGGGGGTACGGGCTACGCCAGAAATGACGGTCAGGCTGCCGCTGTGGGTGAATATATATACTTCTGCGACCCCGACGATATACTTTACCCTAAGCTTATTGAAGATAACTTTAAATTGGCTGAAAGCTGCAAAGCAGACCTTGTTGTTTTCGGGTCGGAGTGTCTGAAGGAAAAAGGGAACAGGCTTGTTCCCGATTATGCTTCCGTTCCCGAGCTTGAAGGGGCTTATGACTTTGAAGGCTTTTGGGATAACTTTCCTAAGGAATTTAAGGTTGTTACTGCCGTATGGAACAGAATGTTCAGGCGTGAATTTTTAGCTGAAAACGGCATAAAATCAGGGAATTTATCCACAGGTCAGGACGCTGTTTTTCTCTATGACGTATACGCCGCACCTCTGAAAAGCGTTGCTTATAACAAAGGAATTTATTATAAATATATAGTTCACGAAAGATCCGCCACAACAAGCTTTAAAAGAGAGCGTCTTGACAATATATTTAAGTGTACGAAAAGGCTTGAAGAAATGCTTGCTTCTGCAGAAGGGGCAAAGGGCAGATACGGTTATCTTGCAGAGGGCGAATATGTAAACTCAGTCAGCTGGGGCATAAGGGCTATGTGCGGCGCTTCAGACGTAAGCGTTTTTGAGGTTTCACGTATTCTCAGAGAATATATGGAAAGAGACGAGCTTAAAAATGCTTTTAAAAAGCTTGACTATAAAAAAACAAAGGGCTTAAAAAGAAAAATAAGGCTTTTTTTAATAAAGCATAAATGCTTTTTGACATTTATAGGAGCAACAAGACTTTACAGAAAAATTTTTGACAGATAAAAATCTTTCGGAGAAAAAAATTATGATCTATCTTGCTTTAAAAAAATTTATGAAGTTTTCTATGAGAGCCGCTTTCGGCTGTGCTGCGTCAGTGAGATTGTTTTTTTCAGGAAAAAGTTCACATATAAGCGGAGAAGAAGCATTTAAAAAGCTTTGCGAAGCCTATCCCTTTAAAGAGGTTTCCGTAGTAGGTGAAAGCTTTGTTTCTCCCGAATATGATTTGCAGATTATAGTTCCTGCCTATAATGCCGAAAAATATATTGAAAAATGTGTTTTGGGCATTGCAGAGCAGGAAACAGGCTTTTCACTTAGGCTTGTGATTATTGATGACGGATCGACGGACAATACGGGAAAAATTTCAGACAGGCTTTTAAAGGAATTTAATGAGGGCAGGCTTAAAAACAACCGAGGGCTTAAGTCCTTCCGGGTTATTCACAGTGAAAACGGAGGAGCAGCCGCCGCAAGAAACAAGGGGCTGGAAAAAATTTCAGGCAGATATGTTATGTTTTGCGATGCAGACGATGTTTTGGCTAAAGGGGCTGTTGAAAGGCTTATGAAGGCGGCAATATCCTCGGGAGCAGATATAGCAGAGGGCAGTATTTCGGCAGTAGACGAAAAGGGGAAGGTCTGCGACAGGTTTATGCATAAAAGCGGTGAGCTTTCGCCTATGGAGCTTTTCGGCTATCCCTTCGGAAAGGTTTTTAAAGCAGAGCTTTTGAAAAACATAAGGTTTCCCGAGGGGTATTGGTTTGAAGACTCTGTTTTCAAATACTGCGTTTATCCCTTTGTGAAAAGGTGTATAGGCTTAGATGAAATCGTCTATTCATATTTGAGAAATTACGGCGGGGTTTCAAAGCAAAGTCTTAAATCGCCCAGAGCCGTCACTACATTTTATTTAACAACGGCTTTGTGGCAGTATATGGCTGAAAGAACCGGAAGCTTTTCAATGGAAATTAGGAAACAGCTTCTTCACCAGCTTGCGGTAAACTACAGAAGAACTTATCTTTTGGGCGATGAAATTAACATTTACGGCTTTTTCTATGTAAGAGAAAGCTATCTTAATTTAAGCGGCAGAGGGGGCTTTAAGGGGCTGCCGTTTTTATACAGACTTCTTGACAGGGCTGCAGTCAAGGGCGACTTTAAAAGCTATAAGCTTTTGTGCCGCAAGGAATTGTATTTATAAAATTTTTCGGAAGGAAAAATAACAATGAAAGAGAATACAGAACACGTAAGAGTTAAAAAAAGCATTAAAAATTTGTTATACGGAAGCATTTCTCAGTTTATGAAGTCTTTTTTGGGCTTTTTGGTCAGAATTGTTCTTGTAAGAACCTTAGGGCTTCAGGCAGCCAGCTTAAACGGCCTTTTCACCGAGGTTATTACAATGCTTTCTTTGGCTGAAATGGGCGTAGGTCAGGCAATTATTTATAATTTATATGTGCCTCTTCGTGAAAACGATGAAAAAAAGCTGACCGAGCTTATGAACCTTTTTAAAACAGCCTACCGAATTGTTGCCTTTGCCATTTTGGCAATAGGACTTGCCTTAACGCCCTTTATTCACCTTCTTATAAATAAGGTTGAAATCGATATGGGCTACCTGCGGCTGATTTACATATTGTTTTTGGTTCAGACTGCCTCCTCTTATTTGTTCTCTTATAAGCAGTCTCTTTTGAATGCAGACCAAAAATATTACCTTGTTTCAAAATATTCACTTTATGTGAGAACTGCTTTCAGCTTTGCAAGCGTAGCCTTTTTGCTTCTTACAAAAAACTATATTGTCTATCTGCTTATTCAAATTGTTATGAACTTAGCCACAAATATAGTTATTTCAATGATTGCGGACAGGCTTTATCCATTTCTTAACAAAAAAGGAACACTGCCCAAGGAGGAGCGGAAAAGCGTTCTATCCAACGTTAAGCATCTTTTTATAGGCTCACTTTCCGCAAAAATAACAAACTCCACAGACAATATCCTTATTTCACTTTTGGTAGGAACCTTAAGCATAGGGGCTTATTCCTCATATACCTTAATCATAAATTCAATGACGAGAATTTTGGAGCAGCTGGGCTCCGCCACTATGGGAAGCATAGGCAATTTAATGGCTGAGGGCGATAAGGAATATATGGATGTGGTGCTTAAAAGGCTGACATTCATCAATTTTTGCCCGGCGATGATAGGCGCCGTTGTGTTTTTGTGTACCTCAACACCTTTAGTTTGGCTTATGTTCGGAAGAATTTATGTTATGAAGGTTCCCGTTGTTTATATGTGTTCCTTCAACTTCTTTCTGCTTATTTTAAGAAATCCTCTTTGGCAGGTTATGAGAGTTTCGGGACTTTTTGCAAAGGATAAAAACACCTCTATTGCCGGAAGCGGCGTAAATTTGGTGGTATCCGTTATTTTCGGAATGAAGCTGGGTATTTTGGGCATTCTTTTGGGAACAACCTGTACCCACCTTATCCAAATGATATTAAAATCCCGAATACTTTACAGAGAATATTTCGGTTTTTCGGGAAAAAGCTTTAACCTTCTGCTTGTGAAATACGGCGTCTGCTGCGGTCTTTCTCTTTTGGCGGTGGGTGCTGTCTGCAGCAAAATCGACTTAAGCCATTTATATACTGCCTTTTTTGTAAGGGGAACTGTTTCCTTTGCCCTTGTGACCCTGATTATATGTGTTGTTTTCGGCAGAACCGACGAGTTTAAATATACCCTTGAAACAGGGAAGGGGATGCTGTTGAAGTTTTTTTCATTATTAAAAATTAAGCTTTGAGAGATAAAAAAACAGACTGCCGTTTTATGCGGCGGTCTGTTTTAAAATGCTGAGAAAGTTATTTAACAGAAAATTTATAAACTGTTTTTTGTATGTATTTGTCACCGGGGTAAAGAACAGGTGAGGGGAAGTTAGGCTGATTTACTGCATTGGGAAAGTGCTGGGCTTCTATGCAGAGACCGCTCGAATTTCCGTAGGATGAGCCATTTTTGCCCTTTCTTTCGGTCAGAAGCCCCGAGGTATAGAGCTGAGCACCTTCCATATTTGTCTCGAATGTCAAATTTATGCCTGTTTTGGGGCAGTAAGCTGTAACCGCAGGCTTTCCGCCATTTTTCAAAACATAGTTGCAGTCAAGCCCCTTGGGCAGAGCCTTAAGGCGTTCGCCCAAAGAGACGGGGTTTCTCAGGTCGAAAGGAGTTCCCTCTAATGTGCAGATTTCACCTGTGGGAATATTTTCACTGTCGGAAGGGGTAAAAAAGTCTGAATTTACGCCTACAATGTGGTCGAAGATTTTGCCCTCACCCGACAAATTAAAATAGGTGTGGTTTGTAAAGTTGACAGGTGTCGCCTTATCCGTGACTGCTGAATATTCTATAATAAGGCTGCTGTCCTTCAATGTGTATGTTACCTCTGCTTTGAGATTGCCGGGGAAGCCCCCTTCGCCGTCTTTTGACACAGCTTTAAAGGTGACGGAATTTTCCCCTGTTTCGAAATCCCAAAGGCGCATATAAAGCCCGGCACTTCCGCTGTGGTTGCAGTTGTTTCCCTCATTTTTTTCAAGAATGTATTTTTTTCCGTCTATTGAAAATTTCGCTCCCCTAATTCTGTTGGCGCAGGGTCCTACAATTGCACCCATACAGCCGTCGTTTTTAACATATTCCTCCAAGGTGTCATAGCCTAAGGCAGCATCCGTCATTCCTCCCTCTTTATTAGGCACAAAAAGAGAACGAACCGACGCTCCGTAGGGGATAAACTCAGCTTTAAGACCTCCACCTGTTATTTCAATTAAAGGCACTTCTGTTTTTTCTATCATTCCGAAGGGCTTAATAATAACCATATTTAATATCACCTCTATGTAATCACAAAACCTTTACTCCGCCGCAGCTTCTGACGTTTACCACACGACAGCTGTCTTTGCCGAAAGCCGCTTCATAGCCTGTCTTAAATTCCGCAACAATCTCCGAGGGGACGAAAGCCTGTGCGGTTCCGCCGAAGCCGCCGCCGTGAACTCTGACAGCTCCTTTTCCACCTAAAAGCCTTTCCGCAAGACCTATCGCCGCCATAAGCTCCTGATTTTTCACCTGACCTGTAGGCACAACATTCTGAAGATACATTGCGGAAGAAGTCCCCGAAGCCTTTACAAGCTTCAAAAAGCCTTCGAAGTCGCCGCGCTTCAGGGCTTCCGCTTCTTGAATTGCCTTCTTGTTGTCCTCAAAATAATGCATAGCCCTTAAAACAGCTCTGTCTCCGGCGGATTTTCTTAAATCCGGCAGAGCCTTATAAAAGGCGGCTTCGTCTACATCTCTTAAGGCTGTTTTTCCGAAATACTTGCTTATACGTCCCATTTCATCGGTTATTGAAGCATATTCGTTTGTTAAATCGGCATGATCTGCCTTTGAATTTAAAATGCACAGTACATAGCCCTCGCCCTTAAGGTCAAGTTCACCCCTCTGAACCTTGGGTGCTTTGGGGTCGAAAAAGTCTATGGCGCAGACACCGCCAACAGCGCTGGCAGTCTGATCCATAAGCCCGGAAGGCTTTCCGAAAAATACATTTTCGGCATAACCGCCTATTTTTGCCACGTCGACGGGAGACGCCTTATTGCCGAAAAACAGGCTGTTTATAATTGTTCCTACCAAAACCTCAAAGGCTGCCGAGGAGCTTAAGCCGCTGCCCCCCGGCACGTCTGAAATAACATAGGCGTCAAAGCCGTCAGAGCCGAAGTCACAGCCCAAATTGTGAAAGCCTGAAGCCATACCCCTTATAAGAGCTTTCGTAGAGTTGGCTTCGCCTTTTTTAGGCTCAAGGTCGGAAAGGGCAACCTTGCAGAAGGACCGCCCCTCTGACTTAAGGCGAATAAGCCCTGCCTTGTTTGGCTTAACCGCCGCCAAAATGTCAAGGTCTACGCTTGCGGCTAAAACGCAGCCGTGCTGATGGTCGGTGTGGTTTCCGCCGATTTCGGTTCTTCCCGGGGCGCTGAAAATGCTTTCCGCATCATATCCGAAAAAATCCTTAAAGCTTTTAATAAGCCCCGAATATCTTGCCCTTGCTTCTTCAAGGCGCGCTTCTCCGTAAAGCACTGTGAGTGTTTCGTCCAAACCGCCTTGTCTTATTGTTTGAATTAAATCTTTATTTTTCATAATTATCACCTGTTAAAGTTAATAAAGTTTTTTTCTTATAATATATTGTATCAAACTTGTAAACCTTTGTAAAACAGAATTTTAATAATATTAGAGCTTTTTTATATTTTTTTAATAATTTGCTTCTCTTAACCATTGAAAAAAATTGAAAATGAGTTTATAATATATAAAGACTGAAAAAATAAAAAATATTAAGAGAGGTGCTTTATGGACTACTATACTGTTTTGGTTGTTGACGATGAAGAAAGTATTGTAAATATTATTGAATATAACCTTAAAAAGGAAAAATATAACGTATTAAAGGCTTATAACGGTGAGGACGGCTTAAATTTGGCTCTGACAAATAAGCCCGACCTTGTAATTTTGGATATTATGATGCCTAAAATGGACGGCTATGAGGTTTGCAGAAGGCTCAGAGCAAAAAGCGATGTGCCTATAATTATGCTGACTGCAAGAGCCGACGAGGTAGACACAATTTTGGGTCTTGAAATGGGTGCCGACGACTATGTTACAAAGCCCTTTAAAACGAGAGAGCTTTTGGCAAGGGTTAAAGCCAATATCCGCCGAAAGAAAAATTATGTTACGCCTGAAAAGGAAGAGGTTCTGCCCACAGCGGATACCTTCAAAAATTTGGTTATCGACTATGACCGTTATGAGGTCACCAAAAACGGCGAAAGCATTTATCTCACAATGCGTGAATATGAGCTTTTGTTCTTCCTTGCCAAAAACAAGAAAAAGCCCTTTACACGTGAGGAGCTTTTGACTAAGGTTTGGGGCTATGACTACAGCTGCGGCGATGCCCGCTCGGTAGATGTTACAATCCGCCGTTTAAGAGAAAAAATCGAGGATGACCCGGGAAAGCCCCAGTATATAATCACAAAAAGGGGCATAGGCTATTATTTTGCGGGATAAGTAGGAGTTAAAATGAAAAGTATTCGTTGGAAACTGGTTTTTATGTATCTCAGTCTGGTGTTTATAGTTATGATAATCAGCGGAACCTTCATAATTATGCGCACATATTCAAGAGAAATTAAAAATGCCGAAGATGAGCTTTCGGGATGTGCCGAATATATATCGGAAGAAATTATTGACAGATATGAAAACCTCGATAATTTTCAGAGCGCCTTTTTGAAGCTTTTTATAACAAGCTCCTCTTTGAGAAATGTTCAGGCAAGCATAATCAGTCCCAACGGAAAGACCATAGCTTCTTCTACATCTGTTTCCTCCGATGATTTTATTACCTACAACAACTCCGCCGTTATTTCGGCTTTAGCCGGCAGCGAGGCTTTTGCGACACGAATTAAAAGCACTGACGAAAATTCACAGGTTAAAGAGTGGTTTTCCTATGCACTGCCTGTTAAGGACGAAAACGGTGCGGTTGAATATGTAATTTATCTTCAAATGGACGCTTCAGGCGTAAACACAAGCCTTATGCAGACCACCTCAACTATTTTGATTGCGGTGCTTCTGGCTCTTTCGGCAACCTGTGTAATAGCCCTTATTTTTGCAAACACAATTACAAAGCCCATAGCCTTGCTTACCAAAAAGGCAAATCAGCTTGCAAAGGGCAGACTTAACACAACTATAAGCATTATGAGCAATGACGAAATAGGTCAGCTGACTAAAAGCTTTAACCATATGTCAAGGGAGCTTAGAAAAACACTTAACGATATGGAAAACGAAAACAGAAAGCTTGAGGTTGTGCTTCATAATATTACAGACGGTGTTATGGCTTTTGACGAACATGGAAACCTTATTCACGCAAACAATCTTTGCTATGAAATGCTTGAAATCGATCGTTTGAAGGTTTCTCTGGACTGGTTTTTGGATAAAATAGAAGTGGATAGGTCGGAGCTTCTGCCAAACACTATCACCGAAGCGGTGGTTGAAGAAAACCATAAATATATAAATGTGGCTTTAATTCCCTATGAAAGCGCGAAAATTTCCGTAAGCGGCGTGGTTGCCGTTCTTTCGGATATAACAAAATACAGAGAGCTTGACGATATGCGGAAGGAGTTTGTGGCTAATGTGTCTCACGAAATCCGCACGCCCTTAACCACCATTAAAAGCTATGTGGAAACACTTCTTGACGGAGCTGTTGAAGATATAGATACGGCACGTGACTTTTTGAAAATAATTGACGACGCCACTGACAGAATGTCTCTTTTGGCAGGGGATCTTCTTTCTCTTTCACGTTTGGACACTAATACCGTCCGCTTTGATAGGCAGAAGCTGAACCTCGTTAAAATAGCTGAAAACTGCATAACACAGTCTATTATTACTGCCGAAAGCAATAACCACACCCTTAAGCTTATTCCCCCGAAAGCCGATCCCTGTTACATTATGGCTGATGAAAGCCGCCTTATGCAGGTTGTAAACAACATTGTGGGCAATTCTATTAAATACAGCGGCGATGGCGCAGACATAACCCTTAAAATAACCTGGGGCAAAACGAAGTATTATCTTGAAATAAGCGATAACGGCATAGGGGTAGACGAAGCGGAGCTTGACAGAATTTTCGAGCGCTTCTACCGTATAGACAAAGCCCGTTCAAGGTCTATGGGGGGCAACGGCTTGGGGCTTTCCATAGCCAAGGAACTGACAGAAGAAATGGGAGGAACTATCTCTGCTTATTCAGCTCCCGGGGAGGGACTGACTATGGTTTTGGCTTTCCCCAAAGCCAAATAATGCTTCAATATACTTAAAAAGAGAAAGGAACGGATATGAACACAAACACAAATACAAATACAAATACGGAATTGGTATTATTTCAATCATCAGACGGAACAGTAAGTCTGAATACAATAATAAAAGATGACACAGTCTGGTTAAACAGACAGCAAATGGCTGAGCTTTTTGACCGTGATGTAAAAACCATAGGCAAGCATATAGCCAACGCAAGAAAAGAAGAATTAAGCGGTCAATATTCAACTGTCGCAAAATTTGCGACAGTTCAAAAAGAAGGTGACAGGGAAGTTGAACGCCAAATAGAATATTATAACTTAGATGTAATAATTTCTGTCGGCTACAGAGTAAAGTCTGCAAGAGGCGTAGAGTTTAGACGCTGGTCAAATTCTGTTTTGCATGATTACATATTAAAGGGCTACGCAGTGAATAATAGTCGTATAAACCAGCTAAACGAGGTTATACAAATTATGAAGCGTACTCAAAACAGCCTTGATGCGGAGCAGGTTCTTTCGGTAATAGAACGGTATAATACTGCCTTAGACTTGTTGGACGATTATGACCACCAAACAATGAAAAGACCGAAAGGCAGCAGCTCTGTATACAGACTGACCTATGAAGAATGTAAAAAACTAATCGACAGTATGAAATTTTCTTCACAGTCCGATTTATTCGGAGCAGAAAAGGACGACTCCTTTAAAGGAAGCATAGGAAACATTTATCAAAGCTTCGGCGGTGAAGATGTTTACCCCACTTTAGAAGAAAAGGCTGCCAATCTTTTATATTTTATTACAAAAAATCATAGCTTTTATGACGGAAATAAAAGAATAGCTGCGGCAGTATTTTTATATTTTTTAGATAAAAATGAAAAGCTTTTTTTCAACAATGAAAAATTGATAGACGATCACACATTGGTAGCACTGACGATTATGATAGCAGAATCAAATCCGAATGAGAAGGAAATGATGATAAGCGTTGTTATGAATTGCATTTGATATTAGGGCAGATATCCGCAGTTTTAAATATACCTGCTCTTTTTTGTATCAAAATGGGTGTATTCAAGAGTAAAAACCAATAAGCTTTAAACATAAAAAAGAACTCCTCATTCGGGGGAGTTCTTTTTGCTGAGAGAAAAATATTGAGCGGAGACGATGGGATTCGAACCCATGAGCCCAAAAAGGGCTACTTGATTTCGAGTCAAGCTCGTTATGACCACTTCGATACGTCTCCAAATTAAGATACGTGCGGATAACAGGACTTGAACCTGCACTCACGAAGAACCGGATTCTAAGTCCGGCGCGTCTGCCAATTCCGCCATATCCGCCTACAGTTTACCATTATACATTAAAGATTTTAAAAAGTCAATGAAAATTTTTAAAAGTCCAGGACGAACGCACGAAAAATTATGTTTTGCATATTTCTGTAAACTACAAATTTTTTA
>JAJQFU010000097.1 GCA_021200955.1 Clostridiales bacterium | reverse complement strand
CAGTTACAAATATTTTTATGGCTCGTCAGACGGTTATTAGCTTAACCTCACAGGATTTCACCTCTTGGAATCGGAAAGAAGTCCGACGGCTGCTGTGAATTTTTTCAAAAAAAATTGAAGTTGCCGCTTTTGTTGCAGACAAAAGTTCTGACCGGGCACACCGAAGCCCTGCCCATTGCCTGTGACGCTTCGAACGCTCGGACTGTGGCTGCAAGCATCATTATATGTTTTGCACTTCATCGCCGGCGGAGTTGCTGTGTCCGTTTTAAACTGTCGGTATTTATCGCTCGGCTCTTTAAAACTTAAAGAACGTCTTGGCGTACCTAACTCGTGGCTCGGTGTTATCAGAATTTTTGACTTCGTCAAAAACGTCTGCGGCGCCCGATGTCGTTCGGGTGTTAATGCGTAATGTATTTTATTACCTACAGCATAGATACCCTAATTCTTTCGGGTTCCCAATGGTTGACATCAAAAACACGAGTGACACTCATTTAAAAAATACTCTCGAATACATTCTCCGAAAAGACAAGACACAAAACGGAGAATTAATCGACAGCTATTACTGCACACCTGAGTATGCTGAGATTCAGTTTGAACAAGTCAGAAGCAAAGAAGTCATTAAAAAAGGAAACAACATAGCATGGCATCTTTTCCAATCTTTCTCTCACGATGATGATATAACACCGGAACAGGCTCTTGAAATCGGCAAAGAACTTATGAGGAGATATTATCCGAACTATCAGTATGTTATTGCCACCCATACCGACAAAGACCACATACATAATCACATTATTCTGAACTCCGTTGACTTCAAAACTTTTCACAAATTAAACTTTAACAAAGGTATTTTAGCTCAGATACAAGCTGTATCAAATGACATTTGTATTGAAAACAATTTAAGTGTTATCGATAAAGACGGAACACTTTTTAGAGAAGAGATTTAAGAAAACTTGCTTTTCTGAAAATTGATGAGTATTTCGGAACAATAAAAAAGAGTATCCGCAAGGGCTTCTTTCTGCGGAGGAACTCTCATTAAATGATGAAGAAATAAAAGGCTTTAACAAAATTATATTGGGTAGTCTTAAAAATATCAAAGACAGCATTAACACTTCTCTTGAAGATTACATTGAAAACAATTCTGCGGAAATATCTGAAAAGACAGGACTTAGCAAAGATGAGTTTGTCGGATTTCTTAAAAGCAACATTGACTATGCTTTCAAAAAATTTGAAGAAGCCCATAAAAAGAAAAAAGCTCCGGCAAAATCCGAAGCACTTAACAAAAATCTCAAAGAATTAATTTTTACGGCGGTTGAGAAAACCTACAATAATATTCCCAAAATCTTTAATCACAAATACCGGCTCAAAAAGAATATTGATAATGCAGTTCAGCAAGCCGCTGATTATGATAATTTCATTCGTCTTATGCAAGAAGCGGGTTACAAAATAAAATCCGGCGACAGAAAAGGTCTTGCCTTCAAGGACGAAAATATGGCAAGGTTTATGTATGCTAAGTCCATTTCCCTTGAATACTCCGAAAGTATGCTGAAATACAGAATTAAAAACCGCAAAGAGCCGCCCAAAGCAATAAAAAAGAGAACAGTCTATGATGGATAAAATAAAATCACGAAGCAAACGCAAATGGCTTAAGGCGGAAATAGATGCTTCAATAAAAAAGGCTTCATCATACGAAGAATTTATTGAAGATATGAAGCGTAAAAATTTTGAAATTAAACAAGGTATGCACCTCGCTTTTAAGGATTTGGATTTGGCAGCCGATGACGGCAAGCAGCAAAGATTTCTGAGGGCAAAATCCCTCGGTTCGCATTATACGGAAGATGCCATAAAATTCAGAATAAGTCATAAAGAGCAATACAAAGAAATGACCGATAACAAGATTAATAAGGTTATTACTGTTTCCTACAGCGAAGATATAAACCTTATAAGCTGGAAAAGAGGTAAGAATGGGCAATTAACCACAGATTCAAGAAACTGGATAGTTGACAATCTTTTCGGTGATTACGGCTATGACTGTCGGGATTTCTACAACGGCAAGCTGGATTTGGCTAACATAGAAATATACGGACTTTTTCTTGAAAAATATGAAAGCCGAACAGTTTCTATGGCTTCAATGGAAAATAAAATCGAAGATAATGAAAAAATAATGCACGATATTCAGAAACATATAAAAGCCATAAACAGTTACTGGAAATTAAAACCGCAGCTTGAAAAGTTCAGAAATGTTGATCCCGACAGCCTTTCGGGGCAGGAATTGACAGAATATAGATCTTTCAGAAGCAAATGGCAGTATGCCTATAAAATGTTTGAAAATTCAAGGGAAAAATACGGCACTCTTTCAACCAAAAAGCTGAAAAGCAGACAGGACGAGTTAAAAGCGGAAAAGGAACAGCTTCAAGAGAAGCTGATAGAATTAGAGTTTTCTTCCGAAACTTGGGATAACATCAAATACAATTATGAATCCAAAGACGGCTGGGATTACACTCCCGACAAAGCCGAACTCGCAAAAAGGCTTTGGGCAAGCCGGAAAGCCAAAGATGAAATAAAGCAACAAAAAGAAGCCGAAAAAGCAAAACTCAAAGAAGTTCAAGCAAAAGATATAAAACGGCATATAAGAGATTGGACATTATAATTGTTCCATATCGAAAAGGCACAGTCCCGTTTTATTCATTGGACTGTGCCTTTTCCTCATCTCTTGATATTGTTTCGATAACAGCCCTTGTAATAAACTGATTTATACTCTCACCTGTTGCGGAAACATGGTCGGTCAGCTTGGCTTTCAGACCGCTTTCTTTAGTCATTTTAAAATCTATGCGGTCATAATTGTTTTTGGTGTACTTTGCTACGGCTCTACTATGGGCTTCGGGACTTTTGGAATGAGATGCCATTTTTAATCTCCCTTTCTTTATAAAAATTTGCTGTTAAAATTATTATAGCGTAAAATTTTAAATTTTGCCATATAAAAATGTACAGCTTTGCATTAGAAGATAGCTGTAAAATTTGTCATAACTTGTTTTAAAATTCCTCTTGCTATATAACTGTTTATACTTTATAATATATACAGAATAAATTTTTAAGGAGGAAACAGACAATGGATGAAAAATATTATTTAACCAACAAAGGAAGTACCCCGCCTCTTAGGCGTTGGGTACTTCCTTTCCATTCAGTAGGGGTTTCAAGCCCCTACTGAATGGGGCGTTGATAAACGCCGTTGGTCATAAGCATATTTGCTAAAAGCAAATATGCGCATAGTCTTTGACCAGATGAGGAATACAACCAACTGCTTAACGATATTGAAAAACTCAGGAACGGAGATGAACCTGTTATAGTTGACGGCATACTTTTCGGAACCTTCGGTGACGGAATAGAACCGCCTGAACCGCCCAAACCCGACCATAACTATCCCTTATCCCACTGGTACGGCGAAGAACGCAAAAGATTTTTGAAAAACACAATGGACAATGACAGATTTCTTTTTTACCGTAACACAGGGAAACTTCAATACCATTTAATAGACATTGACAAACAGGCGGTTGAAATGGAAAAAATACTTATTGAAGAGTATAAAAAGCGTGAAGGTGTTGACGAGGCTCTCAAAAAGCGTAACCAGTTGGAATGGGTTGGCAGAGTAAACAACATTAAGCAAAGAGTGCGTGAATTTATACAGCATGAACTGATTTTTGTGGAAAACGAATCAATATGATTCTTAACAATAAAAATCTCCCTGTTTCTTGAAGATACAATCAGAAGCTGGGAGATTTATAGTTTTAGCAGGTTTTTATTCCGAGATTTCCCAAAGAAGATAAAGATACATTGCTGTAGTTTATTGGATTTTATACAGTAAAGCTGCTTTTCAATATTTGCAATATATTTTCAACATCATTTTACGGTTTTTATTTTGAAAATGAAAAAGTAATATTTTAAAACAATCAACACGATTATCGTGACTCTGCCGGGGATGCTGTGCATCATCAGAAAGGCGAAAATAAGCATTACTGATACGGGAATAAGTATGCAGAGCTTTGTTTTAAGGGTCATTGAGCCGCTTTTTTGAAATTCCTCAAGGTTGTTTTTATAAAGATTTGTGGACTTAAACCAACGGTTCACTTTTTCACTGCCTTTTGCAAAGCAGACTGAGGCAAGGAGCAGGAAAGGAACTGTGGGCAGTATGGGCAGGAATACCCCTACAACGCCCAAGGCTGTAAAAAGAAAGCCGGCGGCTATGAATAATATTTTCATTATGTTTCATCTCCTGTTCTTTGGATATTGTAAATTTTATTGGCAATGCTTAAGGTTGAGGGTCTGTGAGAAACGAGGATTACGGTTTTATCATTGTTTTCGCAGAGTGCCTTAAGTATTATTTTTTCATTTAGGCTGTCCAAGTTGCTTGTGGGTTCGTCAAGAAGCATTATGGGAGCAGAGGAAAGAAAGGCTCTCGCCAAGCCTATTCTCTGTTTTTCGCCGCCTGAAAGTCTGTCGCCCAGTTCGCCTATTTGGGTGTTGTAGCCTTCGGGGAGTGTCATAACAAAATCATGAAGAGAGGCTTGTTTACAGGCCGCTTCGATTTCCGCCTGTGTGGCTTTCGGGGCGGAGATTTTTATGTTGTTTGCTATGGTATCGTTAAAAAGGTGTGTTTCCTGTGTGCAGTAGCTTTGATTTTGTCTCAGACACTCTGTGTTTATTTCTTTTATTTCACTGCCGGATAACAAAATTTCGCCCCTGTCTTTGTCCCAAAAGCGCATTATCAGCTTTAGCAGTGTTGACTTTCCGCAGCCGCTTTTGCCCAATATTCCGGTTATTTTGTTTTCTTCGGCTTTAAGGCTGATGCCGTCAAGAATTTTCACATCACCATAGCCGAATGAAACATTCCTGCAGTCAACATCTGATAGGGTTTTGTCGATACCGTCGGTTTTGTCCTCTGTTTCCGGTTCTTCTTCCAAAAGGTTTAAAACTCTCTCGCCGCTTGCAAGGGTTTTGGCAAGGTTGTTTGAAAGATTGCTGAGAGCCGTAACAGGTCCGTAGGAGCTCATAAGAGTTACTGAGCAGATAAGTGCGGAGGAAAAGGGGATTATGCCTTTGGTATGCAATGAAAATGCCGAAAAAATCATAATTATGTTGAAGATATATATTGTTATTTCCGTTATGTTCAGTGTCTTAACTTCCCTAGATTTAAGCTTGTTTTGAAGCTGCTCAAGAGTTTTTGTCTTTTCAAGTATTTCAGCCTGTTTTTCATTTACACAGTCATACTGCATAAGCTCCTTTAAGCCTCTTAAGCTGTCAAGAAAAATCGTGTTAAGCTCACCGGAGTTTTGGTTGAAATCTCTGCCCGGGGCTTTTACGTTTTTTTCGTTCCACATGGGGATAAATATGCCCACAAAAATGTAGGCTGCCGCTGCGATAATTGCCAATGCAGGCGAAAAAGAAGCTATAAAAAGAGTGTATATTATCGATGTAACGGTCGCTATAATAATAGGTGAAATTGTATGGGCGTAGAACACCTCCAAAAGCTCAACGTCGCTTGTTATAAGGGCAATGAGATTTCCCTTGCCGCTGTCCTCAAGCTTTGCCGGAGCAAGCCTTCTTAAAGCACCGAAAACCTTACTTCTGATTATAGCAAGAAGCTTAAAGGCAAGGTAGTGGTTTGAAGCCTGTTCGCCGTATCTTAAAATTCCTCTTAAAACTGCGGCAAAAGCCATAGCAATTACAGCTGTTTTAAAGGAAAGAGGAGTTTGAAAGCCCAATTTATTTAAAAGAGCAATAGCTCCCCCGACGGGAATTGCGGAAGCGGCAATGAAGCCCAAAATTCCGAGGAAAACCGCAAAAACCATAACCGGCAGAATAGGCTTTACAAGAACAATAAGCTCTGCCATTATTTTCAAGTTGCTTTTACTCTTTTTCATTTTGAACACCTCCCGAAGCATAGTCCTCATAATATTTCTGTTTTCCGTACATATCCGCAAAAAGTCCTTTTCGGTCTATAAGCTCTTCAAATTTTCCCCGTTCTTTTATTTCGCCATTATTGAGAACAAATATGTTCTCTGAGCCTCTCAGATTTTCAAGTCTGTGGGAAATAAGAATAACAAGCCTTGTCTCGGAAAGACGGCGGACGTTTTTCATTATTGTTTCTTCACTTTCCGCATCTATATTTGATGTAGCTTCATCAAAAATGTAAATGGGTGTATCGTGGAGTAAGGCTCTTGCCAATGCAAGCCGCTGTCTTTGACCGCCGGATAGGTTTGAGCCTTCCTCGGAAACAGGGCGGTTAAGTCCTTCGTCTGTAGAAAATTCCGAAAGATCTGCTGATTTAAGGGCGGTTAATATTTCTTCCTCGGTCGTCGTCTTTTTGCCTGCTTGCAGGTTGGATTTTATCGTTCCTTTGAAAATATGGCTGTTGTGTTCTATTAATGTGACGGTTTCGGAAAGGGCTTTTTCGCTGAGATGGTTTATTTCAGTACCGCCGATTTTAAGGCTGCCGCTGTAGTCTGTCAGTCTGCCTGTCAGAAGTGCCGCCATTGTGGACTTTCCGCAGCCGCTCATTCCGGCAAAGGAGTAAAGCCCTGTTGTTTTTGTTTCGAGATTAATATTTTTTAGAGTTTCCTTGTTGTCCTCATAAGAAAAGCAGAGATTTTCAAATTTCACGTCCGAATTTTCGGGAAAACCTTCGCTGCCCCTCTTGGGAATTTCTGTATCGAGTATTTTGAAAATTTTGTCAGCCGCTGCCGAGCCGTTCATAGCTATATGGAAAAATGAGCCAAGCTGACGAACAGGTATGAAAAATTCAGAGGAGATGAGAATTATTATAACTGCGGAAAGAAAGGTTGTTTTTCCTGCAGCGAATCTGTAAAGCATTGTTATTATGCCTGCCGCCGCTCCGCCGTATGCCACAATATCCATTACGGAAATTGAATTAAGCTGCATAATAAGAACACGCATTGTTGCTTTTCTGAAATTCTCCGCTTTTATGTTCATATCCTTGTGACGTTCCTCGTCCGCTCCGTAAATTTTCAGTGTTGTGAGCCCTTGTATGTTTTCGAGAAAGGTGTCCCCTAAGCCTGTGTATTCGTTCCAATATTTTGACAAAAGCCGCTTTGCGATTTTCTGAACAAATATAATCGAAAGAGGGATTAAGGGGACACAGACCAAAAGCACAGCCGCCGAACAAATATCAAGAAATGATATAAATATAAAGAGCGTAACAGGAGCAGCGGCGGCATAAAAAAGCTGGGGGAGATATGCCCCGAAATAGCTTTCAAGCTGTTCTATGCCCTCAACGCTTACCTGAACCGCTTCGGCAGTGGAAACATAGCGGCTGTAGGAAGAACCAATTTTTGCAAGGTGGGAAAACACAAGCTCACGAAGTCTGAATTTTGCCTTTTGAGAAAGTTCCGTTGAAGCCTTTACGGAAAAATAAGTAAAACAGCACCTTAAAATTATGCAGACTGCAATAACAATCAGAATTATTAATATATTTGGGGATTTTACTTCAAAAAGACAGCCGTTTATGAAAATGCACAGGGCTGTTGTTATGATAAGGCTTGATATAAGTGTCAGCCATTTGAAAAACACCGACCTGAAAACAATTTGCTTTAGGTCGGGAATAAGTGATAAAAGACGCTTATTCAGCATAAAAAAGACCTCCTAAATGATTTTTTGCATGAAGAAAATGATGAAAAATTCAAAATAAAAAATAATTTTAGCTGTAGCGGTGGAAAAATCAAGCGGAAGAGCAATAAATAAAACCGTCACATATCATAAATTCTAAGGTTTTATTTATGCGTGGAGCGTAGAATTTTTCTGCAAAATTATTTTTTATTACCTTAAATCATCAATTCCTTAAAATAAATACAAACCATTCAGGACGGGCATTCCGATAAGTTTGAAAAAATTTTTATCTGTTAAGCCAATTATAAGAGAGAAAAATTATTTTGTCAACCGATTTTTGTAATTTTTATTGACAAAGTAACTAAAAAATATTATTATATATCCAAACAGTTAGCTAAGGCTTATAAGAGTTAGTCTGAACAAACAACGTACAGCTTTAAGGGGGATATTATAATATGAATATTACTAAGTCACAGCTGAATTACCTTATGGCAATAAATCATCTTGAGGGAGAAAAGGTTTCACAAAGTAAAATTTGCAGCTATTTAGGCGTGAAAGGTTCAAGCGCCAGTATTGCACTGAAGAAGCTTTGCGAAACAGGCTATGTTGAAAAAGCAGAATATGATTTCGGCTGTGAATATAAATTAACGGAAAACAGTCGAAAAATAATAAATTTAATTGAAAAGGAAAGACTTGAATTTTTCAGCTTATTCTGTAAAAAGCTTTCTATAAGCTATGAGCTGTGTGAAAAGGAATATAATAAAATTTGCGGAATGTTCGGAGAAGAATTTATAGAAAAGCTGGCGGAAATAAGGAAGAATGACTGTGGAAGCGTAACTGAAGGAACTGAGCCCGACAGTCTTTTCCGTTTGGAAAAGGGAGCTTATGAGCTGCCCTTTAAGGTAATTCACGAGGATGACGGAAGTCCCTCAATGGGAAATAAAGGCTTTATTCACCCCGCAAGACTTATAATAGACGGCAAAAATGACAGAGTGCTTTTAAAAGCCAAGGAAATATATTATAAATCGAAAAAATCTCAGGTTTTAAAGGGAAAGCTGTCCGAACTTTATTATGCCGGTTTTGAGGGAGAATGGGTTAAAGCGAAGGTGGAAAGTGACAGTATTTGGGTTATTCCTACAGAGAAAATGCATTACAAAAAAGATAGATTAAATAAGCCTGTTTTTGCGGTTATTAAAATAAAGGCTGCTGCAACAAACAAAAATATGCCTAAATCCGCCGCTGAAATCACATTTAACCTTGAAGGGCTTAAGGCTATGCCGCAGGCTTAATTTTTGCTTGACAGTGTTGGGGTGTTGTGGTATTATATAAATACAAAGAGGAATGACTGAAAGCAGTCATCCCTCACCTATAGTAAAGTTATAAAAATAACCGTTTAGGTTTTTGGGTTGCCCGACGGTTATTTTTTTGTTATGTTTGAAATTATTTTTATTATACGAATTACTATAGCAATAAGTATAGCAAAAGCATAAATATCATATATAACCTCTATCATAGACAAATCCCTCCTTTTTTACATAATTCCAAAGACAAATGCCTAAATCATAAGCATCACCTCTTTCTTATGTTAGCAGGAAGGCAAGGAATAACCGCCCGTCACTCCTCTTTGCGGCGGAAAATATTCTTCCGTCAAAATAAATATAACATAAGGTCAGCAAGAAATCAATAAAAAATTTCCGAAAAAAGAAAAAAGCACTTGACAGATATTAAAAATTGTGATATTTTAGTTGTGAGTTAGCAAATGCTAATTTGTGTTAGTTTAACCTAATAACTGATAACTGTAAAATAAATCTGTTTGACGGGCACAAATTGACCTCCATATTACAATATATATTTTCACTTAATTTAAGGAATAATGTTTTTCGGCACTATCGAATGTCTTTCGGTAATATCGGAAAATTATTATTCCTTAAACTGCTAAATGGGGGAAATTTGATTCTTGTTAGTTTGAGCTAACAGAATTATTCGGATTTTTTTCTGCTTATCATTAATAGGTTTTATGCTAAAATCAAGTTAATTCGGAGGTGTGTTAAATGACATGAGATATAAGAAAATTTTAAGCTTTGTTATAATTACGGCTTTGCTTATAGGGCTTTTTGTTTTTGCTGTCAATTCAGGCAGCTTAAAGGTCAGCTACGGTCAGCTTTTTCGAGGGCTTTTTGTTGAGCCGGACGAAACAGTTTCCATAATCTGCGACTTACGTTTCCCAAGAATTATAATTGCAATGTTAGCCGGGGCTGCTTTGGCAGTCAGCGGTGTTCTTTTTCAGGCTGTTCTTAAAAATCCTCTTGCAGATCCGGGTATTATAGGCATATCTTCCGGGGCAAGCTTTGTCAGCGCCCTTATAATAGCTTACTTCCCTACGCTGTTTTTCTTTACTCCCGTATTTTCTTTTATGGGCGGTATGGCAGCCTGTATTTTAGTTTACAGCCTTTCATACAAAAATGGCTTTTCGCCTTTAAGAATAATTCTTGTGGGTGTGGCTACAGATGCGGTTTTTTCCGGGCTTTCAAGTGCTTTTAACTCAATGAGCGGTCAAAGCTACACAAGTGCATCGGAGCTTATAAACGCAAACATATCTATGAAAACATGGCAGGACGTAAGACTTTTGTCAATATATGTAATCATAGGGCTTCTGTTTGCGGTAATAATTTCCGGCAGGTGCAACCTTTTGGCTCTAGAGGACAAAACCGTAAGAAGCTTAGGGGTAAACGTAACGGCTTTAAGGCTTATTGTTTCTGTTGTTGCTGTTCTTTTGGCTTCTATAACAACGGCTGTTGCCGGGGCAGTCAGCTTTGTGGGGCTTATCGTTCCACATATGGGTAGAATTTTAGTAGGCAGCGAACACAAGCTGCTTATACCCTTTTCCGCACTTTTGGGAGCTTTCACACTTCTCCTTGCGGATACCGTCGGCAGACTTATAGCCTACCCCTACGAAATTTCTCCGGCTGTCATAATGTCGGTTGTTGGCGGTCCATTCTTCATTATTCTGCTTAAAAGGAGTGACAAAACCTATGGAAATTAAGAATATCGAGTTTTCATATGAAAGCGGCAAAAAGGTGCTTGAGGGCATTTCCTTTAAGGTGGAAAGAGAGAAGATAACAACCATAATAGGGGCAAACGGCTGCGGAAAGTCAACGCTGTTTAACGTTATGTCAAAGAATTTGAAGCCGCAGAAAGGCGTTGTTACCTTAAACGGCGAAAACATTGACAAAATTTCCTTGAAAAGGTTTGCGAGGGAGCTTGCCATAGTACATCAGCACAACACAGCCCCGGCAGACATAAGGGTTGAAAAGCTTATAAGCTACGGGCGGATTCCCCATAGGGGCTGCTGCAAGAGAGATTATGCCGAAGACGAAAGGTGTATAAATTTTGCCCTCGAAACAATGGGAATTGAGAAATTTCGCAGGAAAAGAGTTTCAGAGCTTTCAGGAGGAGAACGTCAGAGAGTTTGGATAGCAATGGCTTTGGCACAAAACACCAAAATACTGCTTTTAGACGAAATGACAACCTATTTGGATATAAAAAACCAAATAGAAACCCTTCGTCTTATAAAAAAGCTGAACAGGGAATATAAAATAACCATAATTATGATTTTACACGATATAAACCAAGCCGCCTATTACAGCGACTCAATTTTGGCTATGAAGAACGGCAAAATCATAAAATACGGAAAGCCGTCAGAGGTTATAACCTCCGAGACAATAAAGGAAACCTACGGTGTGGAGCTTGAAATAGAAAGCTTCAAAAACAGACGGTTTGTTATAACGGTTTAGGCAAAAGCCTATATTTTTTTAAATCATGGTTAGCTTTAGCTAACACAAATTTATAATTTATCAGGAGGTATCAATGAAAATCAAAAGATATTTTGCGGCTGCTCTTTCGGCGGTTATGGCAGTTTCTGCCATAAACACGGGCTTTGCAGCCGAGACAAATGATCAATCAAATTATATTCTTGATGAAGAAACAGCTTCCGGCAGTGCCGTAGATCTGACGGCGTCCGAAACGGAATACACCTTCGGTTCAGACGGCGTGACCTTTACCCCCGGCACATACGACATAGGGGTATCGATGAAAAATGCAAGCAATATTGAAAACGATTCTATGGCGGCAAGCTGTATTGTAGGCGGCGAAATGACTGTAAATGATGACGGCTCTGCTAAAATCAAGGTTGAGCTGACTTCCGTTTCTATGGGCAGCATAACAGGCTGGGCAACTAACTGGCTTGTTTATCAGGGAACAGCCGCTTCCGGCGACACTGTTGCCGCCGAAGAAACAACTGATTCAGAGGGAAACATAACAGCCATAGAGTTTGACCTGCCCGATAACAGCTATGACGGAGTTTACGTCAGCCTTTATGTAGATGTTGTTACTATGACAACAAACGCTTATTTGGCTTTTGACTACGGCAGCTCAGGCGAAACCTCTGCAAAGGTTTACACAGGTACGGCAACCGTAGCCAATTTCGGCTATGAAATTACCGTTTCGGTAACAGTTGAAGACGGAATTATAACAGCTTTGACTGTCGATGGCGACGGCGGAAACGAAACCTCTCAGGCCAAGCTTGAGGAAGCGGCTGAAAGTCTTTCGGAAAAGCTTGTGGGGCTTTCCGCTTCCGACGCTTCCGCAATTTACTCAGTTGACGGAGTTACAAGCGCAACATATTCATCTGACGCAATAATCGAGGCGGTTATGTCAGCTCTTTCTCTTGCAATTCCCGATGATGATGAAGAAAACAGCGGCAGTTCCGAAACGATAACAGTTTCCGACGGAAGCTATACTGCAGATATATCAATACTTAAATCCGATTCCGACGAGACCTCGAGTGCGGGCAGCTATTTCACAACAGAAGCTGTTCCCATTATTGTAACAGACGGAAAAGCCTATGTAAAATTAGCCTATACAAATTCAATGATAGGCGATATTTCACAGGCTCTTGACGGTGAAACATACACTGTTTTGGAAGTATCTACAGACGATGAGGGCTATAATTACGTTTTAGTCGAGCTTGACGGTGTAAGCGATATTAAAAATGTTCAGCTTGTGGTTAATACTCCGGTGGGTACAATGACACATATTGTAAGAGTTGCCATAGATACAGATACTCTTAAAATGTATGTTGCCGACGGAGATTATACCGCCGATATATCAATCCTTAAATCCGATTCCGATGAAACATCAAGCGCTGGCAGCTATTTCGCAACAGAAGCTGTTCCCATTACTGTAACAGGCGGAAAGGCATATGTAAAATTAGCCTACACCAATTCAATGATAGGCGACATTTCACAGGCTTTAGACGGTGAAAACTACACTGTTTTGGAAGTGTCCGCAGACGATGAGGGCTATAACTATGTTTTGGCAGAACTTGAAAGTATAGATGATATTGAAAATATTCAGCTTGTGGTTAATACCCCAGTCGGTACAATGACACATATTATAAGAGTTGCCGTTAATACAGACACTCTTGCGGCAGTCACTTATTCATTCGGCTCTGCTCAGGCTGAACTTGAAGCCGGTGAATATGATATAGATGTTTATCTTAAAAATGCAAGTAATATTTCAAATGATTCTATGGCGGCTTCATGTATAGAAGGTGCTGTTTTAACGGTAAACAGTGACGGTTCGGCGGAGATTTCCGTAAATTTACAGGCAGTAACCGTAGGTACAATAAGCGGCTGGGCTTCTGATTGGAAAATTTATCAGGGCAGTTCTGCAAGCGGCGACACCATAAACGCCGATATAACAGGAACAGATGAGGACGGAAATGTAACTCAAATCACCTTTGATATTCCCGACAACAGTGCCGACGGCGTTTATGTAAATATGTTTATAGGTGCTATAAATGCAGCTCAAAATGCTTATTTAGCTATAGACTACAGCTCACTGACAGAAGAGAGTACAGTAAAAACCTATACAGGAACAGCCCATGTTGACCAGTTCGGCTCATATGACGTTAATGTAACCGTTACGGTAACAGACGGCTATATTACGGCAATTACAGTTGAAGGGACTAACTTTTCGGGAACATATGCCGAAACAAACAAGTCTAAGCTTGAAGCGGCGGCAGAGGGTCTTGCAGATGCCATAATCGGGCTCTTATCAACAGACGCAGAGGCTATAAACAGCGTTGACGCAGTTTCCGGAGCAACCTATTCAAGCAATGCCATAAAGAGTGCAATTTTAGACGCCTTGTCACTTGCCGTAGAGGATGAAACAATAAATCTTCCCACAGAAGAACTGGCAGAGGGTGAGTATACAGTTGAAATTGCTTTTTACACAGATACTGTTTCTCACAGCCTTGTAGAAAACGAAACAATAACCGCCGTAATAAATGTTGACAGTGAGGGAAACATTTCTCTGACCACAGACATTATAAACGGAACGGAAACAGAACCCTTGTATATAACTGAATTTAACGGTTATTATGAAAACAATGATACAAGCGGAAGTTTAATAACCGAGGGAACAGATGTTCAAAAAAGTGATATTGACTATTCAGATTCCTTTTTCAGTGATGACGCACAGGTTGTTTCACAGGTAACCTTCCCCTTGACAGGCGATTATGCCGCATATTACTATACAAATTTCACAATTTACGTTCCGGCAATGAGCAGTCTGACCGGAGAGCTTGAAGGCTTATATTTTGAAAACGGATATTTTGACGCTGTAAGCATTGCAAAAATTTACTGGGACAGCCTGACGGAAGTTTCGAAGAGCAGTATAGAGGTTTCAGACGGAAGCTATACAGCAGATATATCAATACTTAAATCCGATTCTGACGAAACATCAAGCGCAGGCAGCTATTTCACAACCGAAGCCGTTCCTGTTACAATTACAGACGGAAAGGCATATGCAAAATTAGCTTACACCAATTCTATGATAGGAGATATTTCACAGGCTGTTGACGGAGAAAACTACACTGTTTTGGAAGTATCCACAGACGAAGACGGCTATAATTATGTTTTGGTTGAGCTTGACAGTATCGATGATATTGAAAATGTTCAGCTTGTGGTTAATACTCCGATAGGAACAATGACACATATTGTAAGAGTCGCAGTTAATACAGACACTCTTAAAAAGTATGTTGCAGACGGAAACTACACAGCAGACATATCAATACTTAAATCCGATTCTGACGAGACATCAAGTGCAGGCAGCTATTTCACAACAGAAGCTGTTCCCGTTACAATTACAGACGGAAAGGCATATGTAAAATTAGCCTATACAAATTCAATGATAGGTGACATTTCACAGGCTTTGGACGGAGAAAACTATACTGTTTTGGAAGTGTCCACAGACGAAGACGGCTATAATTACGTTTTGGTTGAGCTTGACAATATCGATGATATTGAAAATGTTCAGCTTGTGGTTAATACTCCGGTAGGAACAATGACACATATTGTAAGAGTTGCCGTTAATACAGATACTCTTAAAAAATATGTTGCAGACGGAAACTACACAGCAGACATATCAATACTTAAATCTGATTCTGACGAAACATCAAGCGCAGGCAGCTATTTCACTACAGAAGCCGTTCCCGTTACTGTTACAGACGGCAAGGTTTATGTGAAATTAGCCTATACAAATTCAATGATAGGAGATATTTCACAGGCAGTTGACGGTGAGAATTACACCGTTTTGGAAGTATCCACAGACGATGAGGGCTATAATTACGTTTTGGTTGAGCTTGGCAGTATCGATGATATTGAAAATGTTCAGCTTGTTGTAAATACTCCGGTCGGAACAATGACACATATTGTAAGACTTGTTATTGACACCGACACACTTACGGCTGTTGAAGAAAATTCAGAAGATGAGACTTCCGAAGCTGTTGTTTACAGTGTTCCCGTTGTTATGATGAGCGAGGTAAACCAAGGTTCAACATCAATGGGCAACGATGCAATAGACGGCAATGCAATTGTAACGGTAAAGGACGGAAAAAGCACTGTTAAGCTGACAGTTAAAGCGGTTTACTATGCAGGACTTTACGGCCACTTAACAAAGCTTTGGAGTTACCCCTCGGCAGATTCTATGAATTATGACTGGTGGAACGATTCGACCTACGAAATATCGGCGGGTATAGCCGAATATTTTACAGACTACGGTCTTAACTACACAAGCGGTGACGAAACAACATACGAATTTCCCAAAACCTTCATAATGGAAAGAGACAGCGAACAGGAAGATGTTATTTACATCCGCATAAGCTCCGATGCTATGGAGGGCTTTGACCAAGCCGCAAGACTTGAGCTTGACTGGGCAAATGCGGTTGTTGTGGAAGATACGAACACAGAAACAGAGGTCAACTCCCCCACTATTTCCGTTTCGGACACTTCTCCCCAAAACAATCAATCCGTTACGGTCACAATAACAGCAGACGACAGTGCTGAAATTTACTATACAACAGACGGCTCAGTTCCTTCGGAAAGCTCAAATGTTTACAGCGGTGAATTTACGGTAACGGGAGCAAGCGAAACTGTTACAATTTATGCAGTGGCAGTTAAGGACGGTGTTTCCTCCGCCGTAAGCTCCGCCGACATAAGATTTAATTCATCGACCTCAGGCAGTGACAGTTCAAGCGTCAGTGAAATAACAGACGGCAAATACTGGATGGAAATTCATCTTTGGAACGCCAACTTAGATCAGGAGTCTATGGGCGATTCAGCCTTTGAAAACAACAGACAGGCTCTTGTAACAGTATCTGAAAACGGAACAAAAGCCAAGGTTCAGATTGCAACAAATCCTGTTTCGGTCAGCGGCTATACATCGGCTTTACAGGGCATAAAGAGCAGCGAAGTAACCATTTCAGCTGAAGATACAGCCAAGTTTACCACAAACACAAAATATGACGGAACAGCTCATACATTCAGTTATGTTACTCTTTTCAGCTTTACAACAACAGACCTTGAAAGCGAATACATACCTGTTGAAATAAGCGTACCATATACGCCTATGGACGGAATTACCGAAAACGACGGCGGTTATATTTCCGCAAGGCTTAAGCTTTCGTGGAGTGATATGACAGCGGCTGAAAGCTCTGCAACCCTTACCCCCGATTCAACAACTGCCACAGGCAGTTCGGGTTCGGGAAGCTCAAGCACAAGCTCAACAAATGTAACAAGCGAAGATACGGGAATTAAGATTGTTGCTGATTCTTATGTGTTTGACGATGATGTGACATTCTCTGCAGCGGCTGTTGAAAGCGACGACGATTATGACAGAGCGAAAAGTCTTATTGACAGTGACTTTACACTTTACTCTATAAGTGCAGCAGATGAGGACGGCGAGGAAGTTACACCTAACGGCACTTTGCAGGTTTATATTCCCGTTATAGAAGCATACGGCGAAAATGTTGTTATTTACAGAGTTGTTTCAGAGGATAACTCAGAGGCTTACTTAACAGAGCTTGAATATGAAATTTCCGATGACGGTGAATATTATGTTCTTACTGTTAAAGAGTTCGGTCTTTTTGCGGTAGTTCCCACAGAAGAGACAGAAGAAATTGCAGAGGTGCTTGAAATTTCCGAGGAAGAAGCCGAAGCAGACGGACAGCTTTTCGACGATATTGACGGTCACTGGGCAGAAGACTATATCATAAGAGCGGCTGAAATGGGACTGTTTAACGGTGTTGACGAAAATTCCTTCGGTCCCGACATTGCCACAACAAGAGCTATGTTTGTAACTGTTTTGGGCAGGCTTAAGGGAATCGATACAGATAAATCTTATGATACAAGCTTTAATGACGTAAATTCAGAGGATTATTTCTATCCCTATGTTGGCTATGCAGCGGCAAATGACATTGTAAAGGGTATGAACGAAAATACATTCAGCCCCTACAGCAATATTACAAGAGAGCAAATGGCACTTATTCTCTGCAAGTTTGCGGAAAGCGAAGGCATTAAACTTAAAACTATCTACTCCACGAACTTCACCGACAGCAACGAAATAAGCAGCTGGGCTTCCGAAAGCGTTAATGCACTTGCAGCCGCAGGTATCATAAACGGACGTACAGACGGCAGCTTTGATGCTAAGGGCGAAGCAACAAGAGCAGAGATTGCAGTTATGCTTTTAAGATTTATAGACGAATATATGTAAACAAAATTGATAAAAACTAAAACGCTTTAGTTTTTTCATAATTTACCCCTTTGTTTCGGGAAGGCTGAGAAATCAGCCTTCCCAAATTGGGTTAAAAACATTGTTAAAAAATATGAAGAAAGGAATAGAAACATGAAAATATTTAAAAAAGCGGCTTCAGTTGCTCTTGCTTTGGTTATCGCAGCAGGAGCAATGGCAATAAATTCATGGGCGGCGGAAGGCTTAGAAAACGGCACATATACTGCCGCCACGATAACAAGCTATCTCAACCCCGACACAGGAAAAACCGATGACGGCGGCACAGCCAACACAGAGTTGGGCGAAGGAATGTGCAGAAGCGCAGTTTATGAAAAGGCAGTTATTGAGCAGACAGACGAGGGAGCTGTTATAACAATGCGTATGCTCTTATACAGCAATCTTTCAAACATTCGCTTTGCGGTTCAAACAGAACCCAAGGGCAGCTATGAAGACGTGACATATGTTATATTAAAGGAAAGCTCATCAAATGACAGTGCAGACATAAAATTCACTGCCCCCTCGGCAGACAGCTATATTAGAGTGCAGATGTATGTTGCCCCAATGGGCAGAGATGTTTGCTTCTATTGGAATTGTGATCTGTCTACAGCTGAAGTTTCCGACGGCAGTCTTGACCAACAGGAAGAAAAAGAAGAAATTACAGCTGAAGAGCCGGGAGACAAGCTGACGGACATAAGCGGTCACTGGGCTGAAAGTGAAATCAAAAGCGTTGTAAACAAGGGCTTGTTCAGCGGCACAACGGAAACCACATTTGAACCTGATTCATCTATGACAAGAGGTATGTTTGTAACTGTTTTGGGCAGACTCAGCGGTGAGGAAATTTCCGGCAGCTGTACTTTTTCAGATGTTGACAATTCGAAATATTATGCCCCCTACATTGCATGGGCAAATGAAAACGGAATTGTAAACGGTATGAGTGAAACAACATTCAGCCCCGACAGCCCCGTAACCTGTGAACAGGCAGCAATAATTCTTGTTAAATATGCGGCTTACAAGGGAACAGTCCTTGAAACAAAGAGTATTTCCCCAAGCACAACAGGCGTAAGCGAATGGGCAAAGGAAAATGTCATAATAGCAGGCAAAGCCGGTATCATAACAAAGCAGAACACAAACGGCTATGATTACACCTCGGCAGCAACAAGGGCGGACGTTGCTTCAATGATAAGCAATTATTCGGAATACTACGGAAATTAAGGAGGAGCGGATTTTGAGATTTTTTAAATATTTAATTGCTCTTCTGATGTGCCTTTCATTCGTGACAGGCTGCGGAAGCGGCTCGGAGGAATTAACTTCCGAAAGTACAACAACAGAAGAAATCGAAACTGCTTCGGAAACCGATGCCGATCCAACGAAAGAAGAAGCAGCTTCCGAAGATCCTTCGGCTGAAGAAACCTCAGCAGCACAGGAAGGCTCTTCCGGTGAAAAAGTAAATGAGGAAATTATGGAAAAAGCCGAATCCGGAGTAAAACAGACAAACAGTCAGGCTGCCGCAAATGCCGACAAGCCTGCGGAAACTACAGCCCCCGAAGGCACAAGAATCGTTGCTACCTCAGCTTCAATCTGCGATATAACCGACAGACTGGGCTTAAGCCTTGTTGGAGTTCCCGACACAACAGTTTCCGCCATAACTTCAAGGTATGACGGTGTAACAACGGTAGGAAGCCCTATGTCGCCGGATTTGGAAATAATAAAAAGCCTTAATCCTACCGATGTTTTAACACCCGACACTCTCGAGGGAGACTTAAAGCTTCAATATAACAATATAGGCGTAAATTCAACCTTTTTGAATTTGAGAAGCGTAAAAGGCTTATATGACAGCGTTAAGCTCATAGGCGACAAATACGACAAAAGCACAGAAGCCAGCGCAATCGTAGCCGAATACAATGAATTTATGGCAAGCTACAGCAGTAAACACAGCGGCGAAAAACCCAAGGTTCTTGTGCTTATGGGTTTGCCCGGCAGCTACCTTGTGGCGACCCAAAACTCCTATGCCGGCTCTCTCGTCGAGCTTGCCGGAGGTGAAAATGTTTTTCACGATGACACAAAGGACTTTCTCACAGTAAACACCGAAGAAATCCTCGCTAAAGACCCGGACGTAATTATAAGAACAGCCCATGGCTTACCCAAGGAAGCCCTTGAAATGTTTGAAAAGGAGTTTTCCGAAAACGACATTTGGAAGCACTTCCGTGCTGTCCAAGAAGGCAGAGTTTACGATGTAGACTATATGCTTTTCGGTATGAGTGCCACCTTCGACTATCCCCAAGCTCTTGCAGACTTAGAACCCATGCTTTTCCCCTAAAATAATAATATTAATATACAAGCAGACTGTTGTAAAATGACTGTTGCTCATTTTATCGGCAGTCTGTCTTTTTATGCTAATATCAGCTTCGCATTCGGCTCTGTACAGCGAACCTTTTATGCTTTTTTGGAAAAGGGGCAAAAGCCGAAATATCCGAGGATTTTGAGCAAAACGGTTTGCCCCTAAAGGTACATTTCACCACATGAGGCAACTATGCTATAATGTCTATGGTTGAAGGCTGCTTGGCATAAATATGCTGGCGAAGCTTATCTTAAAACGCTTACTCTCCCGCATTATCGCAAATGAAATTGACGTTACTGCCTACACAGAGACACCGGAATTGCCTTGAAAGGTTAAAAAACGCTTTTCTCGCAACAAAACGGTTTTTGGAATACGTTAATTACCGACACGAGTGATTTTACAGTTTATTTCAACAGACAGTATAAGCCTAATGAAAAGCAATAATATCTGTTATCCGTTAAGGCAATTCTTTAAGTCTCATCGTATCTTATCGTTTTTCTCCTCACTCTCTCTATGAGGGGAGAAGAGAGGATAGAGATGATAAGATAAGATTAATAATTATTTATTTTAGTATTTATTTGTGGGGGATTTTCCTGTTTGGGTTTTCCTCGAATAGGATTATCCAAGACAGGATTTTCCGGAAACGGTTTCCCCAAAACGGTTTTTCCTCTTTTGTTTTTTCGCCAGTGTTTTTTACATCATTACTTTCGGACGCACTTATCCTGTCGAAGCAATTTTCAGACAATATTTCAGCCGCAACGGGATTGTCACTATTAGGCAGTTTGTCTGCTGATTTAGGTATATCTGCATTTTCAGTTTTCTCAGAATTTTCCTTTTCAATTTTACTGCCATTTTCCGTAACACTGTCAACATCATCGGCAGAATCAGCCTGCTCATCAGAATTTTCATTTTCAGAATCAGACTGTATAAAACAATCGGCATTTTCTTCAATTGCATTGTTATCACAGGGATTTTCATATATCGTATATTCCACTTCTCCCATCTGTCCCTTTTCATTTCTGCTTCTGCTCCGAACAACATAGCCGGTATTTTCAAGTTCTTTTACAGCCGAAGCCACACTGTCAGTACCGTCCTTTGCCATAGAAGCAAGTCCTTTAATTGTAAACTTCCAACTGTCGGAAACACTTAACATAAAAGACAGTAAGCCCTTGGCTTTAAATGAAAGCCTCTTATCCCATAAATGATAATTGCTCATAGCCGTAAAATTTTTGTTCTTTTCAACTCTTACTATAGTGCCGTTGCCTTTATTATTCATTTTCTATACCTCCGTATCTTTCTAAAATTCGTTATCGATGTGATAGGTAAATCCATTACCCAATCCAAATCAAAAGTCGCATATAAAAAAGTTCTGCTAATTTATAATCCCATATAAATCAACAGAACCCGTTACAGTTTTCAAATGTTAAGTTTTCAAGCATTATAGATGGCTCTTTTTCAAAATTGGTGTCAATGTTGTGTCAAATTACTGATTTTTTGTGGCATCAGTTGCTAAAAAAGCTGATTAATTAGAGGTTTTTTAGTAATTACGATTATCTAACTCGGTTTTGCTAAAAGCAAAAATTCTGAGTAGGACAGCCGCTGCCGCAGTAAAAAACCTTTCGTAATAACAACTAACCTCACCTTGGACGAGCTTAAGCACCCCTCCGATACGTCACACTTGCTTTCGTGCATTCATTTTCGCATGCCACAATTTTTTTCCTAGAAAAAATTTGCGGTTAGCGAAAATGAGATTTACTTCAGAAGTGTTCCTTAATCGCTGAAGCACTGTGAAATTATTTTTACTAAAAAATTAAAATTGAAAAATAATTTCGTGGCAGGTCTTCAGCGAAAGAGGGCAGCGTAATTAGCAATCGTATTTATTGTAGATAATATGATAAACAATCGGAACATACGAAACCAAAACGCTGCCGCCAATATGAACGAAGTCAAAGCAATTTTAACCGAGTAAAATTTTTGACCATACATAAAATTGAGGTCAGCGGCAGGGCAGAAACATTCTCACCTCACCCACGAAGCAGAGATTTCTAAGTCGCAGAAATAAGCTTAAAACTATGATGAAATCTCTGTCTTGCGGTTGGTTGGTGAGAATGGCAAGCTCCCCGAATTGCATACCATTCTGAGCTTGCAGGGGGACTGCGTACCCCCTTGACCCCGTTGCTTCAGTGCCGTAAACGGCACATAATTGCCGCAGCGGA
>JAJQFU010000041.1 GCA_021200955.1 Clostridiales bacterium | reverse complement strand
TGAAGTGCATTGGCATTTATAACAGCCAGTTCTCCTTCGTGAACGTTAAAATGCTCTGACAGCACCTGAAGCTGCATAGTGCCCTTTTTTATATAAATTACCTCTATTTCTTCGTGCCAATGCCATATAATTAAATCCTCAATGGAATCTGTATGAGCCGATTCGTATCCGGCGCAGGGAAATGCCTGCGTTCCGTGAGGAAGAAGCTCTTTATTCGCACTGTTTACGTTCAGACCGCATTTTTGAAGTGCCATACATTCTTTCTCCTTTTAAAAAGTCGGTTTTGTTATATTATTCGTCGCTGATGTGATTTTACATATCATTATCAGTCGGTATAATTATACCATAAAGAATAAAAGCTATCAATAAATATTTTTCGATATGGGAGGAGATTACAGTGAAAATCAGAAATGAATATCAGATTGCACTTTTTAAAAATGCGGTTGCCCAATGCAGCGGATATGCGGCTTTGGTTGATACAAAAACCGGCAGAGAATATGATTTAAAGGATAATTTTGTTTTGACAGAAGCATTGGCAAGGCTTGTTTTAGATTATGACGAAGCCCTTGAGCTTTTTGTTACAAAACGTGAAGATGTGGAAATTATGATTGAGCTTATGGACTGTCTTTCTCGTGAGGAAAAAGATATTTCAAGGAAAATAGCTTAAAGGGAGGGATTTTTATGGCATATGATCACGCAGCATTTCAGGTTTCGGACTTGGAAAGGTCTATAAGGTTTTATACGGAAAAGCTCGGCTTTAAGCTTTTGAACCGTACAAAGGCGGAGAATTACGGAGAAATAGGAGCGTTCCTTGATTTTAACGGAGCAAGGCTTGAGCTTCTGCAAAGCATTAACAAGGGATTTGTTCCTAAAAAGCCTGAAAAGCCTTTTTGTCCCCACTTATGCTTTGAAGTACAGAATATGGAAATGGCAATAAAAAATTTAAAGGAAAAAGAAGTTCAAATTTTAGACGGACCCAATGAAATTACGGGAAAGGAACGATGGATTTATTTTGCCGACCCGGATATGAATGTATTGGAATATATGGTATGGTTGGAAAAGCAGGGAGGTTGATACAAATGAGAGCGGATTATCATATACACAGCAGTTTCAGCGATGATTCGGTTTATGAGCCGGAGCAGATTGTAAAAGACGCCGCTGCTATGGGGCTCGATGAAATTTGCTTTACGGATCACGTTGATTACGGAGTAAAGAAGGACTGGGACGAACCGGGAGAAATGCTTTACAGAAAGGGAGGTTTCGGTGAGCCTGAGCAAATGGCACTTGCAAACGTCGACTATCCGGTCTACTATGAAACAATATTGAAATTGAAGAAAGAATATTCCGAAAAAATAAATATAAAGCTGGGTTTGGAATTCGGAATGCAGCTGCACACAATAGAAAAATACGAAAGGCTTTTCAGGCAGTATCCTTTTGATTTTATAATTCTTTCAGTTCATGAAATAGATGATAAGGAATTTTGGAATCAGGATTTTCAGAAAAGCCATACCCGTCGGGAGTGTTACGAAAGATATTATGAGGATATGTTATATTTGGTTCGGCATTTTCATAATTACAGCGTTTTGGGGCATATGGATTTAATCAAACGCTATGACTTGGCAGGCTGCTATCCCTTTGAGAAAACAAAGCCTCTTGTCAGGGAGATTCTGAAAACAGTAATTGCCGACGGAAAAGGAATTGAAATCAACACATCATCTCATCGGTACGACTTGAAAGACAGTATGCCTTCAAGAGATATTTTAAAGATTTACAGAGATTTAGGCGGACGCATTATCACAATCGGAAGCGACAGCCACAAGCCGGAACATTTGGGAGCCTTCATAGATGAAACAAGGGAATATCTTATGTCTTTGGGTTTTAAGGAATACTGCACATTTGAAAAAATGCAGCCCTTGTTTTATAAGCTGTGAATCGTGTAATAAAATAAAAGTCTAAAATTGTAAAGGCTCAAAATAAAATACTGTGAAAAGGGTTCAGCATAAAATGATGAATACAATTTCGCAGCATTTGTACAATTATTTTAATCTGTTGTTTTAAGCCCTACAGCTTTCAATGCCTGACGTATGTATTCTATTAGGTCTTCTGTATCCTCTATACCGGCGGAAAAGCGGAAAAAGCCGTTTTTAAATTCTTGGGGATAGAGGTACTGTCTTTCGTCATTTTCGCCTAAAAATACAATCAGGCTTTCATCGTGACCGAGGGAAACGGCGGAAGTGATTATTTTTAAATTGCTTACAAATTTGTTGTAGGTGTCGTGGTCGGCGTTAAGACCGAAGGAGAGAACACCGCCGAAGCCCGGCGACATCTGTTTCTTTGCTGTTTCGTGTCCTTTGTGACTTTCAAGACCGGGGTAGGCAACAAAGCTGACAGAAGGCTGTTTTTCCAGCCACTTTGCAATTTCGAGGGCATTTTTATTGTGCTGTTTCATTCTGAGAGGGAGAGTTACAGAACCTCTCATTATGAGCCACGCATTAAACGGACTTATAGTTCCGCCCAAATTTACCTGCGAGACAGCTCTTATTTTGTCCAAATATTCTTTCTTGCCTATAATTGCTCCGCCCATAGCATCTCCGTGACCGTTTATATATTTTGTAAGGCTTTCAACGGAAAAATCCGCACCAAGCTCTATGGGCCGCTGGTTAAAGGGTGAGGCAAAGGTATTGTCAACGCTGAGCAAGGCACCATTTTTGTGTGCTATTTTGGCTGCGGCGGCTATGTCGGTTATTGTAAGTGTGGGGTTTCCCGGTGTTTCAATATGAATTAGCTTTGTATTGGGTTTTATTGCCGCTTCAATGTTTGCCGGGTCGGAGGTATCAACAAGTGAGGTTTCAACTCCGAATTTGTTGTTAAAAAGCTCATTTAAAAGCCTGTATACGGCAATGTATGTAACGCTTGAAAAAATAACGTGGTCGCCTTTGTTAAGAAGTGCAAAAAATAAGCCGCTTAAGGCTGCAACACCTGAAGCCAAAACAACACAGTCCTCTCCGCCTTCAAGAGAAGCTATTTTTTCCTGCAAATATTTTTGGTTGGTGCCGCCGTTTCTTGTGTATAAATTCCCATTGGCACTTGACCAGTTCATATCAGTAGGGTCATAAGGCAGGGCATAGCTGTTAGCCATAGTTATGGGACGTTTAATAGCACCGCTTTCTTTGTCAATATCATTTCCCTTATGAACAGCTCTTGTCATAAAGCCGTATTCTTTATTTTCCATAAGTATATTTCCTCCTTAGT
>JAJQFU010000045.1 GCA_021200955.1 Clostridiales bacterium | reverse complement strand
GTCCGGATCTATTATGAGCCTTCCGCTGTTGCCGTCGGCAATTGCCAATTTACCGCTTTGGCTTTTGTCAACCTTAATGCCTATTATTGCAGGTAAATTCATAGACTTAGCCAAAATCGCCGTATGTGAATTTGACGAGCCCAGCTCCGTCACAAAGGCAAGAAGCTTTTCCCGGTCAAGCTGAATTGTTTCACTGGGGGCAAGCTCCTTTGCCGCAATTATGGAAGGCTCTCTTAGCTCCGCCGCAGAGCTTCCCTCAAGACAGCTTATGAGCCTGTTGGCTATGTCCTTCATATCGGCGGTTCTTGCCTTAAAATACTCGTCCTCCATATTGTCGAAAATTTCAAAAAAGTCGTCTCCTGTCTTAGCCGCCGCATATTCCGCATTGACCTGCTGGTTTACGATTTTGTCCCTAACAGCCTCGTTAAAGTCACCGTCCTCAAGCATCATCTTGTGAACCTCAAAAATAGCGGCGTTGTCCTCTCCTACTTCCTTCAAAGCCTTTTCATAAAGCCCCTGAAGCTGAAGAGAGGCTTGTGCCTTTGCCTTTTCAAACCGCTCTAATTCTTTATCTGTGTTTTCGGGCTTATACCGCCTGACCTGTTTGTCTCTCTTTTCGGAATAGGCTAACCGCCCGACGGCGACCCCTCCGAAAACCGCTTTTCCGCTTAAAATTTCCAAAAAAATCCCTCGTTTCTCTGTAAAATCATTTTAGGCTAATTGTCTCTGTTTTGTTTTATCCGACTTTGGTTATAATTATTTATGTTTTTGAAAAACTTGCATTTCTGCTTTGCAGATACCACCTACTATAAAAGTCGATTGCTGCGTGCTTTGCACTCTCGCAATCGACCCGATATTCGCACTCCGGGCTAGCGTCACGCCAAACTGCGTGCGTTTGCTTCGGTGTTTCACACCAAAGAAAGACTTACTCCGTTGCCGTTCCTCTTTCGTTTAAAGCCCACAGGCTTTAAACGATTAAGGAGCACTTCTGTAACGAATGTCATTTTCGCATTTATGCGGAAATGAATGAGTGGAAGCAAGTGTGACGTGGGTTAGGTTCTCTAATGTCCAATCATCTATGCAAGCAAGCTTGCCTATCTGATTGGACATTGAGAACACTTTTATAGTAAAATTCTTTGTTTTGTATAATAACAGACAAATATGTGCTTATTGTCTTATATCACGATTTTACTTGTTTTTTATTGACATCATAGAGTAAATATTATAAAATAAAGCAATATTGAAAGTTAAAGCTTCCGGAAATTAGGTATAAAAAATGAATGAAAAATTTTGCGGTTTAAACCGTGACCAACTGAAAATAATAGCGGCGATTTCTATGACAGCAGACCATATAGGATATATGATTTTTCCCGATACGATTGCCTTAAGGATAACAGGGCGGTTAGCCTTTCCCTTATTTTCATATTTTGTCTGGCAGGGGAGCAAATATACCCGCGACAAAAAGAAATATCTGTCGGGGCTGTTAATACTTGGGCTTCTATGCGTTTTGGGCTATTATGTTTACTGCCGTGAAATATATTTAAACAGCCTTATAAGCTTTTCGATGTCTCTTTTTATTCTTTACGGCATACAGTATTTTAAGAGTAAAGCAAAGCAGAATGATATAAAAAAGGGCTTAAGGGGTTTATTTGCTTCAGCTATATGCATTTTTGCGGCATATCTTATATGTAAAAATGTATTTGTTGATTACGGCTTTTCGGGGATTATGCTGCCCGTCTTTGCTGAAATTTTCGACAGCTTTCAAAGCGAAAAAACATTACAGGGCTTTAACTTAACCCCTTCTCTTTTGGGCTTTGCTTTGGGCTTAATTTGGCTTTCATATTCAATGGGCGGAACAGAATTTTTCAGTCTGTTCTCACTGCCTTTCCTCATATTATATAACGGGCAAAAGGGCAAGTATAATCTAAAAGGATTTTTCTATTGGTTTTACCCCCTGCATTTGCTGGCGATAGGCGCCGCTGCGGCAGTTATAGTATTAAATTAATAAAGCTTTATAATCTATAAAGAGGATTTTTTTATTTGCATTACGCGGTTTTTAATATGAAAAAAACCCTTTTTCTTGACATCGTTTAGTAAATGTAATAAAATATAAATGTAAGATAAAACGTCAAACCGGTCGGGAAGGAAATTTTATGGAAGTGTTTACCGAAGCAGGAAAAAACGCATATGCTGATGAAGAAAAACGAAAATGCGATGAGATAATTAAGAAAACCTTGGCTATAAAAATATTTTTGGCTCATATTTTAAAGGAAGGTTTAGGGAAATGATGAAAAATTCAAAATAAAAAATTATTTTTTATCACCTTAAATCATCAATTCCTTGGAGGAGTTCAAGGATTATGAACCTTATGACATTGCCGATAATTTTATTGAGGGAGAGCCTGAAATATCAACAGGGGCTGTTCACCCTGAAGACAGGGAAGTCCTTGAAGGTATGGACAGAGAAAACAGCTTTAACGGCGAAGGCTTGGTTAAGTATGACATACTTTTTTATGCCTATGTTCCTTCACTGAACGGCAGAATTAAGCTTATAATTAATCTTGAAGCCCAGCAGGATTTTTCACCGGGATATCCCTTATTAAAGAGGGCTGTTTATTATTGTTCGAGGCTTATTTCTTCCCAGTACAACAAAGAATTTTCACATTCTGAATACGGCAATATTAAAAAGGTCGTAAGTATTTGGATATGCTGCGAATCTCCTAAAAATAAACAGAACACCATAACAAGGTTTTCGATGAAAGAGCAAAATATAGTGGGTAATGCTAAATATAATTTTAAAGACTATGATCTTTTGGATATAGTAATGGTTTGTTTGGGAAAGCGTGATAGCGAGGACTATAAGGGTGTATTAAAGCTTTTGGATGTTTTGACAGCTTCAGATATGTCTCCGGAAACAAGACTTGAAGTAATGAATAGGGACTTTAAAATTAAGATTACAAAGAATATTGAGGAAGAGGTGACGAGTATGTGCAATATAAGCTATGGAATTGAAAGAAGAGCATTAAACAGGGGAAAAGCAGAAGGAAAAATTGAAGGAAAAATTGAGGGTAAAGAAGAAACTCTTGTGGGTACAATCAAAAAATTGATGAAAAATTTGGGAATAGGAATAGACCAGGCTATGAAGCTGGTTGAAATACCGGAAAGCGACTACGCAAAATACCGCAGTCTCGTAGAAGGGTAAGTTTAAAAAAATCTAAAAGAACAATAAAAAAGACAAGCAGCCTGAATGATATAATCCCCTTAGAGTAGACACTTGAAATAACAAAAACATTTCAAAAC
>JAJQFU010000060.1 GCA_021200955.1 Clostridiales bacterium | reverse complement strand
GTTTTTCCTTGTGGGCGTTCCTTATTACAAGCTTTGTGCTTTGTCGGCGTCTTTGGTTCTTTACGCCTATAAGCTCCTTGCGGCGGCGGTTTCTTCAATTCCCTTTTCACTTATAACAACCGGCAGACCTGTTTTTGCATTTTCACTGCTTTACGTCTTATTTATAGTCTTTCTCTGCCTTGCTTTTAAGTTTAAGCGGAAAGCCTTTGCACTTTGCGCAGTTTCCTTCCTCATTTTGGGAACAGGTATAAACTCCTGTGAGCTTTCCAAAGATCAAATCACGTTTTTGTACACAGGTCAGGGTGATTCCGCTGTGGGCATAACAAAAGGCGAGGTCTTTATAGTGGACGGCGGCGGAACCAAAACCGACCCCGATGAAGCGGATGAGGGCACATATACACTTCTTCCTTATCTTGAATTAATGGGAAAAACGAGGGTTGACAGAGTTTTTGTAAGCCACATTGACAACGACCATATGAAGGGTATTTATGAAATTTTAGACCAAATAGACATAGTGGAGATTTATCTGCCCATAGGCGACTATTCCTCAGAGCTTTACGCACTTTTTAAGGAGAAAGCCGCCGAAAACAACATACCTCTTCATTATCTTTCGGCAGGTGACACAGTGGGCGAAAGCTTTACCTGTCTTTATCCCGATGTAGAACAGGCGAAAAAAGCCGCAGACACAAATGACGGAAGTATGGTGCTTAAAGCTTCAGTAGGGGAGAAAACAGTTCTTTTCACAGGGGATATAAGCAAGTCAGCCGAAAGCAGAATTTTAGACGCAGATACAGACGTTAATGCGGACATAATAAAAATACCCCACCACGGCTCAAAATATTCTTCAGGCGAGGAATTTATATCTGCCGTAAGCCCAACCCTTGCAGTCATCTCCTGCGGAATAAACAATAATTACGGCTTCCCCTCCGATGAAGTTCTCGAAACTCTTGAGGATAATAACATTCCCGTTTTTATAACCGCCGAAAATGGTTCTGTCACTTTGACACCAACTGAAAAAGGAATAAAAGTAAAAACCGCCTTACCTTAAAGATTTTTATCATAGCCCCTATGATTATACCTATAATACCGAATAACATTTTTTCCTCCTATATTGTTATTTCCTTCGCCAGTTTAACAGCAAAGCCGAGTTTATTATTACCAAAACGGAGCCGGAATTGTGAACCAATGCACCGGCAATGGGGTTCAGTGCCCCTGTGATTGCAAGAATAATTGCAATGAAGTTCAAGGTCATTGAAAATGTCATATTTAATTTTATGGTTTTCATCATTCGCTTTGACAGGGCAATAAGGTGGGGCAGTTCCTTTACATCGTCATTTACCAAGGCAATATCCGCCGCATCAATAGCTATATCGCTGCCTATGCCACCCATTGCAATTCCCACGTTTGCCTTTTTCAAAGCCGGAGCATCATTTACACCGTCGCCTATCATACAAACTTTTTTGTTCCTTGTGCTGTAAAATTCGATTTGCTTCATTTTGTCCTCAGGCAGACAGTTTGCGTGAACCTTCTCTATGCGAAGCTGTTCAGCTATGTAAGAAGCTGCTCTTTCGTTATCTCCTGTCAGGAGAACAGGCTGAACATTTAGTTTTTTAAGCGAATCAATCATATTAATGCTTTCGGTTCTGAGGGTATCCGACAGAACAATGTATCCGCTTAAACTTTGGTTGAGGGAAACATAAATTACCGTACAGCCTTTTGAAAGGTATTCTTCTGTTTCATCAAGCACGTAATCAGGCAGGCTTATATTTGCTTCTGTAAGCATTTCCGTGTTTCCGGCAAGAACCGCTTTTCCCTGAACTTCTGCTTTTACTCCCCGACTCGGTATCATTTGAAAATTATCACAGGGCAAAATCGGGGTATTATCGGTCTTTTTATATGAACTGACAACCGCTTTTCCCAGAGGGTGTTCCGAAAGCTGTTCCGCAGCGGCACAGACAGAGAATATTTCCTTATCGGAAAAATTTTCATCAAGGCTTGAAACTTTAATTACTTTAGGCTCACCGTTGGTCAATGTGCCTGTTTTATCAAACATAATTTTTGATACCGCCGAAAGTCTTTCAAGGGCGTCTCCTTCCTTTACCAAAAAGCCGTGTTTCGTGGCATTTCCTATTGCCGCCATAACAGCCGTAGGTGTGGCAAGCACAAGGGCACAGGGGCAGAACACAACAAGAATTGTAACTGCACGAATAATTTCACCGCTTATAAGCCAAGTCAGAGCGGCGGCGGAAAGGGCAATAACAACAATCCACGTTGCCCATCTGTCGGCTATTCCCACAATTTCGGCTTTTCCGGCATCTGCCGACTGTACAAGCCTAATCATTCTCTGAATTGAGCTGTCCTCACCTGCTTTTGCTGCTTTCATATCAAAAGCGCCGAACTGATTAACCGTTCCGCTGAAAACTTCGTCACCGACGGTTTTATCTACAGGCAGAGATTCTCCTGTCATAACAGCCTGATTGACGGAGGTTTGTCCTGAAATGATTACACCGTCTGCCGGAACGGTTTCCCCCGGCAGAACTCTGAGAAGGTCATCTACGGCGACTTCTTCCGCTGAAATAATCTTTTCTTTGCCTTCTGTGATAACCCTTGCCGTTCTTGGCGACAGGTGAACAAGCTTTTCTATTCCGGCTCTTGCTTTGGCAACGGTCAAATCCTCAAGCAGACTGCCCAACTGCATAATAAAGGCAACCTCGCCTGCGGCAAAGTTCTCACCGATACAGATTGATGCAATCAAGGCAATAGACACCAAAACATCGGCTTTAATGTCAAAAGAGGTTATAAGCCCTATAATAGCTTCCAAAATTATGGAAACACCGCAGAGAATAACGGAAACCCACACAATATCGAAGGGAAAAGGGTTCAGTCCCGTTAAACTGAGTATAAGGGAAATACCCGAAATAACGAGGAGTGAAATATCCTTTTTTGTTCCGCCTTTCTCCAAAAGGGCTTCAAGTTTTTTCATTAAGTTTTTCATTATCTGCCTCCTTTAGTACCAATAGGGGTATATGTATTCATATAATTATTATACATATGGGGGTATGGGTTGTCAAGGGGCAAAATAAAAAGAACCAAACAAAAATCGTCGGTTCTTAAATGATAATAACTTTTAATTACTTTTAATTACTTCATATTGGCAAATCTTTCTACCGCCAATGTGAAATCGGCTATAGTTTTGTCTGCGTCGCCGTGTTCAATTCCGTCACGAACACAGTGCTTTATGTGTCCTTCCAAAATCACCTTGCCGCAGCCGTGCAAAGCCGATTTAGCCGCATTAATTTGTGATAAAATATCCTCACAGGGAACATCTTCGTCAACCATTCGGTCTATAGCCTGTACCTGACCGATTATTTTCTTTAATCTTCTGTGCAGATTGTCTGCGTCCATACATTGTCTCATATATCATTCCTCCGATTTACTGAGGGTCTTGCTTATTCCGCTGCCGGCTGCTGCTGAGGGTATTCGTCCTTTTCGAGGTTGTCAAAGCGGGTGAAAGCTCCGAACCACTTCAAAAGAACTGTTCCCACAGAGCCGTTTCTGTGCTTAGCTATAATTACCTCGGCTTTGCCCTTAACATCCACGTTTTCAGGCTCATAATACTCCTGTCTGAAAAGGAAGCAGACAATGTCGGCGTCCTGTTCGATTGCACCGGAATCACGAAGGTCGCTGAGCATAGGGCGCTTATCCTTTCTTGACTCGTTTGCTCTTGAAAGCTGGGAAAGAGCCACCAAAGGCACGTCAAGCTCCTTTGCAATCTGCTTAAGTGACTTCGAAATCTGAGCCACCTCCTGCTGCATAGAGTCGCCCCGTCTGGTGTTTTGCCCCATACTCATAAGCTGAAGGTAGTCTATAACAATAAGCCCCAAGCCGTGTTCAAGCTTAAGCTTTCGGCATTTTGCCCTGATTTCCATAGGCGTAATGGAAGTGTCGTCTATGTAAATAGGTGCTTCGGAGATTTCCCCCACAGCTTCCAAAACCTTAAGCCAGTCATCATTTTCAAGACGTCCTGTTTTAATTCGCCCTGCGTCAACCATAGCCTCGCTGCTTATAAAACGGTTTACAAGCTGACCAGCGGACATTTCAAGGCTGAAAATCGCTGTAGGTATTTTCTTTTTAACTGCGGCGTACTGGGCAATGTTCAAAGCGAAGGCAGTCTTTCCCATAGAGGGTCTTGCGGCAATAAGAATTAAGTCTGAATTTTGAAGCCCGGAGGTTTTATAGTCGAAGTCAATGAAGCCCGTGGGAATGCCCGTAATAGGGGAGTTGTTTTTGCTGGCTTCTTCCATTGTGGAAAGTGACGCGCTTATAAGCTCTCTTATGGGGATAAAGTCCTCGCTGCGGCGGTTTGTGACGATGTCGAAAATACGCTTTTCGGCGTCCTGAAGTATGTTGTCGACGTTGTCTGCCCCTCTGTAGCACTCCTCGGAAATGTCTCCGGATGCCTTTATAAGCCGGCGCAGAACCGCTTTGTCAGCCACAATTTTAGCATATTTGGCGCAGTTTACGCTTGTTGCCGCGGCAGTGCTTAATGTGACGAGATACTCCATTCCCCCTGCCTGTTCCAAAAGACCCTTTTCTTCAAGGCGGTTTTTAACCGTAATTATGTCTACGGCGTCCCCGGCGTTAAAAAGATCCTGAATGGCTGAAAAAATCGCCTGATGATCCGGGCGGTAGAAGTCCTGTGAGCTTAAAGAGTCCACAGCGGCTCTTATGCCGTCGATGTCAAAAAACATACACGCCAAAACATACTGTTCTGCGTCAACGTCGCTGGGGGGTATTCTTTTTAAAAGCACATTTTGGTTTTCTTCTGCCATTGTGTCTCCTCTTTTCCTTGATTACAGTTAGTCTGCTTTTGTTATGTTAAGCTTAAGAGAGGCTGTTACCTTTGTGTGGAGCTTTACTGAAACCTCCGCTTCGCCAAGCGTTTTCAAAGGCTCTGCAATAACGATTTTTCTCCTGTCGATTTCTATGCCCTGCTGTTCCTTAAGAGCCTGAGCGATTTCCTTGCCTGTTACCGAGCCGAAAATTCTGCCGCTTGTGCCTGATTTTACACTTAAGTTTACAGTGATTGTGCCTAATTTTTCGCCCAAAGCCTTAGCCTCCTGATATTCGGCTTCAAGCTTTGCTTCCATAGCCTGATTTTTTTTGTTTAAAGCGTTCATATTGCCCTTGTTTGCTTCAACGGCAAGCTTTTTTGGGAAAAGGCAGTTTTTGGCATATCCGTCGCTGGCGTTTATAACCTGACCCTTTTTCCCTACGTTTTTAACATCTTCAAGTAATATTACTTTCATTATATATTTTCCTCCTTATTGATATATCTCATTTATTGCTTCAGTGAGAAGCTTTTCCGCTTCTTCAATTGTTTTTTCCTTAAGCTGACAGGCGGCTGCTTCAAAGTGACCTCCGCCCCCTAATTTTTCGGCAACCAAAGAAACATTTATTTTTCCCAAAGACCGCATACTTATATTAATCATAGAATTTACCTCCGCAAGAACAAAGGCGGCTTCTATTCCCGAAATTTTCAAAAGCTCATCGGCGGCTGAGGCGGCTGTTAAATAGGGGTTTTCGCAGTCCCTTCCGCAAATTGCGATTGCTGTATTTCCGTTTATTATTTTACAGCTTCTGATTGTTTCTATGCGGTCGAAATATGCCTTTTTGCTTTCCTTAAACAAAAGCTTTACCCGAATGGTGTCTGCTCCCTGTTTTTTAAGGAAGGATGCGGCTTCAAAGGTCTGAATACCTGTTTTGACTGTGAAAAATTTAGTGTCAAGCATAATTCCCGAAAGAAGAGCGTCGGCCTCTAAGGGCTTAAGCCTTATTTTCTCACTCATATATATGAGCATTTCGCAAATCAGCTCACAGGTGGACGAGGCTTTCGGCTCAAGGTATGAAAGAACGTAGCCCGTTATAGCGTTCGGAGCCTTGCGGTGGTGGTCAAAAATAACATACTTGCCTGCCTTTTTTATAAGGCTGTCTGTTTCACACTGAGCCGCCAAGTGACAGTCGCAGATTATGAGAAGGGTTCGTTCTTTTATATAGTTTTCCGCTTCATCGGGGCTTATAAGCTTGTCTTTATACTCCTTGTCCTCTTTTATTCTGTCGTAAAGAGGTGAAACAGAGGACGAAACCTCGCCTAAAACAATATTAAAGGGTCGGTTCAGAGTTTTGGCAATTCTGCAAAGCCCCACACAAGCGCCTAAGGCGTCAAAGTCGGCGTTTTTATGCCCCATAACGATTACGTTTGTACACTCTGTTATAAGGTCTGCCAAAGCGTAGGCTTTAGCCCTTGCCCGAACTCTCGAATTGTGCCCTGAGCCCTGAGAGCCTCCGCCGAAAAACTCGTGTTCCTCATTGTCCTTTATAATTGCCTGATCTCCTCCGCGGCTTAAAGCCAAATCAACTGCCGCTTTGGCGAAATCAAGAGACTCCCTCAGGGTTTTGCCGTTTATGCCTACGCCAATTGAAAGTGTGAGACAGGTGTTGTCTCCGCAGTCGATTTGTTTAATGCCTTCCAATATGGAAAACTTTCCCTTGCGGCACTTTTCAAAGCCTTCCCCTGTCAGAAAGAACATATATTTGTCGTTTTCAAAACGGCGGACGATACCCCCTATGCTTCTGAAAAAGTCGGAGATTTTGTTGTCGGTAATAACCCTAATTACCCCCTGACGCTTTTCGGCTACATTCTCAAGAGCTTCTCCGAAATTATCTATAAAAATAAGTCCTACGGCGATATTTACGGGAGCCTGTGAAAAACAGCACTTATCCATAAAAAGGCTTAAGCCCCTGTCGGTCTTTGCGGATGTAAAAATATAGGGTTCGCCCTTGATTTTAACAAGCTGCTTTTCCTTAACAGGGTCGAAATCGGGAAAAACTTCTTTAATGCCCTTTCCCCTGACCTCGGTTTTAAAGGAAAGTGCCTTTTGAAACAAGCTGTTATATTCAGTTATGTTTAGATTTTCGTCAAGTAAAACCCATAAAAAGGGAAGTGAGTTAAAATCCATATTTACCGCCTGCCTTTACTTAAGAAGTTCAATGCTTTCTTAAGTCGTATATATCGTATGTACCCAAAAATTTAAAGAAAGAAGCCTTTCTCTTTATCATTGTAAAAGCGTCGTCAATGTCTTTTTTATCTGCATTTTCAAGGTCTATATAGAAAACATATTCTTCGGGTCTGTTTCTCATAGGTCTTGAAAGAATTTTTATCATATTAAGGTCAAACATAGAAAGAACTGTCAGAATACGCAGAAGTGTTCCAGGTTCGTTAAAAACTGAAAAGGCTATTGTTATACGCTCTTTATATTCGGTGGGGTGCGATGTATCTCTTGACACAAGAGCAAACTGTGTAAAATTCGAATCGTTGTCCTGAATATGTTCTCTTATGACCTTAAGCCCGTAAAGCTCTGCCGCTTTCGCTCCGCCGATAGCCGCCAAAGGCTTGTTTGTCTCAGCCACAATCTGCATAGCCGCCGCAGTGGAGGACACTGTCTCCGTAGGCACTTCCGGCAGATTATTTCTTAAATATCTGCTGCACTGGGCTATGGGCTGGGGATGTGAAATAACCTTTGTTATATCTTCGAATTTTGTTTCCGGCTTCACCGCAAGGTTTTCCGTTATGGGCAGATTTAGCTGCGCCTTAAGAGAAAAGTCAAAGTCGAATATAAGAGAGTCAACCGAGGCATTAACCGAGCCTTCGGTAGAATTTTCTATGGGAACAACCGCAAAATCCACACTGCCCTCGGAAAGAGCCGAAAGAACGGCATAAATTGACGGAAAGGGAACAGTTTCTTCATTTTGGGCAAAAAAGTCAGCCGCAGTGTGAGAAAATGTCCCACGGGGACCTAAATAACCATATTTCATAATTTCCTCCTAAAGATATTTCTTATTATTTTATCATACCATAAAAGATATAATTTTACAATAAATTTTTGAAAAAAGAAATTACAGGCTTCAACAAAAAATGTTTGCTTAAAATATGCTTTTGTGTTATACTTCTTTTAACAGGTTTATTAGATAAAGAAATTGATTTGAGGTGTAATTTATGTCCGATAAAAAAACAATATTAAGCTTAATGCAGCCTTCGGGTGACGCAACCCTGGGAAATTATCTGGGTGCATTAAAAAACTGGCAAAAATTAGAGGATGAGTTTAACTGCATATATGCCATTGCAGACCTTCATACTCTGACGGTAAGACAAGACCCGGCTCAGCTCCGCAAAAACTCTATGCAGGTTTTGGCTCTGTTTCTTGCTATGGGGCTTAACAAGGGCGATAACATTGTTTTCGCTCAGTCCCACGTTTCAGCACATGCGGAATTAGGCTGGGTTTTAGACTGCTTCACCTATACAGGGGAACTCAGCAGAATGACACAGTTTAAGGATAAATCAGCAAGACATGCTGACAACATAAACGCAGGTCTTTTCACTTATCCCTGTCTTATGGCGGCTGACATTCTTCTCTATCAGGCGGATATGGTGCCCGTAGGGGAGGATCAAAGACAGCATTTGGAAATAACCAGAGATATTGCCGAGAGATTTAACAATATTTACGGCGATGTTTTTAAGGTGCCGGAAGCATATATTGGCAAAGCCGGAGCAAGAGTTATGGGGCTTCAAGAGCCTACAAGAAAAATGTCCAAGTCAGAAAGTGCCAACGCAAACAATGTCATTCTTTTAAGCGACGACTTAAATCAGATTGCAAATAAGATTAAAAGAGCCGTTACGGATTCAGATAGCGTTGTTAAGGCGTCTCCTGACAAGCCCGGCATAACCAACCTTTTGAGCATTTACTGCGCCGTTACGGGCAAAACCCTTGAGGAAGCAGAAGGGGAGTTCGTGGGCGTAGGCTACGGAGCATTTAAAGCTGCCGTTGCGGAAGCGGTGGTTGAAGAGCTTCGTCCTGTTAAGGAAGAATATGAGAGAATACTTAAGGACAAGGCTTATATTAACAGCGTAATTAAGGACGGAGCGGAAAGAGCAGGCAGAATTGCCTACAGAACCTTGGGCAAGGTCTATAAGAAGGTAGGGCTTATTCCTCCCGTAAGGTAATAAAATAAAAGCCGCCGAAGGCTTTTCGGACGGCTTTTGGTATATTATGAAGTGAACTCGATTATTCCGTTGGCTAGCCCTATGGCACAGCTTTGGCGAAAGTCCGCTGTCTCCAAAAGGGCAGCTTCCTGTGGGTTTGACACAAAGGCAAGCTCCACAAGAATTGCAGGCATTCTTGTAAGCCTTAAGACCGCCAAATTCCTTGCGAAAATGCCTATGTCACGGAGGTTTATTTGGGCTACAAGGGCATTGTTGACTGTTTCGGCAAAGCGCATAGCCGTTGTGCCTTCTCTGTAATAGAATGTCTCCGTTCCGCCGATTTGGGGGTCGGTGTTTGAATTACAGTGTATGCTTATGAAATAATCGGCTCCCCGGCTGTTGGCTTGATTGGCACGCTCCGAAAGCCCCAGTGTCACGTCCCCTGTGTGGGAATATTCTATATCATAGCCCTTTGAGGCTAAAATCTCGCCTAAACGAAGGGCTACGTCTAAGTTTATTTCCGCTTCCTTAATACCCCCGATTCCTACGGCTCCGGGGTTTTGACCGCCGTGACCCGGGTCAATAAATATTTTCATATAATCACCTTTTTTTGTTTTTATTATATTAACAAAAGGTGTATTATGTGTCTTATAAGATAATTTGACAATTATAATAAAAATTTATGAAATTTTAATTTTTTTATAATTGCTTTTTTTCGGGATAGTGTTATAATTCTATATTGTAAAGGGTTCAAGGAGAAATTGTTAAGAACTCTTACCTTAAAACTAATAATACGAAAGGAATGAATATATAATGAATGAATATAATGATGAAAAAAATCTTGATTTAAGAAATGAAGAAATCATTGACGAAGAACAAGTCAAAACAGAAGTAAATGAAGTGTTTGAAGCAGCGGGAGAGCCTGTTTCCGAAAATATAATTAATGATAAGGAAAACGTGGGCTTTGCGGCAGAACCAAAGACTGCTTCCGAAAACATTTTCGAACAGCCCGAGAAAACCACGGTTATTTTGACCGATGAGAAAAAGTCGGGAAACAGCTTCCTTAAGCGCGCGGCTGCTGTGGCTGCCGGGGTTGTTGTTTTGGCGGCTTCTGTAGGTGCAGGCTGCGGTATAGGCAGCTACTTCTATAAAAACGGCGGCGTTGTTGCCGCAAGCGGAAGCGACATAAGCTTGGGCACAAGCAGCGGTGACGAGCTTCCCATAATTTACACCGCAAACTACAACAGCATTTCGGAGGTTTTCAAAGCCGTTGAAGCATCTGTTGTGAACATAAGCATAACCGTAAACACTACAAATATTTGGAATCAGACCTATGAAGCCACAGGCTCCGGCTCAGGCATAATCTATAAGGTTGACGGCGACGATGTTTATATCGTTACAAACAACCACGTTGTTGACGGCGCAAGCTCAGTTGCCATTTCAATTACAGGGGAGGAACAGATTTTCGCTACCCTTGTAGGCAAGGACGCAGAAAACGACTTAGCTGTTATTAAGGTAAGCAAGCAGGCTCTTAACGACGCAGGCATAACAGAAGTTAAAGCCGTTGAGTTTGTATCAACAGATTCAGTTGAAATCGGCGAAACGGTTCTTGCCATAGGCAACGCCTTAGGCACAGGCAAATCAGTAACAATGGGCATCATCAGCGCAAAAGACAAGAGTATAAGCATTGACGGAAAGAACCTTGTTGTTTTGCAGACAGACGCAGCTATTAACCCCGGCAACTCAGGCGGCGCTTTGGTAAACCTTGACGGACAGGTTATAGGAATTAATACAGCCAAAACAGGCTCATCCACAGTTGAGGGTACGGGCTACGCAATTCCTTCATATACAGCGGTTACCGTAATTGACCAGCTTATCGAAAAAGGTACTGTTGAAAAGCCTTATTTGGGCGTTGTATGCTTCACAATTAAAGACAACTTCAGACAGATGTATAACATCGACATAACAGGTGTATTCGTTCAGGAGGTCAACTCAGGCAGTGCAGCCGAAAAGGCAGGCATAAGAGCCACCGATATTATTACAGCTGTTGACGGAACAGCCGTAACATCACAGGCAGACCTTCAGAGCATTATTGCTTCACACAGCGTAGGGGATTCCATTACAATCAGCTTCATCAGAAACGGCAGAGAGTCTATGGAGGTTACCGCTGTTCTTGAAAATTATAACGAGTTTTAATTAAAAAGAGGTATGGGTTATGAGTGAATTTGAAAATAATGAATTGAGAGAAGAAAAAACTCCCGATGAGGTTATAGGCAAATATTTTGACGTACCCTCTCAGGAAAAGAAAAAACCGCAGAAAAATCACTTTTACAGAAATTTGGTTATAGGCGTTGTTGTTTTGGCTCTGTGCTTCGGGTCGGTTAGCTTTGGGCTTTCCGCTTCGGGCACTATGGGCAGACTGCTTCCCAAGACAAAGGCTGCATCAGCCACAGAGACGGAGACGGAAACCGAAAACGAAGGCGGCGGACTTTACAGCCAGGGCGACGAAGCTGTTCCTATGGCTCTTGTTGCCGACAGCATTTATGAAGCGTCTCAAAACAGAGTGCAGATTATAAAGCAGGTTAAGCCTTCGGTTGTTGCCATAAGCACTGTGGCTTACAGTCAGGACTGGTTTTTCGGAACAACCGAAATTGACGGAAGCGGCTCGGGCTTCGTGTTCGCAAAGGACGCCTACAATGTTTATATTGCCACAAACAATCATGTTATAAGCGGAGCTTCCGACATTACAGTCAGCTTTAACGAAAACTCCGCTGTAGCCGGAAAGGTTGTAGGGGTAGACCAAAATGCCGATTTGGCAGTGGTTTCCGTAACGGCTTCAGACCTTCAGGCAGTGGGCATAACCGAGGTAACGGTTGCCGCATTCGGCGACTCCGACCTTATGCAGCCGGGAGACCCCGTAATTGCCATAGGCAACGCATTGGGCGAGGGCATTACCGCAACATCGGGCATTGTCAGTGTAATTTCAAAGCAGATCAACCTTCAAGGCAAGACTCTGAATGTTATTCAGACAGACGCAGCCATTAACGAAGGCAATTCGGGAGGGCCTCTCTTTAACGATAAAGGCGAGGTTATAGGAATTAACACAGCGAAGTTTGCCAGCGAAACCATCGAGGGTATGGGCTTCTCGATTACATCGAATGTAGCAGCCCCTATTTTCGAAAAGCTTGCCACAGGTCAAAGCGCGCCTACCTTAGGCGTAACGGTTCAGTCAGTGCCTACTGAATATGCTTCTGTTTTGGGAACAGCCGCCGGTGCATATGTTGTTGACGTAACAGAAGGCGGCAACGCCGACTTAGCAGGTATTCAGGCAGGAGACGTTATTACAACATTTAACGGCGAGTCTATTTTCAGCTCAACACAGCTTGTTGAGTGCGTCAGAAACTGCTCAGCAAACGATGTGGTGGAGGTTTCGGGCTTGAGAAACGGCAGTCCCTTTACTTTAAAGGTAACGCTGTACCCTCCGGCAGTGTCATAAAAACATAATAAAAACTATTCAGCCGCAGGGTCAAAAGCTTTGCGGCTCTTTTATGTTTAAAAAAGTATTGATTATAAAGAGGTTATTTGTTAAAATAAATATTAAGATACATACTATTTTTGAAATGAGGAATTTATATGTCAGGTTCGGGATTTGGAAATATTTTCAGAATAACCACTTGGGGCGAGTCTCACGGCAGGGCTTTGGGGGTTGTTATAGACGGCTGTCCTTCGGGGCTTATTATGAATGAAGAAATTATTCAAAAGGATTTAGACAGGCGTAAGCCCGGGGCTTCTAAATTCGGCACTAAACGTCAGGAGGGGGATAAGGTTGAAATTCTTTCCGGGGTTTTCGAGGGCAAAACTACGGGAACGCCTATTTCCCTTGCGGTTTTCAATCAGGATCAAAGATCACGTGACTACTCAAATATAATGAATGTTTACAGACCCGGTCACGCTGATTTCTGCTTCGACAGTAAATACGGCTTCAGAGACTACAGAGGTGGAGGACGCTCCTCGGGGCGTGAAACCCTTTCGAGAGTTGCGGCAGGGGCTGTAGCAAGAGCCGCTCTTAAGGAGCTGGGGGTGGAAATTTTCGCCTTTACAAAATCGGTAGGCTCTATTCAGGGAAAGACTGTTGACAAGGACGAGATTTTTAACAATCCTCTTTGTATGGCTGATAAGGAAGCGGCAGTTAAGGCTTCGGAGCTTATGGAAGAGGCTATGTCAGATCTTGATTCTGTTGGCGGTGTTGTTGAGTGCCGAATTTCGGGTATGCCCGTTGGCATTGGGGAGCCTGTTTTTGACAAGCTTGATGCAGCACTTTCAAAGGCTGTTATGTCAATTGGGGCTGTTAAGGGAGTAGAGTTCGGCGAAGGCTTCGGAGCAAGCCTTAAAAAGGGTTCCGAAAACAATGACCCCTTCATTATTAAGGACGGAAAGCCGGCGAAAGCAAAAAATTCCTCCGGCGGTGTTTTGGGGGGAATGAGCGACGGCGACGAAATTATTTTGAGAGCCGCCTTTAAGCCCACGCCTTCAATTTCTCAGCCCCAAATGACTGTAAACAGAGAGGGCAAAGAGGAAGAAATTGTCATAAAGGGCAGACACGACCCTATAATTGTTCCCAGAGCTGTTGTGGTGGTTGAAGCAATGGCGGCGGTGACCGTTCTCGACCTTATGCTTGTAAATATGGCTTCCAAAATGGAAAATGTAAAGAAATTTTATACGGAGTGAAAATATAATGAATGAAGATTTCAGATCGGGTTTTGTTTCGATTGTAGGCAGACCCAACGTGGGAAAATCCACAATTATGAATTTGCTTATAGGCGAAAAAATTGCGGTTATGAGCCACAGACCTCAAACCACAAGAAATAAAATTAAAACTATTTTGACTACAGATGAGTTTCAGGCTGTTTTCATAGACACGCCGGGGCTTCATAACCCTAAGAGCAAGCTGGGGGACTATATGGTTAAGTCCGCTGAAAACGCCCTGAAAGAGGTTGATATTGTTCTCTATGTTGTTGAGCCCTTCAGCGAGATCAAAAAGTCAGACAGAGACATTATTGACAGGCTTAAGGATGTCAAAGCACCGGTATATCTTATTATAAATAAAATCGATACGGTTGAAAAAGACGAGCTTTTAAAGGTTATAGACGCCTACAGAAGGGTTCTTGATTTTAAGGAAATTTTGCCCTTTTCCGCTCTTAAAGGCACAAATGCCGATGAGCTTAAAAAGCTTATCCGTGACGGCTTGCCTATTGGACCTAAATATTATCCCGAGGATATGATAACCGACCAGACGGAGAGACAGCTTGTTTCGGAAATTATAAGGGAAAAGGCGCTGTTTCTGCTGAATGAGGAAATTCCCCACGGAATAGCCGTTGAGGTGACGGAAATGAAAAAGCGTGAGGGCAGAGATTTTTACGATATTTCCGCAAATGTTTTTTGCGAAAAGGCTTCTCACAAAGGCATAGTTATAGGAAAAAACGGCGAAATGCTCAAAAAAATAGGCACTAAGGCAAGAGCCGACATTGAAAGGCTTTTAGGGGCAGGGGTAAACCTTAAGCTTTGGGTCAAGGTCAAAAAGGACTGGAGAGACAAGGAAAGCCTTCTCAATGAGTTCGGGTATAACCGCAAGCTTATTTGAGTATATTCGTAAGCAAATTTAAGTCTTTTTCGACTTATTTTTCGGCGTGAAATATTTTTGAAAGTATTTAAACAGGGGATTGAACAAGTGATTTAATTTTGTCAAGCTGCAAATTATATCCCCTTTCGGCAGGCTTTGACAAGTATATAAAGGCTTTACGGGGTGAAAATAATTATACAAAGTAACTATTTTAATGTTTGGGGGCTTAAATATGAAAAAATTTTTATGGGATTTATTTATGAAAAGCGGCAGTATTGAAGCCTTTTTGGGCTTTAAGGAGTTTGAAGCGGCAGGCAGAAGGGAAAACATCCCCAAGACCTGTGAGAAGGACGGCGAGCTGGGCTATGAGCATTGAAAAAATGAGAGGCGTTGTTATAAGAGAGGTTCCGGTGGGGGAGTCTGACAAGATTATCACCTTGCTTTCCAAGGAAGGGGGCAAGGTAAGCCTTTCCGCCAGAGGGGCAAGAAACGCCAAAAGCAAATATCTTTCAAGCTGTGAGCTTTTCGCCTATTCTGACTTCACCGTTTACACAGGGAGAAAACACCCGGCTGTTTCTACGGCTTCGCTGATAGACAATTTTTACGGCTTGCGTAAGGAAATAAAAGCCTTTGCCGCCGCTTCTTATTTGGCTGATTTTTTAAACAGGGTGGTTTTTGAAGGGGTAGAATGCGACGAGATTTTAAGGCTTTTTTTGACTGCTCTTAAGGTTTTGGAAAAAGGCTCTGAGCCTCTTTTTACCGCCACTGTTTTCGAGCTTAAATATTTTTATTTAAACGGTATGATGCCCGATTTCGGAGGAATTATTCATTTCGGCGGCGATGAGCTTTTAAAGGGGACTGTTAAAGCCCTCTTATACATAGGCTCAGCAGATGTAAAAAAGGTTTTTTCCTTTCATATATCAGAAGAAGTTTTTGAACAAATAAAGCGGATAAGGTATCTGCTTTTTAATGAACAAATAGACATCCGCTTTAATTCATACGACTTTTTATTAAGCCTTTATTAATTTATAGGTTCGGAAAGGGTTACGCCCTGAATTTTTACATAAGCACAGTCTTCAATATTGACCTTTGTGTTTTCTTCGATTTCCTCTTCTGAAATTAAAGAGCCTTCAGTGCCTGAAGATGATGACAAAAGAGTGATTTTGCCTTCAGGAGCCTCTTCTCCTTCATCTACATATTCCATTCTTACGGCATATTCTCCGGGCTGAATATCAAAGCCAACCTTATACATTGCCTGAGGGTCATAATATCCGTTTTTGGGTATGTAGGCTTCAGCTTCTTCAATAGGAATTGCCACGCCGTCAAACTTGAGATACTGCCCTTCTGAAACGGTTACATATGTTCTGACATTATAGGTTCCGCTTGTTATAACTGCCGAAGGATCTGTGCTTAAGTCGCTTACAAGCTCAAAATATCCTTCAAGGCTGTCGGGCTGCAAAACATATTCACCTTCTGTCAGTTCTCCCTCGTCAGGAGTGTCTGAGCCGGTTATGTAATAAAGCCCTCCGTAATATTTTGTAACCTGCTTTTGTTCCTGAGGTTCGTTCTCATCTTCAGCCGCTTCATTTTCATCCGGTTCTTCATCGCCGATTTCTTCAATACCTGTTTCTGTGCTGCTGACAGGCTCTTCAGAAGCTGTTTCGGAGTTAGCCGGCTTGGTTTTGTTATAAAAAACTGCTCCTGCGGCTATAATTACTGCGGCAATTACTACAGCTATGCAGATAATCATAACCTGTTTGGTTTTTTTGTCTTCATTCATATAATTATCTCCTTTTTATCATATGATTTGGTGGGTCTGACAGTTGGTTTTTGTTGCCTGAATATCAAGACCGGGGAATTTTGACTTAAGATAGTTTACTACGTTGGGGGCAACAATTGCTTCCGTTCCGTAGTGTGTTCCGTCAAAGAGAGAAATTCCCAAATGACGGGCTTCCTGCGCTTCGTGGTATGAAACGTCTCCCGTCACATAGCCGTCACAGCCCTTAGCCTTAGCCGCCAAAAGAAACTCCCTGTCACAGCCGTGACCTGTGCAAAGACCTATTTTGCTTACATAATCTCCCGATTTAATATAAACCATATTGCTTAAATTAAGCTTGTTTTTAACAAATTCCGCAAAGTCCTCTGTTTTCATTTTTTGCTTTAAGCTGCCGACCCTTCCCATAGCGTAAATGCCGTCCTGTGAGGGCATTAAAAACTCTGTGTTTTCAAGCTCCAAAAGCTCCGCAAGATATGCGTTTGTGCCTATGGGAGACACGTCTAAGTTTGTGTGAGCCGAAAAAACCGCAATTCGGTTTTCGATTAGGCGCAAAAGCAGCCTGCCTGCTCTTGTTTTGGGGGTCACCGCCTTAACAGGGGAGAAAATAAGAGGGTGGTGGGTAATAATAAGGTTTGCCCCTAAATTAATTGCTTCAGTTATGACCTCGTCTTCAACGTCAAGGGCGACTACGGCTTTTTTTACCTCAGTTTCCGGGTCGCCTGTCATTAAGCCGGGGTTGTCCCACTCTAAGGCAGCTCTTTTCGGAGCCACCTCTTCCATAGCCGAAATTATATCCTTTATTTTTGGCATTGTTCCTGCGCCTCCTTAAGCAGCTTCAAAAAATTTTCAAGCTTTTTAATATCTGCATTTGGGTTCTTTTTATAAGCTGATTTTATGCTTTCTTCATATTTATTTATTTTTGTTTTCAAATAGGCTTTAAAGGCAGGGTTGTCGGAACCGGGGAGAAACTTCCCCAAAATCAAATCCTTTTCGCTGTAGGGCTCTGACACGCCTATTTTACACTTAAGCGTAAAATAGAATTTGTTGTGTTCCTCCGCTGCGTCCTCCGCAATAATTTCATAGCCGTTTTTTAAAACGTAAGCCCTTACGCTGTCTATGTTGTGCTGGGGCTGAAGAATTAAATACGGGGTGTTCTTTGCGTTTGGAGGAGCGTCCTCCAAAATTTGGGTTATGAGAATCCCCCCCATACCGGTAATTACTATAACGTCCGGGGTCTCGTTCTCCTTAATAACGCTTAAGCCCGAGCCGCAGCGGACGTCGATTATATCCTCTACGCCGTTTTCACACACGTTTTTATATGCCTTTTCACAGGAGACGGGGCTTAAATCCGAAGCCACCGCTTTTTTTATAATGCCCTTTAAAGCCAAATATACAGGCAGTGAGCCGTGGTCTGTGCCTACATCCGCTAAAAGTGAACAGTGGGGAACCATATCTGCGCTCATTTTAAGCCTTTTTGATAATTTCATAAGTCTACCCCTGTATTAATCTATAAAGTCCTTAAGCTTTTTGCTTCTGCTGGGGTGGCGAAGCTTTCTCAGGGCTTTGGCTTCAATCTGACGAATACGTTCACGGGTAACCTGGAACTGCTGCCCTACCTCTTCAAGGGTTCTGGCTCTTCCGTCAATAAGCCCGAAACGAAGGCAGAGCACATTCTTTTCTCTGTCTGTCAATGTTTCCAAAACCTCTAAAAGCTGCTCCTTCAAAAGTGTGAAGGCTGCGGCTTCGGCAGGCGCGGGAATATCCTCATCGGGAATAAAGTCGCCCAAATGGCTGTCTTCTTCCTCGCCGATAGGTGTCTCCAGTGAAACAGGCTCCTGAGCGATTTTTCTGATTTCTCTTACCTTATCAACGGGCATCTGCATATTCTCCGCAAGCTCCTCGTCTGTAGGCTCTCTGCCGTATTCCTGCAGGAGCTGACGTGAAACACGAATCAGCTTGTTGATTGTTTCAACCATATGAACGGGTATTCTTATGGTTCTCGCCTGGTCTGCAATAGCTCTTGTTATTGCCTGTCTAATCCACCATGTGGCATAGGTTGAAAACTTATAGCCTTTGCGGTAGTCGAATTTTTCAACAGCCTTAATAAGACCTAAGTTGCCCTCCTGAATAAGATCCAAAAACTGCATACCTCTGCCCACATATTTCTTTGCTATTGAAACAACAAGCCTCAGGTTAGCCTCCGCAAGACGCTGTTTTGCGGTTTCGTCGCCTTCCTCCATACGCTTTGCAAGCTCAACCTCTTCGGCTGCTGAAAGCAGGGGAACCTTTCCGATTTCCTTAAGATACATTCTGACATGGTCGTCAATGTTGATTGTTTCGGAAATAGTCAGGTCAAGCTCCTTTGCATCTTCCGCGTCGTCATCTTCTTCAGACTCTCCTACGCCGTAAACATCGATTTTATTATGTTCAAGATATTCATATATCTTATCCAATTGGTCGGCAGTTAAATCAAAGTCGGAAAGCTTGTTTAAAATTTGGCTGTTTTCAAGCACATTTTTATTCTTTTTTCCGTCGGCTAAAAGCTCTTTCATTTTTGCGGCAAATTTCGCTTCATCTAATGGCTTCACAATGATCTTCCTTTCATAGTGCGCATCTGCTTCAGTGCAGAAATTAAAGCCTGCTTATTAAAGCTCAATTCTGACTGAGGTTAAGCTGCGTTTTTTTTCTGTAAGCTCTTTGATTTTTTCTATGTTCTCTTCCTTATTGATTTTATCATTATAATAAGAAATGAGGACTGTTTTAATATAATCGTTTATATTTTTTTCAAGAGTACGCTTGTCTTGGGGTATGTCGGCTTTGTCTCTCAGAATTTTAAAGCACCTGTCTCTTTCGGGGGTTTCTTCGTAATAATTAATTATTTCCGCAGGAACCACAGGCTGTTTTTTTTCAATAAACCCTGTGACTATGTCATAAAGCCCTTCAAGAAATTCATCGTTTAAATATTCACCCTTAAAGCAGTCTTTTATTTTGTCATAAACTGAGGGGTTTGCCGAGATTATGTTTATTATACCTTTTTTGGCGGATTTCAAACCCGAATTTGCCCCTTTTTCAGATGATTTTGCTCTTTTGAAGGGCGGCGGAGGTATAACGGCGGCGTTGTCTGTCTTTTTAAGCTCGTCCTTAACGGAATCGGGGTCAACCCCCGTCTCCTCGGCAAGTGCCTTTGCGTAAAGGTCTCTTTCCATTTCGTTATCGATAGTGGAAATAACCTTAGCCGCCTGTTTCATATAGTCAATTCTTTGATGCATATCCGACAGGTCTTTTCCCTGCTTTTGAAGGCTCAGCCTGAAATCAACCTGAGGAACGGCTTGCTTCAAAAGCTCTGCGAAAGCCTCTCTGCCGAATTTTTTTATGTATTCGTCAGGGTCTTTGGCATTTTTCACCTGTAAAACCAAAGCTTCTATGCCGGCTTTTTCTATTATGGGAATAGCCCTTAAAACTGCCTTAACCCCGGCTTCGTCGCTGTCGAAAAGAATAATTACTCTGTCGGCATATTTCTTTAAAAGCCTTGTGTGGTTTTCATTAAAGCTCGTACCCAAGGCGGCAACGGCTGTTTTAAAGCCGGACTGCCAAAGAGCGATAACGTCCATATAGCCTTCCACCAAAATAAGCTGTCGGCTTCGTTCCTTCAGGGCTAAATTCATAGAATAAAGGTTGCTGCTTTTGTTAAAAACAGGTGTTTCCGGTGAGTTCAGATATTTTGGCTTGCTGTCGTCAAAAACTCTGCCGCCGAAGCCTATAAAACGACCGTGAATGTCGATTATGGGAAACATCAGCCGACCAAAAAATTTGTCTCTCAGTCTGCCGTTTTTGCCTTCGGAAGCCAAGCCGCTTTTTAAAATAATCTCTGTTGAATATCCCTGTTTCGTTAAGAAGTCAACACAGCCGCTGCCCTTATAGGGGGCATAGCCCAAGCCGTAAACGGCTCTTGCCTTTTGGGTTATACGGCGGTTATCCAAATACTGCCTTGCAAAATACCCTTCGTTTGACTGGAGACAGTCATAAAAATATCGTGCGGCTTTTTTATTTATCTCATAAAGTGTCTGTCTTTCTTCCGCTGTTTTTTTATAGTCTGCTCCTGCGTTTGGCTCGGGCAGGGGATAGTGAACCCTGTCTGCAAGGTATTTCAAAGCGTCCGAAAAGGCGTAGCCCCTTGTTTTCATAACAAAGCTTATAACGTCTCCCGATTCTCCGCAGCCGAAGCAGTGAAAATACTGGTCTCTGCCGTTTACCCTGAAAGAGGGGGTCTTTTCATGATGAAAGGGGCATAAGCCCACATAGCCGCCGCTTTGGGGCTTAAGCTGAACGCTTTCGGATATTACGTCAACTATATCGTTGTTCATTCTGACTTCTTCTATTACATTTTGAGGATATATCATTAAAAAACATCTCCGATTATAGTTTTCGACACAAAAAATAAAATCCTTTTTGAATAATTAACAAATCTTTACCCGTTTCCGAACAGGTCTTTGCACAGGTTTATAACAAACCGGTCTGTCATGCCTGCTATATAGTCGCAGATTATACGCTCTCTTTTTTCGTTCTCGTTATAAATATGAAGGTAGTCGGTGCTTAAAAGATTAAAATTCTTTTCATAATAGTGATAAAGGCGGCTTAAATATGTCTCATATGACTTGTTTTCGGAAACTATTTCCGGCTTTTTGTAAATGTTTTCAAACATAAATGCTCTGAGAGTATAAAGGGCTTTTTTAGCCTTCTCCGACATTTTGACTTCGCCCTCTTCAAGGCTTGTTTTAATAACGTTCTTCACAAGAAAGTCAATTCTTTTGGTTACTCTGTTTCCCAAAACCGAAACCGCTTCTTTCGGCAGATCCTCCTCTGTCAGGTGACCGCTTCTTACGGCATCGTCAATATCGTGGTTTACATAGGCTATTTTGTCGCTTAGCTGAACAACCTTTCCTTCGGCGGTTTTGGGGTTTCCGCTGCCCCTGTGGTTTTTAATTCCGTCAATAACCTCGTAGGTCAGGTTAAGCCCTTTTCCGTCCTTTTCAAGCTGCGTCACAATTCTTACGCTTTGCTCATTGTGGCGGAAGCCCCCGGGAACAACTGAGTTTAAGTCGTTTTCGCCCATATGACCGAAGGGGGTATGACCCAAATCGTGGCCTAAGGCAATGGCTTCCGTTAAATCCTCATTTAAGCATAACGCCCTTGAAATAGTCGCCGCAATTTGGCACACCTCTAATGTGTGGGTCAGCCTTGTGCGGAAGTGGTCGCCGTCGGGGTAGACAAAGGCTTGGGTTTTATACATAAGTCGGCGAAAGGCTTTTGAGTGAATAATTCTGTCTCTGTCTCTTGAAAAACAGGTTCTTATTTCACATTCAGGCTCAAAAGCGGCTCTTCCCTGAGAAAAAAGGCTCTTTGCCGCAATGGGTGAAAGCTCTCTGATTTCTCTTTCTTCGCTTTTTTCTCTTATATTCATATACGTTCTCCCAAAAGCTGTGCGGCTCATACCAATTACATTACTTTCCTTCAAATTTCTTTCATATTTATATATTCTTCAAAAATTTAAAAAATCCTCTTTTTTATACCTTATTTATAGGCTCCCCTTGAGGGTGTTCAGAACTTTTCCTTACGGAAAAGCCGTACTTCGTACGTTCCGAACTCTTTCGGATTCCGGCTGTCAGCGTAGTTAGCGTAGCTGACTGAGAGGTGGAGCAGTTTCCTTTTACTCTGCGTCTCTAATTGCTTTTCTCACAGGCAGTACAAAAGAAGGGGAGACAGACAGCTCGTCAATTCCGTAATCAACAAAGGTCTGTGTGAGGGAAGTATCTGCCGCAAGCTCACCGCAAATTCCTACCCAAATACCTGCTTTACGGGCGTTTTCTGCCGCTGTTTTAATTGAACGCAAAAGGGCAGGGTGGTGAGGGTCGTTAATCCCCTCAAGCTTATGGTTTTGGCGGTCTATTGCAAGAGTATACTGAGCCAAATCGTTTGTGCCTATGCTGAAAAAATCCGTCTCTTTTGCAAGCTCATCGCTTATAATTACAGCGGCAGGGGTTTCAATCATAATTCCCTGTTCAATATTTTCGTTAAACCTTATTCCCTCAGCCTTAAGCTCTTTCATAACCTCGGCGGCGATTTTCTTAATTTGCCTAACCTCATCAACGGAAATTATCATAGGGTACATTACGGAAACATTTCCGAATGCGCTTGCTCTGAAAATTGCCCTAAGCTGGGTCTTAAAAATGTCGGGCCTGTCAAGGCAAATTCTTATTGCCCGATAGCCCATAGCCGGGTTTTCCTCTTTTCCCAAATTAAAATAGTCTGCCTGTTTGTCTGCCCCCAAATCCAAAGTGCGGATAATTACTTTTTTGCCCGCCATAGTTTCGGCGGCTTTTTTATACGCTGTGAACTGCTCCTCCTCAGTGGGAAAGTCCTTTGCCCCCAAATATAAAAATTCGCTTCTGAAAAGACCTATTCCCTCCGCATCGTTTTTCAAAACAGCCCCCAAATCCGAGGGCTTGCCTATGTT
>JAJQFU010000145.1 GCA_021200955.1 Clostridiales bacterium | reverse complement strand
ATATGAGTGTGTCGGAAACGGGCATTGCCATTTACGGCTTTTTGACAGGAGAGGAGCTTAAGCTTTTTTATAAGCTTATAACCGTTTCGGGAGTAGGTCCAAAATCAGCAATCGGGCTTTTAAACGTTCTGTCGCCGTCACAAATTATTTTTGCCATAGTGGCTGAGGACGTCAAAACAATAGCAATGGGTCAGGGCATAGGCAAAAAAACAGCCCAAAGAATAATTTTGGAGCTGAGAGACAAGCTGGCAGGTGAAGCTGAGTCAGTAGGTGAAGCCGCTCTAACTGAAATGGTTTCAAACACAACGGGCAGAAGCGGCGAAAAAGCCGAAGCAATAGAGGCCCTTGTTGCCTTAGGCTTCGGCAGATCTGAAGCGGCTAAGGCTGTAGGAGCGGTTTATACCGAGGGAATGACCACCGAGGACGCAGTTAAATTAGGGCTTAAGGCTTTGGCGTAAAGGAGACGGACTATGGAAATACTTATAAATTCCGCATTTAAAAATGAGGATATGCTCTTGGAGCAAAAGCTCAGACCCCAAACCCTTCAGGGCTATATAGGTCAGAAAAAGGTTAAAGAAAATTTAAAGGTGTATATGGCGGCTGCCAAAAAAAGGGGTGAGCCTTTAGACCATGTTTTGCTTTACGGCCCTCCGGGACTTGGCAAAACCACCCTTTCAAACATAATCGCCTTTGAAATGGGCTCAAATATTAAAATAACCTCCGGTCCTGCTATTGAACGCCCCGGGGATATGGCTGCTATTTTAAACGGACTTTCTGAGGGGGATATTCTTTTTATAGACGAAATTCACAGGCTTAACAGGCTTGTGGAGGAGGTTTTGTATCCTGCTATGGAGGATTTCGTTTTCGACATCATAATAGGCAAGGGCGCAGGGGCTAAAAGCATAAGAATTGAACTGCCTAAGTTTACTCTTGTAGGCGCAACAACCAGAGCCGGACTTTTGACAGCCCCCTTAAGAGACCGCTTCGGCATAGTCAGCCGATTGGAGCTTTATGAGCCTTCAGAGCTTAAGGAAATTGTTTTAAGATCCGCAAGGGTTTTGAACACCGACATAACAGAGGACGGAGCATTGGAGATCGCAAGGCGGTCAAGAGGCACGCCCAGAATTGCCAACAGGCTTTTAAGGCGTATAAGAGACTTTGCGGAGGTTAAATACGGCGGAAAAATAACCGACGCAGTAGCCGACGAGGTTTTGGGCATTTTGGACGTAGACAAAATGGGGCTTGACTCAAACGACAAGCGGCTTCTTATGTCCATAATCGAGAAATTCGGCGGCGGCCCCGTGGGGCTTGACACAATTGCCGTTTCGGTAGGTGAAGAAAGCGACACAATCGAGGACGTATACGAGCCTTTCTTAATTCAGCAGGGCTTTATTAAGAGAACCCCCAAAGGCCGTGTAGCTACGGAGCTTGCCTATCAGCATTTGGGTCTTGACTACATAGGCGACAGAGAAATTAAGCTGTTTTAAAACAAAGATAAAGAGACGGTTTTGCCTGCCGTCTCTTTTTGTGGGTGAAAAAATATTTTAATTTCGCTGTTCCATAAGCCTTGAGTCAGTTATTCTTGAATAAATAGTCAGGGCATAAAGTCCGCAGAGACCTACAAGACCGTAAATTATTCTTGAAATAAGAGAGCTCATTCCGCCGAACAAAACGGCGATTAAGTCAAACTGAAAAAATCCTATAAGTCCCCAGTTTATTGCGCCTATAATAATCACTGTCAGCGCAGCAGCGTCATATGGCTTTGTGTTCATATTCATCACTCCTTACGGAGTTAGTCTGTCCGATTTTTTTATAATTATGAAACGGAAAAATCAGACTTTCATATCGGCTATATCCTTAATTATCTTCCCTTTTCCCACAACGGAAATACTCATTTTAGCAAAGTCAAAAATTTCCTCCGCAAGGCTTTTTATGGTTTTTCCGTCAATTTTATCTATTTCGGAAAGAACCTGCTCAACATTTCGGCAGCTGCCCCTTAAAAGAATGTTTCTGCCGTATCTTGAACAGCGGCTTGAGGTGGCTTCGTCGCTTAACAAAAATCCGCTTTTAATTTGATTTTTTATTCTTTCAAGCTCCCCTTGGGGCATTTCCTCCTCCTTAAGCTTCAACAGCTCTTCTTTGCAGAGCTTAACAGCTTCCTCAGTGTTTTTGGGGTTAAGACCGCAGTAAATCATAAACATACTTGCGTCGGAATAAAGAGAACAGGTTGAATAAACGGAGTAGCAAAGCCCCTTTTCTTCCCTTATTTTTTGAAAAAGTCTGCTGGACATTCCTCCTCCGGCGGCAGTGTTTAAAACCGACAGAGGATAATTGCTGTCTGTAACAGCCGGTGCCGGAAAGGCAAGGCACAAATGAAGCTGTTCTATCGACCTTTTCACAGCTACTCTTTTGGGAGTATAAACCCCCGGCTCTGCTTCAAGGCGGTATTCACAGGGTTTTAAGGGCGAAAAAGCCCTTTCGAGACTTTCGTAAAGCTTATCCTTATCGATTTTGCCTGCCACCGAAATAACCATATTGTCCGTTCGGTAGTTCTTATCTTTATAGTCAGTCAAAAAATCTCTGTCAAAGGCTGCAATTGTGTCGTGAGTGCCTAAAATTTCAAGCCCCAAGCCCTTTTTGTTCCAAACCTCATACTGAAGCCTGTCGAAAACAACATCCTCCGGGTTATCTTCATAAACTGAAATTTCTTCATCGATGACAGTCCTCTCCCGGCTTATGTCGTCACTGTCAAACTTTGAGTTTAAAAGCATATCCGAAAGTATGTCAAGAGCCTTTTCGAAATGCTCCGAAAGCACCTTGAAATAAAAACAGGTGTATTCCTTCGTAGTGTAGGCGTTAAGCTGACCGCCCAGTTCGTCCATTTCACAGGCTGTCTCCTCGGCGGTTCGCCTGTATGTTCCCTTAAAAAGCATATGCTCTATAAAATGAGCCGCTCCGTTGGTGGCTTCATTTTCATATCTTGAGCCTATGCCCACAAAAACCGCCATAGCTATGCTGTTCATATGGGGCATATCTTCAACAATAGTTCTTATGCCGTTTTTAAGCCTTTTTTGTTCAAACATATATTTATCTAATCCTTTCAAAATTTCAAGGTAAAAAAAGACCGAAGCCGCCGCCTCGGTCTTATTAAGTTTTCTTCCTATAATTTGCTGTTAACTAAGTGATTCTATAAGCTTAACGGCATCAACATATTTAGCTATGCCCTCGGCTACCTCCTTAGCTTCCTTCATTGCCAAAACAACAGTTGCCGGGCGGTGAACCACGTCTCCGCCTGCGAAAACGCCCTTAAGAGTGGTCATTCCGTAGGGGTCTTCTCTTATTTCGATATAGCCCTGTTCGTTTACCTTAATGCCCTTTGTTGTGCTGACAATAAGTCTTGCGGGCTTTGAGCCTATGGCGATTATGCACTTGTCGCAGGGGATAATTTCTTCCTTCCCCTCACATTCAACCTTAAGCCCTTTGAGTATTCTGCCCGATTCGTCGCCTATGTATTCAATGGGAGTTGAAAGCCACTTAAATTTAACGCCGTCGTTTACAGCTCCCTCATATTCATTGGGTTCTGCTGTAATTGTTTCCAAAACGTCACGATAAACAACGGTGCACTCTGACGCTCCGCACTTCATAGCTGTTCTTGAAGCGTCCATAGCTACGTTGCCTGCGCCTATAACAAGAACCTTTTCGCCGGGCTGAACAGGCAGTTCCTCCCTCTTAAGCTCGCCGCTTCTGAACATAGTTACACGTCTTAACATATAGTTAAACTTCATAACGCCCCTGAGCTTTCTTCCGGGAATATCAAGACCCTTTGAAACTGCTGTTCCCGTGCCTATGAAAATTGCGTCATAGCCCTCTGCAAATATATCGTCAAGGGTTTTGTCTACACCTATTTTTGTGTTTGTAACAAAGGTTACGCCGTGCTCCGCAATACGCTTTGTTTCTCTTCTGACAACGTCTTTAGGCAGACGGAACTCAGGTATTCCGTACATAAGAACACCGCCGGGCTCTTCCTCTGCTTCGAAAACGGTTACCTTAAAGCCCATAAGAGCAAGGTCGCCTGCTACGGTTAAGCCTGCAGGGCCTGAGCCTATAACCGCTACTTTGCCCCTGTCTTTATTGGGTATTGTATAGCGGATAAGACCCATTTCGGCGTCGAAATCAGCAACGAACTCTTCCAGCTTTCCTATATGAATAGCCTTGCCCTTTCTTGCCAAAACACATGAGCCCTGACACTGCTTTTCGTGGGGGCAGACTCTTCCGCAGACTGCCGGAAGGTTTGTCTTTTGTGTCAAATATGAACGGGCTTCGCCCAAATTGCCCATTGCAAGACAGGCTATAAATTCTGTAATATTGTTGTTTATGGGACAGCCCTTTTTACACATAGGCACCTTGCAGTGAAGACAGCGCTTTGCCTCTGCAATTGCTTCCTTCATTGTGTAGGGCTTTACGTCCTTGTCAACCTCGGTTTTTATATTCGGATTTAAAAATCCGTTTTCCTTGTCCATAAAATATACCTCCTTGTATTTTATTAATATATTCTCAGATGTTAAAGTATTCTTTGATTCCCTTAAGCAAAAGGTCATTTTGCTCGGGTGTCATTATACAAAATCTGAAATAGCCTTCTCCTAAGCCCTTAATACCTGCGCAGCTTCTTATAATAATGTTGTATTTAAGAAGATAGTTGAAAATATCGTCTGCTTCAACACCCTCTTTAAGTATTCTGCAAAGCACAAGGTTCGAATTTAAATTAAAGGTTTTAAGCTCCTTAATTGTTTCAAGCTCAGCCTTCAGTCTTTTTCTTTCGCCTGAAACAAGCTTTTTAGTGCGGTCAATATAAGCTTCGTCAGAAAACATAACCTCTCCCGCCTTAGCGCTTAAGCTGCCTACCGACCAAAGATCTCTCATATTGTTGATTTTTTCCTTCAAAGTATTGTTTGAAATAACTCCGTAGCCCAGCCTTAACCCGGGACAGGCAAAAAACTTCGACGTTCCCCTGATAACTGCCAAATTGTCATATTTTTCAGCTAAGGGAATAGATGTTATGCCCTCTAAGTCCTCACAGAACTCTGCGTAGGTTTCGTCTATCATAACGAAAACCCCTAACCTTTGACACGCCTTTATAACCCTTTCCGTTTCCTCCCTCTTCATAACAGAATCCGAAGGATTATTGGGGTTGCAGAGAATGAGCATATCAACGCCCTTTAAGGCCGATATAATTTCATCGGTATCGGGCAGAAAATCTCTCTCTTCTCTAAGGCTTAAATAACGGCAGCTGCCGCCGTTTAGGCTCAGCTCACGCTCATATTCGGAATAACAGGGTCTTTCGATAAGGGCTGTTTTGGGGGCTATGGCTTTAATAATAAGCCCTATAAGCTCCGTTGAGCCGTTGCCTACCAAAATATTATCGGGCTTTGCCCCTGTATATTCGCCTATGGCTTTTCTCAGGTTTAAATATCCCTTGTCGGGATACGCCGAAACACAGGCTGCGCTTTCGGCAATTTTTCTCTTTACTGTTTCCGACACGCCCAAAGGGTTTATATTCGCCGAAAAATCAATGATTTTATCCCGGCTTACCCCAAGCGCCCTTTCGGCTGCGTCTAAGTCTCCCCCGTGAAGGGTGTTAAAACTCATATTATCATCTCTTTAGATCAAAATTATTTATATCGGCTTATTGCATATAATAAACCAAAGTCTCCCCTACCCCTAATTGTACACCATTCGGCGTAATATTTCAACATAAATTCGTAAGATTTTTTAATCTTTTTTATGCACTATTTATCATAATTATGTAAACACCTCAATAATTCCTTTTACTGCCAATAAAACCAGAATGTGTCCCAAATACAAAAAATAAAACATATACTTTGGCTCTTTTCCCTTTTCACCGTTATACAAACAGGGCAGGGCAAAGCCCAAACAGCTGAAAAACCAAAACAAGGTAAAAAAGCCGAAGGGGTAAATATACCCCAGCCACTTTATCGTAAAAATAAATACGGTAGCTGCCGCAGTCTGCCGTTTTTCGGGGAAGAAATAATATGCCGTAATCAATAAAACGCCGTAAACACCGTAGTCAAGCCCCAAAAAACAGCCTGCTGTCAAAAGACACAGGGCATAAAGAGCCCTTAGGATTTTATCTGTATTTACGGTCAAAACATAAATTACAGCCGCACCCCAGAGAAGCGTCCACACAATATTCATTTTATCTAAAAAGTCGATGGGCTGTCCGAAGCAAAGGTCATAGGGAATTTCCGTTACAGCCGCAAGACAAAAAAGTCTGAACATATATTTTTCACGGCTGTGTGTTTTTTTCATCCCCACAGATGTAAAATAAGCAAAAACAGGGAATGAAAATCTGCCCAAATACCGAACCCATATAGGCACAGCATGGGGAAATAACACCTGCAGATGGTCTCCCAGCATAAATATAAAAGCTATTATTTTTATTGCAAAAGCACTCATAATTCTACTCCTTATTATTAGCCTCCCCTTGAGGGGAAGTGCTGTCAACTTAAGGATTGGTAAAGATTCTTATATTGAAAAATTAGGGAGCCGATACAAAGGCTCCCTAAAAATTAAATATTAAAAGCTTGATATTCTCTGAGCGTAATACAGAAGTATTCTTGTTGCATCGGCGGAATTTACTATTCCGTCGCCGTTTACGTCTGCGGCTTTCAAAGCCGTTTCGCTGAGCTCAATTCTCTGAGCGTAATACAAAAGCACTCTTGTTGCGTCGGCGGAATTTATTATTCCGTCATCGTTTATATCACCCATAACAACAGGATCCTCAGCAGGGGCTTCAACAGGGCTGTATTCCTCATATTCTCCGCTTTCTCTTAAGAGAATTTGGCTGTAAGCCATAATCAAAGGTCCGGCTCCCTTAGCGTCGTCTGTAACAGTCTTTTCGGAAACGTAATATTCATAAGAACCGTCTCTGCTTGTGTGTTCATAAGCTCTTGTTGCGGTTGTCGAGGTTACACCGCTTGAAGGTCCCGCAAGACCTGCAGTTCCGCAGATATCATTTAAAACAACATCGCTTTCATCGCTGTCGGTATACAAAAGCTTTTCGTTAAGAAGCGCCTCAAAAGCGGCATAGCCTTCGTCATAATAGCTTTCGGGAATAATTCCCAAATTTGCACCCTTCATAAGAGCATAGCTTAAAGCTGCGCTTCCGCTTGTTTCGGTATAGTTATATTCTCCGTCGGGCTTATCCATAACCTGATACCAAAGACCGCTGTCGGATTTGTAGTTGAGAATACTTTCCATACATTCCGTATAAATTGTTGCAACAGAATATATTTCAGCGGTTAAGTCAATGTCAAACTCCTCCTGACCTTCCTTCAAAAGCTCAATGTCGTCCACAAGACCCATAGCGTACCAGCCTATACCTCTTAACCAGAAGCTTGATGATGCGCCTTCGTTATTGCCTGTGGTGTTTAAAGCCCAGCTCATAGCCGATGAAGCATCGTAGTCTCCGCTTGAGGAGTCAGCCTGAGAGTTATAGCCGTGATAATAAAGCCCTGTTTCTTCATCTCTCAGCTTGTTATATACATTTTCTATCTGAATAACTGTGTTTTCAGCTGCCTCCGTAAATGCGTCGGCATCCTTGCTTATTTCAAGCTCATACTGTAAATAGAAGGGTGTTTCCATATAAATTCCGTCAAGCCAAGCCTGATAGGGATATACATATTTATGGAACAAACTGCCCTCTGCAGTTGTCATATTTTCAAGCATATACTTAAGAATACCTGTGTAGAGCTTGTCCGTTACAGCAGCTGTATATTTTGTGCTGTTTGAAGAACCTCTTGATATAAGCTCAATAAGAGCCTTTCCGCTGTTTATATCGTCGAGGGCATAGTTGCTTGTTTTGAAGCTTCCGTTAATAGTACCGTTTGAATTAATGAAGGGACTCATATAAGTATCCGCAAAGCTTTCATAGCTTGAATCATCCGCTATGTCGCCGTATTGAAGAAGAGCCGAAATCATAAGACCTTTAATGTAAGACCACTTATATTTTGTAGGACTTTCATTGTTCCAGCTTGATCCGTCTGTAGGGTCGCTGTCAGCTGTCATATTTTCAATAAGAATTCTCATCTTCTTTTCTCTTTCGGTTTCGTCTACGGGGTCTTCCTCTTCTTTCGGGGTGAAAACATAATCGTCCTCTGAAAGGGTTATGTTGAAGGAAAGGTCATAGCTGTGTTTCTTGTTAAGATTAGTTGTGCCCACAAGGAAAAATGATGTTGAGGTAGTGCTTGTCTGACCGTCCCATGTTGCGTCAACGCCGTACCACAGCCCGTCATCCATAAGAACCCAGTTCCAAGCGTGGTTTTCTCCGTTTGATGTTCCCACCTGATAAACACTGTCTATACCCACATCGTCGCAAAGAAGCTTAACCGCCAAGGCATAACCCTGACAAACAGCCGCTCCGTCATAAAATATACCCAAAGGCGAAAAAGCAAGGGGGTTTGCAATTGTGCCGTATGTTATATATTCGGTTTCGGTAGTTTTGTCATAATCAGCCGAATCGCAAATAAGATTATGTATATACAAAATCTTTTCATATTCTGTGGATAATGAAGAGCATTTATTTATAACAGCGGCTTCTACACCGTCCATAAGCTCTGTATATTCCTCAACCTCAGAAGCCGAACCTACGCTGAAAAAATAAACTGCACATAAGTAATATCGCTTCTGCTGCTGTAATATATACCGCCTGCCAAGGTATAGCTTTTAAGCCAATAATATTCAGGGCAGTCTCTGAGAATTGCCCAGCCTATATCGGTAAGCTCACTCTGGTCGTCAAGACCACCGGTAGTCTCTGCATCATATGAGTCAAAACAGCCGCTGACCGCAGTTTGAACAGACACAACATAATCTGCATAACCCTCGTGATAAACAATATCGTCAGTTGAAAAAGCTGAAAGCTCTGAACAGATTCCGTCGAAAACACTTTGCTGAAATGCAGAAAGACAGCTTCTCCAGCTTGCTTCCGAATTTGCCGCAAGGTCTATCCCCTTCTGATTAAAAAAAGTCTTTGCGGGAATGCTTACGTCCTCGTCTCTTATAGAATATTCCTTCATTTGAATTTTACTGAAGTTGTCGTCATAATCAACATTTTCTTCAGTACCTTCGGCTTCGGAAGTATCCGCCGCTGAAACCGTCCATATACTTCCCATAGCCATTATCACTGCCATAGCGGCAGCTAAAATTTTTCGTTTCAAAAAAAATCCTCCTTCGTCTGTAATTAAAAAAAACAACTCCCTCAATTACATTTTAGCAAACCTTAAAGAAAAAAGCAACACATAATTTAAATTTAAGTTTAAATTTCACTAAAATCTAATTTTTCTTTCCCACCGTCAAAACCTATATCTTACTCAGAATTTTTGTCATCACCTATATTCAACCCCTAAAAGCTCTTTATTATATAGTCCTTTTCTCCCGCAAATTTATAACAAAAACTCTGCTTGTCGAAAGATAAGCATTTTACACAGCGTTTACATTAAAATGATAGCGAATTTTACACACACTTTAATATAATAATGAAAAAAGGCAATATGGCTTTTAAAAATGCCCTTTTTGAAAAAGTGCAGTAAAAAGAAACGAAATGATAATTTATTTAAGGAAGGAACGAACGAAATGAATGACACAGTGAAGATAATTTTCGGGCTTACGGGCGGACTTGCCATATTCATTTTCGGAATGAATTTAATGAGTGAATGTCTGCAAAAAGCCGCAGGTGAAAAAATGAAAAATATTTTGGGCTTGCTTACGAAAAACAGGCTTTTGGGAGTTATCGCCGGAGCTTTGGTAACGGCTGTTCTTCAAAGCAGCAGCGCCACCACAGTTATGGCGATAGGCTTCGTCAGTGCAGGGCTTATGTCTCTGCCCCAGGCAATTTCAATCATATTCGGTGCAAACATAGGTACTACTATGACCGCACAGATTATTGCCTTTAAAATTACCGACTACATATACGTATTTATTTTTGTAGGCTTCTTAATTTCCTTTATATGCAAAAAGGAAAAAATCAAAAACATAGGCTTGACCATTTTTGCCTTCGGTCTTTTGTTCTTGGGTATAGAGACAATGGGCAACGTTATGAAGCCTCTGGCTTCAAGCCCCCTTTTCACAAATATGATTGCAAAGGTAGCGGATATTCCTATTTTGGGCGTTGCGGTAGGTACTCTTATGACCCTTGTGGTTCAAAGCAGCAGCGCCACCATAGCCGTTTTGCAAAACTTCGCCTCACAGGCGGGCCCTGACGGCGTAACCAGTATTTTAGGCTTAACAGGTGCAATCCCCATTCTTTTGGGCGACAATATAGGAACAACTATAACGGCTCTTTTGGCTTCCGTAGGTCAGTCAAGAAACGCCAAAAGAACAGCCCTTGCCCACACACTTTTCAACTTATCCGGTGCATTTCTGTTTATATGGATTGTTAAGCCCTTCGCAGCGTTTATAACCTACATTTCACCCTCGGGCCCCGAAATTGAGGTTATTTCAAGACAGATTGCAAACGCCCATACAGTGTTTAACGTAACAATGACCCTTATTTGGATCGGTCTGTTAGGCTTTATGGTTAAACTGGTTATGAAGATTATTCCCGAGAAAAAGCATGAGCTCATTGACCCCGTTCGCCCCCTTTATCTCGACAGAAACGTTATCAATCAGCCGGCAGCTGCTCTTCAGCTTGTAGCAAAGGAAATTATTCATTACAGCGAGGTTGTTAAAGATATGCTTAAGGAAGTAACCTCCGCAATGAAAAACAGCAAGGTTGATACAGTCCGCCGTTTAAAGGACACAAGCGACGCTTTAAACTCCCTTCATTCCGAAATAAACGAATATCTGTCGGAGCTTTTCTCATCAGGTGCTTTGACTGAAATGCAGGCGACACAAACCGCCAAGCTTATGTATGTTTTGGCAGATGTAGAGCGTATGGGCAGTCTTTCCGCTGAAATGGCTGACTCCGTTCAGGAAAAAATAGACAACAAATACAAATATTCAAAAGATGCATTAAACGATATAGAAAACATACTTAAGGAAATCGAAAAAATGTATGAAACCGCTCTTCAGGCTCTGACCGCTAAGGACGAAGCCGACCCGGACAAGGCGGTTAAGCTGAAAGAGGACATTCTGAACTCAGATATAGAAATGCGTAAGCAGCATATGCAGAGAGTAAATAAGGGCAAATGTAAAAAAGATTTGTCAACGCCTTATATGAAAATTCTTTACTGCATAGACCGTATGGGAAACAGCTGTATAAACCTCGCAGAGGTAGCCTTAAACCAAATGGACTTCACCTACTTCCTTACAGACTCGGCTAATTAATTTCCCTTGAAGTGACATTAAAGTTCCGTACCGGTATAGGGAGCGGTAACAAGGGTATTATAGCATATATTGTAAAAACACGCCACGCAAGTAAAACAAAAGCGGCTGACCGTTTGAATGGTGAGCCGCTTTTGAATGAAAGGAAAGAAAACTAAAATTATTATGCTTTAGCTTCAGCTTTTAATAATATTCAACTGTTTTGGAGCTTATGTTTAATGTGTTATATTGACTTTGTTTTACGGTAGCCGCTGAAAGGGGTGTTGTATCGGCAATTGCTTCAGTGTTTATAACAACTTTTTCGAATTTCGGTTTTTCATATAATTTTTTCACTGCATCCGCCTCCTTCATTATGCTTCACTGTCTGCGTCTGTAATTGATACAGGTATAAGCTCATAATTTTTAAAGTCCAGAATTTCACTTGTGCTTATAGACTGATCATCATTGTCTGTTGTGTTATAGCCAATTATATAATCACAGCCCACTTCACTTGCTTCAAACTCAACGCCTCCGATTTCAAAGCCCGTATAAACGGTGTCTGAGCTGTCTATAACATTTGTGTAATCACCGCCGTAATAAAGCTCAGCCTGTGTATAGTATTCCAAAGATTCCTCATCGCCGAGACTGAAGCCCGAAACGAAATATACACCGTCTGAATTTTGAACGGCATTATAATCAGGATTAACAAGACATACATTAGGTGAATATTCAGTATAGTTGTCTAAATCGTTTGCTCCGGCATATGGGTCGCAGTAAATCTTTTCAAGAGCAGTGCAGCCGTAGAAAGATTCATTCTCCACCCAGTAATATCTGTGAATGGTTACGTTTTTAAGACTTGTGCAGTTAGCAAAGGCATTGCCGAATATATGAAACTGCCAAATTCTGGAATCTGAATCATCAATAATTTCTTCTTCAAAAACCACATCGGTAAGGGAAGTACAGTTTCCGAAAGCAAGCTCATAGATTTGAAGAACTCCGAAAGGAATTGTAACTTTTTCAAGGCTTGTACAGCCGTAAAAAGCTTCATCCTTTATATAAACAAGCCCCTCGGGCAGCTCTATGCTTTTAAGGTTGACACAGCCGCTGAAGGCTCCGCTTTCTAGACTGTTTAAAATAGTGGATGAAACAGTCACATTTTCAAGATAGGTGTTGTTCATAAACATATAAGCGTCTATTTTCATTACACCTTCGGGTATATCGTAGGAAGTGTCTTTTTTACCGGCGGGATAAGCTAAAATTGCACGGTAGGGTCCGTCATAATCTTCAGGTCCGTCATAATCTACGTATTCCTCTAAAAGTACTCCGTCTATAGCTATTAATTCTTCATTGCCGCTATCAACCTCAAAGGCTTCCAAATAGGCGTTTGAGGCAAAAGCACCGCTTGCAACCCCAACCACATCTGTGCCGATTGTATAGGTTGCGGCGGTAATATTTGAAGGATAAAAAATAACCATTTTGTAACCGCTTGCACTTTTATACATAAGGGCACCGCTGTCATCAATATAAAAATATTCATTACCATCTTCTACAGTAATATTTACTAAAGAATCACAGCCTTTAAATGCGCCTCCCATTTCTGTTACAGTTGCGGGAATAGTTATTGACTCAAGGGCAGTGCAGTTTATAAAGGCATATTCGTCTATTACCTCTACATTTCCTAAATCTATTGATGTTAATGAAGTACATTCTTCAAAAACATAGTCCCAAATTTCATAAACACTGTCGGGAATTGTAATGCTTTCAAGCCCTGTACAGTAAGCGAATGCACCTGAACCTATATCTGTTAAAACGGCGGGAAAGGTCACGCTTTCAAGGGCTTCGCAGGAATTGAATGCATATCGACCCAAATAAGTAATTTGTGTATCTGAAAGATCAACAGCGGTAAGCGAAGGGCAGTGTTCAAAAGCGCTTTCGTCTATTGATGTCACAGTTTCGGGTAAATAAAGACTTATGATACCCGTTGAATGAAAGGCATAGTAGCCTATTGAAGTTACCTGCGTAGCCGAAAGATCCGCCGATGTCAAATTTTCGCACTGATCAAAAGCGAATCTGCCTATTTCCGTAAGTGAATTGGGGAAGGTAACCTTTGTAAGAGAGGAATGATCCTCGAATGCAGCATATTCTATGTGGGTTATACCGTCTCCTATAACAACTTCTTTTACACTTTCTCTGCCCCAGTCGCCGTAGGATATTTCTCCCGAGCCGCTTATGGTCAGAACGCCGTCATCGCTTAACACCCATGTTGCATCATCGCCGCAGCTGCCCGAATCGTCAGCCCAAACAGAGACGGCAGTCATATATAACATTGCCGCCATTACACACAGGGAAACAGCAAAAAGATTTTTAAGCCTGAGCCTTTTGCTGTGCTTAAATTTGGGCTTTAAGGTTTTGCGTTTGTCAATCATTAAATATTCCTCCTTTTTTTGGTTTCTGCTGCTGTGAATTAAAGAAAATGCCAAACATTTTCCTACTAAAGTATACTTTTGCGAACTGTGTTTTTTACAGAAAAATTCCTGCTTTTTATATTGACTTTTATACAAAAGACAAGGTATAATAAAGGTATAAATTGTTCAAAACTGCTATGACTGCTAAAGTATACTTAATTAGGAATTTTCGGACAGCATTCTCAATAAAAATATAACATTTCGTCAAAAAAATCATCAAAAACACCGTTTAAGCCTGATATAAAATTATCAAGACCTAAGCGGTGTTTTGTTTTCTTAATATTTTACTTTGTCTTTAAAAAATACTTACAGCGACTTTTTAAAATTATTCATACAGTCGGTTTTAGGCATTGCAAAAACCTTGTTTTCGGAAAGATAATCCGTCACAAAATCCAAACACTCTCCGAAACGCTGAAAATGAACGATTTCTCTTGCTCTCAAAAACTTTATGGGAGCAATTACGTCGGGGTCGTCGGTCAGGCTCAAAATATAGTCATAGGTTGAACGAGCCTTCTGCTCCGCCGCCATATCTTCATATAGATCCGTGATCGGGTCGCCCTTAGACTGCAAATATGCCGCAGAAAAAGGCACTCCTGCTGCAGAAGCCGGATAAATTGCCGTTCCGTGGTCAACATAGTAGGAGTCAAAGCCTGCTTTTTTTATTGCGTCAACATCTGCGTCCTGTGAAAGCTGCATAACAATACTTCCGATCATTTCTAAATGGGCAAGCTCTTCTGTGGCTATGTCATTTAAAACAGCCGCCGCCTGAGGGGTCACCATAGTGAATTTTTGGCTCAGATAACGAAGAGACGCCGCAAGCTCGCCGTCGGGGCCGCCGAACTGGCTCAAAATGGTTTTTGCCAAAGCCGGGTCGGTATTTTTGATTTTTACGGGAAATTCAAGTTTTTTCTCATATACCCACATTAACAGCACTCCTTTCCGCTGAAAGAATAATTAAAACACCAGTCCGGCGGACAGGGTTTGTCAATCCATGAAAAATGATTTTCGTCTGACCCTGACCTGAAGGAATAAAGAGGGCCTATATTGTCCTCATAAAATGCTCTGAGCTTGTCGGCTTCATCTATTACGGCGTTGTATTTTTCGATTGTTTCTCTGTCGTTTGGGTGTGTGTCGAGATAAAGGGCTAAGTCAACCGCCATAAAGTCAAGGGCAGTGAGCCTTGACAAAACCTTATCTGCATTTACATTCATTTTTCATTCCTCCCTTCGTCTGACGGCAGTCGGTTTTAGGGGCTTTTGCTGCTCCGAAGGGCTTAACATAGGGCTTGTTAAGCTCGGGAAAGGCTGTTCCCTCCGCAAGTGCTTCACAGGGTGAATAAAGCCCGCAGATCTCCTGCTTAGGCACATAAGCCATAGCAAGGGAAACGGGCTTTATAGCCTCGTCAAAGCCCTTACACCGGCAGCCTGTTAAATCAAGCTTTTGATTGTACATAAAATCACTCCAAACACAGCCGAAAACGGCTTTAATAGATTAATTTATATTATTCGGAATGGAGCGAAGGTGTGACTGCTTAAGCTTTTTCAAAGCTTTCCCGCACAAAAAAGGGCTTGCCGGGATTTTTATAAAGAATTTCCCGATAAGCCCGTTCATATTATTCTTCTATAATTCCTTTATACAGCTCTATGCCTGTTACCTCAGTGGAAGCCCCTGCAGTGTGTCCCTTAGTACCGGCGTAAAGATAAATTGCATAAACGCCGTCTGTTTCTCCGGATGTTTCGAAAATCCATTTCTGCTTTTCATTGCTGCCGATGTCAAAATATCTGTTGCAGACCGCCTCGTTTGAAGAAAGATTTTGAAGCGTCATTTGAACATACCAATCCTCGCCGCCGCTATAGGCAGCAGAGTCCACAGTCAGCGTATAGGCTTGATTAGGCTCCAAATCAGTATATAAAACAGAGAAGCAATTGTCATTGTCTTCCTGAGCGGAAACCGAAGCGTTTCCGATTTCTATTTTATCTGTCAAGGCATTTTCAGGCTGACTTTTAAGCAAATCCAGATATTCCTCAATGCGGAAATCACAGACTGTTTCTTCTGTCATATCGTTTTCATCACTGCACATAAGCACAATATCAGGCTGTATTTCTTCGATATATTCAGGAAGCGTTCCGTCAGTATAATACCTCAGATCAATAGTATATACTTCCTTAAACTGAGTGGTTAAAAAATATTCATAGGGAATTTTAAAGGAATCTCCCGTAATCAAAATTTTCTTATCATTCGGTGCTTCTGTGTTAATCGCAGTACGGATAGGATAATCTCTGTACATATAAATACAATAGGGATTATCATTAAAATAATCAGCCTTTTCAGTATAGCTCATATCCAAAAGGTTGTCATGATATTCCCATGTTGTGGTGTTATATCTTAACCCTGAATATGAATAATTCGTAGGGAATTTAGGCTCATAGACTGAAATATCGTCTACCCCTGCATACTTGGTTCCCGTTCTTTTGCCGTGGCTGCCTAAGAATATGTCCTCATAAACAGTGACATTCCAGTTTTCATCGCTCAACAAATCTTCACTGTAATCCACAGCTCCTTTGGCAGCCAGTTTCTCCATTGTGCATTTTGCCGCTTTCAAAGCCGCTTCAGGCTTCCAATGATGATCGGTAACAAAAAAGACATCTTCAGTACCAAGCCCCATTTCTTCATAGCGGCTGTCCATATCGATAACATCTACGCCGCCGGCTGTCAATGCGTCTGTCATAGCGTCAATATTTTTGGAAGCCTCGCTTGTGTAGCCCGGTGCAAATTCTGCATCGTAAATAGACGCCGAGGCAGGAGCCAAAAGGTAAATAAAATCTATATTGCGGTCGCTTAAAAAATTATTCAGCTCAATTATGTTTTCAGATGCATCGGTTACATCCAAAAGTCTCCCTGTCCACGTCAAATAGCCGTTGGAGAGCTTTTGACGGTCGTTTAGGTCTTTAATTCCCAAAAGGGCGGTCATAAGACCGTTTAAATTAATATATTTGCTTTTGCCGTAGATATTATTCTGCAGTGTTCCCTCGAATGTGTCAGACAGTGAGGTAAAGCCCTCTATGGATATTTTCGTATTTTCCACAGTATCCCTTAATGTTCCGTTATAGTTTTTTATCATCATATAATAAAGAAAAATCAAAAACAGAGCCGCCGGTATTATTCTGATTATCGTTTTTAATTTTATTTTTTCTCTTATTCCTTGAAGCATATTTACTTCCTCCCTCAATCAGAAATTAAAATAAATAAAGGGATTATTTCCCCCCATAACCAAATATGAAACGGAAACAACCGTCAAAGCCACTGCGCACAAATCAAACAAGGCATTAACCGCCGTCTCTGCCTTCAGCTTTTCGCTTAAGCCTCTCTTCAGCTTTTTCAATGCCGGTGTACAGCAAATAAGGGATATAATCAGGAGGATTTTATAGTCATTTGCATACCGAATGGCATTATTGTCATATAAAGCATTTCCCGCAAGCCCCAGCATTGCAAGCAAATAATTTTTAGCCGCCGATATACTTTCGGAACGGAATGCAATCCACCCAAGCATTACGCAGAAAAGTGTAAACAAGCGGTAAGCCGTCTCAACAGCCTTGTTTAAATTTTTCTTAGGCAGATTAGTAAGCTTTTCAAAGGTCAAAACAATGAAATAGCCGAGACCCCAGCCTATAAACGTCCATGCCGCTCCATGCCAAACCCCTGTCAAAACCCATACAACAAACAGGTTTCTGACAAGCTTCCGGTTGCTGTCTACTCTTGAGCCGCCTAAGGGGAAATATACATAGTCACGAAACCACTGGCTGAGAGAAATGTGCCACCGTCTCCAAAATTCGGTAATTGTTTTGGAAATATAGGGATAGTTAAAGTTTTCGAGAAACTCAAAACCGAACATTCTGCCCAAACCTATAGCCATTGAAGAATAGCCGCAGAAATCAAACAGAATTTGCATTGAATAAGCAGCCGCGCCCAAAAAAGCAAAAGCGGCGCTTAAATTTTGAGGAGTGTCTGCAAGATTAAAAGCAGCGTCTGCAATTATGGAAAGCTGGTTTGCCAAAAAAATTTTCATAACAAATCCGCAGCAGAAGCGGCTGACACCTGATGTAAATTTTTCAACTGTGATTTTACGGTCTTCAATCTGTTCCGCAACAGTACGGTATCTAACAATGGGTCCGGCAATAAGCTGAGGGAAAAAAGCTATATACAATCCGAGATAATAAGGTTTTTTCTGAACCGGAGTATCCTTTCTGTAAACATCAACAACATATGACAAAGCCTGAAACGTAAAAAACGAAATGCCTATAGGCAAAACAATTTTCGTAACGGTTACAGAATCGCCGAATATTATGCTGAGATTTTCCGTAAAGAAATTCATATATTTGTTGTAAAATAAAATTCCCAAATTTGCGGCAGCTGCTGCAAACAGGCATATTTTTCTGAATTTTATATTACTGCTCCAATCAATGAGCCTTGCAAATATATAATTCATAAGTATGGAGATTATCATAACCAATACAAACCTATGGGCTCCCCATGCATAAAAAAACAGACTTGCAAATAACAGCCAATAATTTCTGGCTTTCGGCGGAAGAATTATATTAACCGCCAGTGTAACGGGCAGAAAAAAGAATAAAAATGTTAAGCTTGAAAATACCACTTCTGTGTCCTCCGGTGTTTTTTAAAAGGTGTGCGTTTCTTTACGCACCTCTGTTTATAATATCACATCAAATAACTATTTTCAACCGCAATTTTAACAAATTTTTGCACAAAGAAAACCGCCCCGGGGGAATTAACCCTCAGAGCGGCAATGTAATAATTCAAATCATAAAACTTACTGAACAGTGTCTCCGAAGGTAGCCAGAGATGCGCTGACAGCATCTATAAGCTCCTCGTCATAAATTTCAGCAGTGGCATAATAATATTCCGACCCGTCGGTTTTGAGATTTTCGATTACTATAAAATCCTCTCCCTCCGACTCTTCGTCCTCTTTAAAGTTTGTAACCACAACCGCCGAAGTATAATATTTTACTCCGTCCTTTTCGTCAAAGCTGAAGTCTCTTACCTCAAGGTCTGCGTCAACCTGACCGAAAAGCTCCAAAACGCCCTCTTTGCTTTCGGGAACAATATCATAAATAGGCTCATCGGGGTTTTCCGTCGCTTTCATAGCGGAAATATAACCCTCGTCCCCTTCGAAATTCATAGCGCTGTCGTTTGAATCTGTCATCATAAATGTTTCGTCCGGCAAAAGAATAGACAGGCTGCCGTCCTGAGACTGGGCTTCAATTCCCGTTAAAAGTGATGTATCCGGCTCAGGCGAAGCGGAGCTTCCGCAGCCTGCGGCAAAAACAGCTGTCAAAGCAGCCAAAGCAATAACTTTTTTCATAAAAATAAATCCTCCTTTAAAAACAAGAAAAGGGGTACTCTTTTACGAATACCCCTTAAATTTTCGGTTATTCTATAACAACAAAGCTCTTAAGAGCCGTTTCACATTCCTCTACAGCCCCTTCGTCATATATCTGCCCCACTGCAACAAAGACCTTGTCCTTTCTGCATACGGACTTTGAAACAGTATAAAACACCGATTCGCCGCCTTCGTCATAGGGAATTGAAAACCTTATTGTATAGGAATAAATTTTGGAGTCTCCCTCTTGGTGAGAGTCAAAGCTTAAAAATTCAGCCCACTCTTCGGGAATTTGGGCGCCCTCCAAAATTTTCCGTGCATCGGCTTCGCTCTCGGGAACAGCTTCATAAGCGGTTCCGTCATCGCCGCCGTAATAAACATTAATCAGCCCTGCCGCAGATGAAAAACCTATACAGCCCTCTTCGCGGGAGCTTTCGGTCCAGCTGTCATCCGGCAGCATTATAAAAATTCCTTCATCTTCAAGTAAAAACTCCTGCCCCGAGGGGTTAGCCTCCAATGCGGCAGACCGCGCTTCGTCAAGAAGAGTTTCTCCGCCCGTTTCTGCGTATGCTCCCGCAGATTGGGCTTCGCCGCTTTTCTCACCGCAGCCGGTAAAAGCAAAAGCCAAAAGCAAAATAAAAATAATCGTAAGCAGGTTAGTTTTCATAAGATACCCCTTAAGCATAGTCTATGGCACGAGTTTCCCTAATCAAATTTACTTTAATTTTTCCCGGATATTCAAGCTCGTTATGAATTTTCTCGGCAATTTCTCTTGCCATAATCTTCATACCGTCGTCATCAACCATATCGGGTATAATCATAATTCTGAGCTCTCTGCCTGCCTGAATGGCAAAGGATTTTTCGACCCCTTCAAATGTGTCTGCTATATTTTCGAGAGATTCAAGTCTCTTAATATAGGACTCAAGTGTTTCTCTTCTTGCGCCGGGTCTTGCGGCGGAAATAGCGTCCGCTGCCTGCACAAGCACAGCCGCAATACTTTCGGGCTCCACGTCTCCGTGGTGAGCCTCAACGGCATTTATAATAATCGGCGACTCTTTATATTTTCTGCAGAGGGCAACCCCCAGCTCAATATGTGAGCCGTCAACGTCGTGGTCAATAGCCTTTCCTATATCGTGAAGAAGCCCTGCCCTTTTGGCAACAGCCGGGTCGATACCCATTTCAGCCGCCATAATTCCGCAAAGATGGGCAACCTCCATAGAATGTTTAAGCACATTCTGACCGTAGCTGGTTCTGAATTTAAGCTTGCCCAAAAGCCTTACAAGCTCAGGGTGAAGATTGTGAACTCCTGTTTCAAAGGTGGCTGTTTCGCCCTCTTCTTTAATATTCTGTTCAACCTCTTTTTTGGCTTTTTCAACCATTTCTTCAATTCTTGCCGGGTGAACACGCCCGTCAATAATAAGCTTTTCAAGAGCAATTCTTGCAATTTCACGTCTCATAGCGTCAAAGCCCGAAAGTATAACCGCTTCGGGAGTATCGTCTATAATAAATTCTATTCCCGTAAGGGACTCCAAAGCCCTGATGTTTCTGCCCTCTCTGCCGATAATTCTGCCCTTCATTTCGTCATTGGGCAAAGTTACAACGGAGACGGTGCTTTCCGCTACGTGGTCAACGGCGCAGCGCTGAATTGCGCTTGCAATAACCTCTCTTGCTTTCTTTTCACAGTCCTGTTTAATTTCTGAGTCATATTCCTTGATAAGCACAGCCTTTTCATGCTTCAGGTCATTTTCCAACGACTGAAGAATTAAGGTTTTGGCTTCTTCTCTTGTCATGCCCGATACTCTTTCAAGCTCAGCCTGTCTGCCCGCAAGCAGCTCCTCGGCGGCTTTAAGCTTTTTATCGGCGGTTTCAAGCTTTTTAGTGAGCTGGTCGCTTCTTTTATCTAAAGAATCGGTTTTTCTGTCAAGGTTTTCTTCCTTCTGCTGAAGGCGTTTTTCCTGCCTTTGCAGTTCATTTTTACGATCCCTGACTTCCTTTTCAAGCTCATTTTTTGTTTTCATGCTTTCTTCCTTGGCTTCAACAAGAATTTCCTTCTTTTTAGCCTCGGCAGTCTTTTTTGCATCAAGAATTATGCTCTCAGCCTCTTTTTCAGCAGAACCCATAACCGCCTCGGCGGTTCTTTTTCTCATAAAATATCCCACAGCGAAGCTTATGGCAACCGCAAGTAAAAAAATTACCACAATTGCTATAACAACACCCGGAGATACGCCGAAAATTGTTGGTCGCATAATAACCTTTCATACCTCCTTATTCAGTTTTCAATGTTCAAATATGTAATATTTTTAAATCAATAGGTGCTGTCCGCCTGACCCATTAACGGCATAGGGTCTAAAAATTGCCAAAATTTATTTATGACAACATAGCACCTTTATTATAATATACCATTTAAGACTTTCTGTCAAGTCCACATTGTTACATTTCATACAAACAAAAGGGAGTTAAATTTTTACTCCGTATTCTGTTTTAACAAATTTATCCCATGCGTCAAAGCTTCTTATAACCTTGTCTGTGTCTATACAGTAAGCCATTCTGAAGTAGCCGGGGCAGCAGAAGCCATTTCCGGGAACGACTATAAGGTCATATTTTTTAGCCTTGTTGCAGAAGGCAACAGCGTCCTCCTCCAAAGCCTTGGGGAAGATATAGAATGTTCCCTGTGGTCTTACTACCTCAAAGCCTAAAGACACAAGCTTGTCGTAAATAAGGTTCATATTCTTTTCATAAACCGAAAGATCGCTTGTTTTGTCTAAAACCTCTGCTACAGCAAGCTGAATACATGAAGCGGGGCAGTTATGACCGATTCCTCTGCTTATCTGACCGAACATAACCGCCAGAATATCGCTGTCTGTACATCTTGGGCTAACTGCAACATAGCCTATTCTTTCACCGGGAAGGCTCAGGCTCTTTGAGAATGAATAGCAGCTCAATGTGTTGTCGTAGAACTTGCTTATATAGGGACATTTAATTCCGTCGAACAAAATTTCTCTGTAGGGCTCGTCGCTGATAATAAAAATATCGTGGCCGTATTCCTTTTCCTTAGCTCTTAAAACGTCCGCAAGCTTCTTAACAGTCTCCTCTGAGTAAACACTGCCCGAAGGGTTGTTGGGGGTGTTGATTAAAACAGCGGTTACATTGGGGTTTAAAACAGCTTCAAAGTCGTCAAAATTAATCTGGAAGCTATTTGTATCTGCCTTGACTATTTTAAGAACAGCCCCTGTTTTTCCCACATATTCATAATATTCAGAGAAGAACGGTGCAAAAACAATAACCTCGTCGCCGGGCTTTGTTACTGATCTGAGAGCATGGGCAATAGCTCCGGCAGCTCCGGAGGTCATAAAAATGTGGTCAGCCTTGTAGTCCATATCAAATCTCTTGTTAAGACTTTCTGCAACAGCGGCTCTGACTGAAGGAATACCCAAGGAGGGGCTGTAGCCGTGAAGAGCAACAGGCTCCTTGTTCTGCAAAAAGTCAATGAGGGTTTCCGTAAACTCGGGTGCGCAGGGAACGCTGGGGTTTCCCAAGCTGAAGTCGAAAACGTTTTCATAGCCTATCTGCTTTCCTCTTTCTGTTGCATATTCGCTTAATTCTCTTATGACGGATTTTCCGCCCAGCATTTTTTTATAGGTTTCGTTAATCATATGTATTTTTCCTTTCTATATATACTTAATTTTAAGAATACCCCTATCCTCTTTCTTCAATATTAATTATATCATTTGAAAAGAAAAATACAAGCAGAAATACAGGTATAAATTGAAAATATACTTAAAATCTGAATATTTTTCAGTAATTATTAAGG
>JAJQFU010000033.1 GCA_021200955.1 Clostridiales bacterium | reverse complement strand
AGGTCTTTCTTATTCAATTATTTCAACATAAATTTTATTAAATCCGTACGCTGTGTAATTTCAAGCTTCTGTAAAACAGATGCGACTTGAGATTTTATGGTTTCTTTTGAAATGGAAAGGTGGTCGGCTATTTCTTTGTTAGACCAGCCCCTTGCCGCAAGCATAGCAACGGTAAATTCCGTAGTTGTTAAATCATCGGCAACAAAATGACCTGTGACAGGGTTATGAACCTTTCGCCAGCCTGCCGAAAAGCTGTATGTAATCTTGATTATACGCTTAAATGCGTCGGGGTATTCCTTTTTCATAACCGCTTCAAGCAAACCGCCCAAAAGTCCGTGATGTTCTCCGAAGGCTTCAATCATATCGTCAGGCTGTGCAATTTTCCAAGCTTCTAAAAGATGTTCTTTTGCCTGTTCAGGCTCTTTTAAATTAATATGACCCATTGCCGCCACAAGGTGAAGATAAATCGAAGGTATGGGGTAAAGCTTTTCTTCAAGGGCAAGAGCCGTTTCAGCTACTGCAATACAGGTGTCGTAGCGTTCGCTGAGGTAATAGCTATGAGCTTCAATATAAAGGGCAAACAGACGAATACCTGTAGGCAGCATAGACAGAGTGGGCTTTATTGAGTTGATACCCTCCGGCAGTGGAAGATGAAGAAGTACACCTGCCGCTGTGGCTATGCAAGCGGCAAAGGATTTGTATCGGGGGGGGGGTATTTACATCGGCTGCTTTAGCAGCCGATTGGATTTGTGTCATAGCCTGTCTTGCTCTCGGTATTCTGTCAAGGGCGAGGTTTGAATATGCGTAAATCAAACAGGCTGAAAGCTGCAGGGCAAGGTCGCTGTCAATCAAATACGGCTCAACTATGTCTGAAGCCTCTGAGGGATGTCCGCTGAAATAATAGTATTCCGCAAGGGCAATATTCCTCATTTCCTTGTCCTTAATTGCATTTGCAGAAGCCAAAGCCGAGCCCGGCTCATAGGGAGTGTTCATCAAAGGCATAACTGTCCTCAAATTCCTGTCGGCTTCAACCTCAGCTTTTTTAACAGCCATACTTTCCGAAATCTGTTTCTCTTTATTTGCTTTGTCATTTGTTTTTTTCGCCGATGCTTTTCTCGTATTTACGGGCTTTTCCGCACTCTCAGGCACTGCCCATATACCGCTTAATTTCACAGCACCCTCTATACGTCCTTCGGTACAGTATTTTTGAACAGACCTTACTGTTGTTCCCCATTTCTCCGCCGCTTCTTTAACAGACATATATTCCATTTTTTTCACCTTCAATTTTTCTTATCTCTATTCTGTTAAATATTTCAATAATTTCCCGACTTTTATACTCATTGTACATCTTCTTAAAGGTTTTTTCAAGTTTTTATTTATATCACAGCCTAATTTTTCATTTTAAAACTGCTGCGAAAAAATTTTTAAAAACACTTGTAATCTATAAAAATATGGTGTATAATATAAATATAAAAAGAAAAGGCGAGTACGCCAATACCCGCCTAATCCCGTCTTTCGACTAAGCAATCGCTTCAAGTCGGTTAGGCGATAGATTACAACTCAGTTATAAACCACCGCTATTTACGACAGGGGTGGTTTTCTTTTGCAACATTTATCAACAATGCTATATATTTGATGTCATACACTGTCTGTATAACAACAAAATAAGCATAAATAAAATCGTATGCAACCATTAGCGACACCTCCTTATAACAAAAGTCCAACAGGTACTTAAAATTATAATAGAAGTTCGCCTAACCAACCCTGCAAATTGCCTGTTGCTATTATAGCAAAAAAATTGTTGAAAGTAAAGATAAATTTGACATTAAAATCTTTTAAAATTTAAAAATTTACGCACTGCAAAAAGACCAACCCCCAAAGCCAAAGCTTAAAGGAGTTGGTCTGTATTATTATGGATATTGATATTACAAAACTGCGGCATATTTGGCTCTGACAGGCTTTATTTTTGCTTCTGCGGTTTTGGTTTCCTTTTCCGGTTCTGCCTGCTCTTCTTTTACAGTGTCGGCTATGTTGTCCATAGTCAGCTCTTTGTTAAGCTCCGCAAGTCTCTTTTCTTTTTCGTGGAGTTCGTCTATTCGGGCAAAGGGCTTTGTAAGTTCCTCTTTGGCGTTTTTAAGGTTTTTCTTTGTTTCTTCAAGAGCTGCCTTACCGGCTTCGAGGTCTTTCGGGAGGTTGGCTATTGCATTGTTAAGACGGATGATATTGCCGTTGGGGTCTTGACCGAGGGGAACGATTGTAGACGTGCCGTTTTTCAAGGTTAAGTTGAAATTCTGTTTTAAAGTGTCAAATGAGAGAAAGGCTTTAAAACCTCTGTATTCGCCTATTTCTCTGCTTTTTTCATCGGCGGGGAACATCTGACAGGCTGAAATCAAAACTGCTCCTGCTCCTTTCTTATCGGTGTATGTTGTGCCGTAAATGGTCATTCCGTCAAACTCCTTGTCCTTTGTAAGCTCGCCTAAAGCTATGTCTTTTTCCAAGCCCTTTATATGCTGTTCAAGCTGTTTTATGTCGGCAGGATATTTGTTGAGAATATCATTCTGCAAGTGCCGTTTTGTGCTTTGATAGTCCGCAAAAAGGGTTCTCAGTCTGGCAAGGTCTATGTCTAAATCCATTTTTTCCTTGATTTTGGGGTCGCCTGCTGCAAGGGCTTTTATTTGGGAGTAATTCAGCACACTTTCGTCCACGTCCTCAGCCGACCTAACAGGTGATTTGCTTGTCATAATCTGCGATATGAATTTTTGCTTGTTTTCAACAAGCTGATAGAGGTACGAATCGAATGTGCCTTTTGTCACATAACTGTATATGTCAACTTCCTTGTTACTGTTGCCTTGACGTATAATTCTTCCGTTTCGCTGCTGTAAATCCGAGGGACGGTACGGGCAGTCTATGTGGTGCAAAGCTTTAAGCCTTTGCTGACAGTTTGTTCCTGTGCCCATTTTGCCTGTCGAGCCGAGAAGCACCCGTACTTCGCCGTTATTTACCTTCGTGAATAACTCCTGTTTCTGCTTGTCGGTTTTGCAATCGTGTATAAAGGCTATTTCCTCTGAGGGTACTCCCTTGTCAATCAGCTTCTTTTTTATATCGTTATACACATTGAAGCCTGTTCCGCCGGGAGTTGACAGGTCGCAGAAAATCAGCTGCGTTGATTTTTCTTCGGCTGTATCTTTCCAAATGTCAAAAACATTCTCTATACAAATATTCACTTTGCTGCCGAGGTCATCGGGCAGAAGAGGATTGGCTATCCTTTGGTCAAGAGCAAGCTTTCTTCCGTCGTTGGTTACTTTCAGCATATTATCCTCTTCCGGTCTGA
>JAJQFU010000009.1 GCA_021200955.1 Clostridiales bacterium | reverse complement strand
AAACGGAAGGGCTGTCTTTTTGTATGATATTTGCGGCAGATAAGATAACAGCGAAAATTCGGCTCAATTGTATTTAAATAGAAGCAGGTCATCACCATATGCTAAATCTCTTGCATAACATTTGCATTCGGAATTTTCTCCGCAGGAATAAAAGAAATAATTTTCGGTTATGCCGCCAATGCCTGCATTTTCACTGTCAATAAAAAGGGATTTTTCTTCACCCTCTGAGCTTATTCTGTATAGCCTGCCTTTATCGCTCATATTTCGGTAATAAACATAACCGTCACAGACGGCAATATTCCAGCATTTATCTTCGGAAATAAGCCTATTTTCACTGCCGTCTGTTTTCATTCTGTAAAGAAAAGATTTTTCTTCGGAATTATCGGTATAATATAAATATTCGCCCTCTGCGGCAAAGTCGCCCGCTGTTACATCGATGAGCTTTTCATTAAAGCTTCCGTCAAAATCGGTTTTATATAAATAACCGTCACTGCTGTCTATGTAATAGATGCAATTTTCCGTTACCGTAAACCGGTTTACTGACTCAGCCAAGACTTTTTTATTAAAACCCAAAAGATCCGCCCTGTAAAGTCTGCCGTATTTACTGTTTTCTTCACAATATTTATAGAATACAAATTCGTTTGTAACTATAAGATTTTCTGCTCTGCTTAAACTTATACACCTTTCCGAGCCTGTTTTAAGGTTCATTTTATAAATGCTGCCGGGTGCTCCGTCTATATAAAACATATAATCGCCTATTACGTTTATATTATAACCCCGGCGGTCGGTGATTTTTTCTTTATTTCCGCTTTCAGTATCCCAAGAATAAATACAGCCGTTGCTGCTTAAATCGGAATAGAAAATTTTTCCGCCGCTTTCTGTGACAAGACCGTCGCTTAAAATTCTTCCGCCGCTGTTTCCCAAAGTAAAATTCTCGGATATTTTTCTTACCGCCCTCTGTTCGCATAAAAATAAAATGCACAACAAAAGTGCAGCCCCAGCAAGGATTAATAAAATCCTTTTCACTCTTTTTTTCATATGTAAATCTCCTTTTTTCATAGTCTTATTATTTTTTTTGAGAGCCTTCTCTGACGCCGTCCTCTTTAATTACGGCAAGGGCGGTTTTGGCTATTATTTTAAGGTCCGTTAAAAGGCTCATTTTTTTGACGTATTCCCCGTCATAGGCTGCCTTTACGTCTATGGGCAGCTCGTCTCTTCCCATAATTTGGGCAAGCCCCGTCAGCCCCGGGGTAATACTGTTTGCGCCGTATTTGTCACGCTCGGCTATAAGGTCATACTGGTTATAAAGGGCAGGGCGGGGACCTACAATGCTCATTTCTCCCTTAATTATGTTGAAAAGCTGGGGCAGCTCGTCAAGGCTTGTTTTCCTCAAAAATCTGCCGCTTTTTGTAATAAAGGCGTCAGGGTTGTTAAGCATATGGGTAGGTACGTCCTTCGGTGCATCGGTATACATTGTTCTGAATTTATATATTTTGAAAAGCTTTTTGTCTTTCCCCACTCTGTCCTGTTTAAAAAGCACAGACCCCTTTGACTCGGCTTTTATAACCGCCGCAATTATCCCCATAGGCACAAGCAAAACCCCTGTGCCTACAAGAGAAAGTATTAAGTCTAAAGCCCGTTTGAAATGCTTATACATAACGACCACCTGTTAATAAGTTTACTTAATCAGTCTCTTTTGAAAATATCTCTGGTATAAACCTTGTCTTTTACGTCGTCAAGACAGCTGTCATATCTGTTTGCAATAATTGCTCCGCACATCTGCTTGAACTTTTCAATATCGTTTACTACACGGCTGCCGTAGAAGGTTGTTCCGTCCTCCAAGGTAGGCTCATAAACAACAACGGCGACCCCCTTAGCCTTAATTCTCTTCATAACCCCCTGAATGGAGCTTTGGCGGAAGTTATCGGAATTTTTCTTCATAGTCAGGCGGTAAACCCCCACAACGCAGTCCTTAATTTGGGCGTCGTCTCTTAAGCTGCCCTTGAAATAGCCTGCCATAGAAAGAACTCTTTCAGCAATAAAGTCTTTTCTTGTTCGGTTGCTTTCAACAATTGCTTCAATAAGGTTTTCAGGCACGTCGCGATAGTTTGCCAAAAGCTGTTTTGTGTCCTTAGGCAGACAATAGCCGCCGTAGCCGAAGGATGGGTTGTTATAGTGAGAGCCTATTCTGGGGTCAAGGCATACGCCGTCTATAATCTGCTTTGTGTCAAGCCCTTTCATTTCGGCGTAGGTGTCAAGCTCGTTGAAAAAGCTTACACGAAGAGCCAAGTATGTGTTGGCGAAAAGCTTAACGGCTTCGGCTTCAGTAAAGCCCATAAACAGAACGTCGGGGTTTTCCTTAAGAGAACCTTCCTTTAAAAGCTCAGCAAAGGTTTTTGCGGAATTGTAAAGGGCTTCATCATCTAAATCCGTACCAACAATAATTCTTGAGGGATAGAGATTATCATAAAGAGCCTTGCTTTCTCTTAAAAATTCAGGTGAAAAGAGAATGTTTTTGTTTCCTGTTTTTGCCCTTAAGCTTTCGGTATATCCTACGGGAACGGTAGATTTTATAACCATAACGGCGTTTGGGTTTACCCTTGTAACAAGGTCGGCAACCTGTTCTACTGCCGATGTGTCGAAAAAATTTCTCCTGCTGTCATAGTTTGTAGGAGCGGCTATTACAACGAAATCCGCTTCGGAATAAGCCTTTTCGCCGTCAAGGGTTGCTTCAAGGTCAAGATCCTTTTCTTTGAGATACTTTTCAATATATTCATCCTGAATAGGGGATATGCCTTTGTTTATTAAATCTACCTTTTCGGGGATAATATCAACGGCTTTTACGCTGTTTTTTTTTGAAAGCAGAACGGCTATTGAAAGCCCCACATAGCCTGTTCCGGCAACTGCAATGTTGTATTTTTTGTTCATAATTTTATTCTCCTTGTTTTTTTATTTTTTCAATAATTTCCTTCGGAATTTCAATGTACGCCGCCTTAACGTTTTCCTCCAAATGCTTAAGGGATGTTGTTCCGAAAAGGGCTGAGCTTATATATTTGTTTTGAAGAGTGTAGTTTAAAGCTGCCTGAGCGGCTGAAAACTCTTTATGACCGTTTATAAAGCGGTAGCTTCCGCTTTTTTTAAACTGCTCTTTAAAACGGGCATAACACCGGGCAATATACCACAAATCCTTACGGTGTCTTACCTTAAAAAATTTATTGCTGTAAAGCGCCTGACCCAAAGCAGCCCCGGCAATAACTCCGATTTTGCGGTCATAAAGCTCCTTTATAACCGGCTCTCTGTCCCGGCGCATTATATTATAGTCAAGCATTATAAAGTCAAAGCATTTTGTTTCTTTGACATAGTTTATAACCTCGTCGCTGAATGTGTTTATGCCTACGGCTCGAACTACTCCCTTTTTCTTAAGCTCGAAAAGGGCTTCAAGAAGCTCCGGAGTTAGGTCTGAAACATCTCCTCCGTGGCACATAAATAAATCTATATAGTCTGTTTTTAAGCGTTTAAGGCTTAATTCAAAGCTTTCTCTCATCCATTTTACGCTGAAATCCTTAAGCCAGTCAGAGTTTACTGCTCTTTCGCCGAACTTTGTGGAAAGTATAATATCCCTGCGGTTTATGCCTGTTTCGGCTAAAATCTGCCCCAGACGTTTCTCAGCAAAGCCGTAGTTATGCCCTGTGTCAAAATAGACTATGCCCAAATCAAGACTTCGCAAAATAAGAGCCTTCGCCTCCTCATAGCTTATCATAGGCTTGCCGAAAAGGCTTTTTCCCCATGCGCCGGCACAGCCGAAGCCCAAAGGGGAAAGATAAATATCGCTGTTTCCCAGCTGTCTTTTATTACATAATTTTTCTTCCATAATATTAATACAGAACCTCTGTGTTTTCTCCGTTGTTTCTGTTGTCAAAATTAGGTACAAGCTCCTTAATTATTGCTATTGTATCGCTGTTATTATAACAGGAGGCTTTAAGTCTTTCAAGCCCTTCCTTAAAGCTTTTGTCATTGATTTTAATGGGCTTTGCAATAAAAATCTTTTTGTGATAGGTCGCCTGCATACTGTCCTTTTCCTCGTCCATAATAAGCTCTTCATAGAGCTTTTCGCCGGGTCTCAGCCCTGTATAAACTATGTCTATGTCCTCAAAGGGCTTTAAGCCCGAAAGCTTTATAAGATTTAAGGCAAGGTCGTTTATTTTAACAGGCTCTCCCATATTAAGGACGAAAATTCTGCCGCTTCTGCCCATACCTCCTGACTGTAAAACAAGGCGGCTTGCTTCGGGAATAGTCATAAAAAATCTTGTTATATCTTTGTGGGTCACTCTGACGGGGCCGCCCTCTTCGATTTTCTTTTTGAAAAGGGGAATAACCGAGCCGTTTGAGCCTAAGACGTTTCCGAAACGGACAGCCATAAACTTAGTGGAGCTTTTTTCAGCCGCCGACTGAATAAGCATTTCCGTTATACGCTTTGTTGCCCCCATTACGTTTGTGGGGTTTACAGCCTTGTCTGTAGATAGGAGAACGAAACGTTCAGCTCCGAATTTGTCTGCGGCTTTGACTATATTAAGTGTTCCGAAAACATTGTTTTTAACCGCTTCCTTGGGCACAGTCTGCATAAGGGGAACGTGCTTGTGAGCTGCCGCATGGAAAACAACGTTGGGCTTATATCTCTCAAAGAGCCTGTCTACCATAGCTTTATCACAGACAGAGCCTATAATGACCTCAATTTCCATAGCTTCATATTTGTTTTTAAGCTCGTTCATAAGCTCATAGGCATTGTTTTCGTAAATATCGAAAATTATAAGCTTTTGGGGTGAAAATTTTGAAATCTGCCTGCAAAGCTCAGAGCCTATTGAACCGCCGCCGCCGGTGACCAAAACGGTTTTTCCCTTAAGATAGCCGCTGACGTCTGCTACGTTTATTTCAACCTCGTCTCTGAAAAGAAGGTCTGTTATTTTAACGTCCTGCAAAACCCTCTGAAAGCTGCCGTTTTCGGGAACGTCGCTTATAGGGGGAATCATTTTAAGGGCGCAGTTTGTCTTTGTGCAGTTATCCATAATTCGCCTAAGCTCCGTATTGTCGGCAGAGGGTATGGCAATAATTATTTCGTCTATTTCATATTCTTCAGCAAGTCTCGGTACATTGTCTATATTGTAGGTGACACGAACTCCGTGAATTGTTGTGTTGCTTTTTGTTATGTCGTCATCTACAATAAGCACAGCAATTTTGTTTTCATAGCCCTTTGCATACTGCATTATGCTCCGTACAACATTATAGCCCCCGTAGCCTGCCCCTATTATCATAACTCTTTTTGTACCTGCTTTTTTAAAAAGTCTGTTTTCAAGGTGAATATACATTCTTTTTAAAAAGCGGTAGCCCGACCTTGAAAAAACAAATAAAATCATATTAAAAACAAAGGCAAGAGCAAGCATTCTTTTAGGCAGGTCGATAAGTCCCACAGGCATAATGAAAAACCTGTCGAACAAAAACAGACCTACGAAAATAACTACCTGTGAAATGAAAATTTTAATAAGCTCTTCAATGTCGGCATACTTCCAAATTTTTGAATAAAAGCCGAAAAGAGCATAGCAAAGGGGCGTAAAAAGGCTCACAAAGGGAAGGGCGAAAAGATACCACTGCCAGACGGAGGCATTAAAGGTAATATAGCCCCCTCCGGGGATAGTTCCGCCGTACCACAGCCCCAGTGCACTTAAAAGAGACAAATTTATGAAAATAATATCCAGGGCAATATAAAGCCCCACTGTTTTAAGCTTTTCAAGCTTTGATAATCCTTCGGACTCCATAGCTTATTCCTCCGAAAAATCAATTTTATTAAGGGCGCAGCCTACGCCTAAGAGTATCCAGAAAAAGGGTGCAACGCTGACACTGCTGTCTGAGGTGAACTGTGTGGCAAGATATGCTAAAATTCCCCACATAAGTCCGAACCTTATTACGTTTATTACGCCTTTGGTTTGAATAAGCTTTTTAACCGTCATTATAAAGTATATAACCATTGCCGCAATGAAAGCAATAAGAGAAAACACACCTGTGTTTATTGCAATCTGCAAATACATATTATGAGGCTTGTCAACAATAACATAGGGGTTGCCCAAAAATTCACATTTTCCCACAAGGTCTGTCTGAGGAAATTCCAAAACAAAGCAGTCTGCGCCGGCTCCCACTAAAAATGTTTTAACGTTCAGCAAAAGGGGAAGGGTTCTCGACCAGATATAACCTCTGCTTGAACCCAAATATTCAAAGCCCTCAAAGCCTATGTGTTTAACCTCTGTGTTTATGTCGTAGCTGTCTCCGTTTCTTACAACTGCGGTTAAGCCGTTTTCAGTTTCTCTGAACATAAAGTCAACCTGAGTAAGCCCGTCATATGCTTCGAAATAAATTATATTGTCCGAAAAAATGACAGAGGCTTTTTGCAGCGGTGAAACGTTATAGCTGTAGGTTATAACTCCGTCCTCCTCGGTCATATCTTTATAGTTGAGCTCTTCGCCGTTCAGCTTAAGAACAGGCTCATTTCCGACCTTAGACACTCTTATTTCGCCGATTGCTGTTACAATAGCTCCTTCGTCCCCGTCAATATAAAAGGTTTTCCAAAAATAAGGGCTTTCCTGCGTGGTTTTTCCGCTTAATGTATCAAAAATAATCTTTACCTTGTTTAAGCTGAAACCGCTGTCAAGGCTTAAAACGCCTGCACCCAAAATGCATATAAGAATGAAAACACCGGCAAATGCACCGATTTTCGCTGCGCCTAAGCTCTTAAAAATGTTTTTCTTAAAGGCTAAAACAACAGCTGTTATAACCATAACAACAGTTGAAGCCGAAAGCCCCAAAACGGCGCCGGCTGAACCGCTGCCGATTACGTTTAAAAAGCTTAAGAGAGCCAAAGCCGCCGAACAGTATTTAAAGGGGCTTTTAAAGGGAAGAGCTGCTGCGGCAACTGTAAAGGGCGGCAAAAGCAGAGCAAAGGCGCTGCCTACGCAGTTGGGGTTATAAAGTGCAGAATAAATTGTTTGATATTTTACAGAAAGCTTATAACCTTCAACGTATCTGCTGCCGTAAACCAGCTTAGCCATAAGGTCGGTTTTGAAAATGTCGAAGCCGAAAAACTGACCTGCGCCTATAAGCCCCAATAACAGAGTTGACACCATAAAACAGCCTAAAATAAATTTAAGCCTTTTGGGATTTTTTACATAGTGAAGAGCCACCGCAAAAAGGGCAAAGTAGCATAAAAGCATTATAACGCCCTCATATCTTTCCGTTACGCCGTGAACCGCCACATATTTATAAGAAGAAAAGAGAGCCGAAAGCAGCCCTAAGCCCATATAGGCGGAAAGGCATATAAAAACGGGATTCTTGAAGTAAAGTTTTTTCCCCTCCAAGTTTGTTAAAAAGTCAAGGGCAATTATAATAAGCATTATAACTACAGCCAAAATTATGGCGCAGCTTTTCATATATATGAAAACATCGTTGCTGACTGTGCTGCTTCTTATTGTTCCCTGTTCGTATGAGGATATTTTAACGGATGTCAGTCTTACAATCAGGGGGACAACCGCTATTATAAAGGCAAACAGGGCTGAAACCGCTGCGTCTGTAAGGTTTATGTTATTTTTTTTGTTTTTGTTTTTTTCGTCCAAAATGTATAGGCTCCTTTCGAGTTTTTTATTTTTCGAAAATTCTAACCTTTATTTTATCACACAGATTGAAATTTAACAAGTGATTAACGAGGAAAAAAGTCAAAATTTTAACCGCAAAAAGCAGTGATTTTGAACAGATTTAATATTCAGCCAAAAAAAACTTGAAAAAACAGCCGAAATGGTATAATCTAAATAGGATGGAAAATTTGTTTTATTAAGGATATGGAGAATTTTGAGAAATATGGCTAAGGATAATTTAAAAAACGATTACGGAAATGAGAGTATAACAGCCCTTAAGGGGGCTGACAGAGTTAGGCTCCGCCCGTCGGTTATTTTCGGCTCGGACGGAATAGAGGGCTGCCGACACTCTGTTTTTGAAATTCTGTCAAACGCTATAGACGAAGCCAGAGAGGGCTACGGCGACAGAATAGAGGTAGAGCTTTACAGCGACGGGTCGGTTTCCGTTAAGGATCAAGGCAGAGGCATACCCGTTGACTACAACAAAACAGAGGATAAATATAACTGGGAGCTTCTGTTTTGCGAGTTATATGCCGGGGGAAAATATTTAAACAACGAGGGCGAAAACTATGAGTTCAGTTTGGGGCTTAACGGCTTGGGCTTGTGCGCCACGCAGTACAGCTCTGAATATATGGAGGTCGAAATTTTAAGAGACGGCTTTAAATATAACCTTCGTTTCGAAAAGGGTGAAAACGTCGGCGGACTTAAGAAAACCGCCTATAAGGGAAAAGCCACAGGCAGCTTTATAAAATGGAAGCCCGACAGAGAGGTTTTCACCGATACGGCTCTTGACATCGACTATTTTAAGGATATTCTTCAGAAGCAGTGCATAGTAAACGCCGGCTTGACCTTTGTTCTTACAGACGAGGCACAGGGGGAAAGCTTTGAATTTTGCTACCCCGAAGGCATAAAGGACTATATTAAAGAAAGGGTTGACGGAAAAACCATTTCAGACATAGTTTATTTAAAAACGGAAACAAAGGGCAGAGACAGAGAGGACAAGCCTGAATATAAGCTTAAATATGAGGTTTCCTTTTGTTTTTCTAACGATGTAAATTTTATAGAATATTATCACAATTCAAGCTTTTTGGAGCATGGCGGCTCACCGGATAAGGCTGTCAGGTCGGCTTTTGTTTATGCTATAGACAAATATCTTAAGGCTTCGAATTTATATAAAAAGGATGAAAAAAAGATACAGTTTTCGGATATTAAGGACAGTCTGGTTCTTATAATTAATTCATTTTCGACTGTTACAAGCTACGAAAACCAGACAAAAAAGTCAATTACAAACAAGTTTATTCAAGAGGCTATGACCTCTTATCTTAAGGAGCAGCTTGAAATATATTTCACAGAGAACAAGGCAGACGCCGACAGGCTTACAGGGCAGGTTCTCGTAAACAAGCGAAGCAGAGAAACGGCGGAAAAGACAAGAGTTACAATAAAAAAGAAGCTTACGGGGAATTTGGATATAAACAACAGAGTAGAAAAGTTTGTAAACTGCCGAACAAAGGACGTAAGCCGCCGGGAGCTTTACATCGTAGAGGGCGACTCAGCAATGGGCTCCGTTATTTTGGGACGTGACTCTGAGTTTCAGGGAATAATGCCCATAAGGGGTAAAATTTTGAACTGTCTTAAGGCAGGCTATGACAAAATTTTTGCAAGCCCAATTATTACCGACCTTTTAAAGGTTTTGGGCTGCGGTGTTGAAATAACAACAAAGCACAACAAGGACTTGAACTCCTTCGACATAAACAATTTAAGGTGGAATAAGATTGTAATCTGCACCGACGCCGACGTAGACGGCTTTCAGATCAGAACCCTTGTTTTGACAATGCTTTACAGGCTTACGCCTACACTGATCGATCAAAAGAAGGTGTATATTGCGGAATCTCCCCTTTATGAAATTACTGCCGGAAAGAACACCTACTTTGCATACACCGAAAAGGAAAAAGCCGATATTTTAAAGAAAATTAAGGGAAAATATCACATTCAGAGGTCAAAGGGCTTGGGCGAAAACGAGCCTGAAATGATGTGGCAGACCACAATGAACCCGGCTACCAGACGGCTTATTCAGGTCTGCCCCGAGGACGTTCAAAAAACCGCAGTGGTTTTCGATATGCTTTTGGGCGACGACCTTAAGGGCAGAAAAGAACACATAGAGCTTTACGGTCATAAATATATTGACTTAACCGAGCTTTCATAAGGAGGTTTTAATTTATGGCTAAAAAAAGAACACCCAAACAGTCTGAGACTTATGTTGATAAATATACGGAACAGCCCATAACGGACACTTTGGAGCTTAACTATATGCCTTACGCAATGAGCGTTATCGTTTCAAGGGCAATTCCCCAAATAGACGGCTTTAAGCCTGCCCACAGAAAGCTTCTTTACACAATGTATAAAATGGGGCTTTTAAACGGAGCAAGAACCAAATCCACAAACGTAGTGGGGCAGACAATGAAGCTAAACCCTCACGGAGACGCAGCGATTTATGAAACAATGGTCAGACTCACAAGGGGCAACGGCGCACTGCTTCACCCCTTTGTAGACAGCAAGGGCAATTTCGGCAAGGTCTATTCCAGAGATATGGCTTATGCCGCTTCAAGATATACCGAGGTTAAGCTTGACAGCTTCTGCACCACACTTTTTAAGGATATTGACAAAAATACAGTTGAGTTTGTTGATAACTTCGACGGCTCAATGCAGGAGCCTGTTCTTTTCCCTGTGTCCTTCCCCAATGTGCTTGTTACGCCCAATCAGGGCATTGCCGTCAGTATGGCTTCTCAGATATGCAGTTTTAACTTAGGGGAAATCTGCCGAGGAACAGCGGCTTATATCAAAAACAAAAATGTTGACCTTATGGAATATATAAAAGCACCGGATTTCTCCACAGGGGGCGAGCTTATATATGACAAAAAGGAGCTTTCCGTAATTTACGAAACAGGCAGAGGCAGCTTTAAGGTCAGGGCGAAATACCGCAGTGACAAAAAGCTTTCTCTTATAGAGGTTTATGAAATTCCATACTCAACGAATATCGAAGCAATTACGGACAAAATTATTCAGCTTGTAAAGACAAATAAAATTAAGGAAATAAACGACGTAAGAAACGAGACGGACTTAAACGGCTTGAAAATTACTATTGACATAAAGAGAAACACAGACCCGGACAGGCTTATGGAGAAGCTTTTCAAGATGACCCCCCTCTGCGACAGCTTTAACTGCAACTTCAACATTTTGGTTGACGGCAGACCCAAGGTTATGGGGATTAAGGAAATTTTGGATAATTGGATTTCCTTCAGAACCGATTGCATCAAAAAGAGAACGGCTTATGAGCTTGAAAAGAAAAAGGAGCAGTATCACCTTCTTTCGGGGCTTAACAAAATAATCGTGGATATTGACTTTGCCATTCAAATTATAAGAGAAACGGAAAAAGAGTCTATGGTTATTCCCAATCTTATGGAGGGCTTTAATATTGACCAACCCCAGGCGGAGTTTATTGCCGAAATTAAGCTTCGAAACTTAAACAGGGAATATCTTTTGAACAAAGTCAAGGATATGCAGCAGCTTGAAAAGGATATTGCGGAGCTTCAGGGCATACTTTCAAGCGACACAAAGATTAAGAATATAATTTGCCGAGACCTTAAAGAGGTTGAAAAGAAGTACGGGGCTGAAAGAAGGACGGACATTGTCTTTGCAGAGGACGTAAAAGCAGCTGCGCCTGTTGAGGTCATTGAGGATTACGGCGTTAAGCTTTTCCTGACAAAGGAAAACTATTTTAAGAAAATTACCCTTAATTCTCTGCGTCTTTCAGGGGAACACCGTCTTAAAGAGGACGATGAAATTGCCGTTGAAATAGAAACCACAAACAACAACGAGGTTATGTTCTTCTCTGACAAACAGGCGGTTTATAAGGTTAAGGTTTATGACCTTGCGGAGTGCAAGGCGAGCGTTATGGGCAGCTTCTTAAACAATATTCTGCCTATGGAAAGCGATGAAAAAATTGTGTTTATGGCTGTGCCCGGTGAAAGCTACGCAGGTGAAATTGTTTTTGCCTTTGAAAACGGAAAGGCTGCCAAGGTGCCTATGGAGGCATATAAGACAAAGCTTAACAGAAAGAGAATGATAAACGCCTATTCCGACAAGTCTAAGCTTGTGGGTGCAAAGCATATTCTTAAGGACGAGTGCCTGATATTTATTCGTGACGACAATAAGGCTATGGCTGTTGACAGCTCACTTATTCCCCTTAAGACCACCAAAAACACACAGGGGGTTCAGGTGTTTACACTTAAGAAAAATTCCGTTCTGAAAGCTATGATGCTTGCGTCAGAAGCAGAAGGGATTGACCCCAAGGCGTACAGACAGACTAAAATCCCTTCAACGGGTAAATTTATAAAGGGTGAGTAATTTGGAAGAACACAAAATCGCAATTATTTCCGACACTCACGGTATTTTGAGAGATGCCGTTAAGGAATATATAAGGGAATGTGAATATATTTTTCATGCAGGAGATATAGGCAGCCCCAATATTTTGGCTGAGCTTAATAGATTTGCCGAAACCTATGCTGTAAGGGGCAACGCAGACGGAAATTGGGATGAAACATTGCCGGAAAGCATTGATATTGAGCTTTTCGGCTTCGGCTTCTATGTTATTCACAACAAAAAGCAGATAAAGAAAGACTTATCCGGCATTGATTTTGTAATCTGCGGTCATTCTCACAAATTTGAAATAACAGAAACAGACGGCACAGTCTTTTTAAACAGCGGCGGCTGCGGAAGAAAACGGTTTAATCTTCCCCTGACAATAATGATTTTGACACTGTTTCCCCAAAGCCGCACCTATAAGACCGAAAGGGTTGACTTAGAAAAAGCTCCTCAAAAGGTCTTAAAGCAGGGGGAAATAAAGAAGCTTGACAGGCTCATTGACAAAACCGTTAAATTTATAGAAAAGGGGAAAAGTGCTGAGGAAGCGGCGGTTTCCCTTAAAGCCGACCCAAATCTAATAGAACAGATTTACAGAATATATTTGACCCACCAAAGCATTAACCGGGAAGGGATTTTAAAGCGGCTCGAATTAAAAGACCTATAAAGACCTATAACTAACCAAAAGGAGAAAGAAATGGCAAAAAGAATAGAAAACGTACAGCTGAAAATAGAGGATTACAAGTTTCCCAACAAGGGAACGGCAAAATATAACGGCTTAAAGGCGGAAATTCCCTTTGCCCTGCCGGGGCAGACCGTCCGCTGCAATTTGCTTAAAAAGAAGGGCAGGTATATAACAAATTCCTTTACTGTGGAGGAAAAAGCCGATTACGAAATTCCCTCAGACTGCCCGGCTTTCGGCAGCTGCGGCGGCTGCACATTCAGAACAATACCTTATGAAAAGCAGCTTGAGCTTAAGAAAAACACTGTTTTAAAGCTTATGAGTGACGCCGGAATAGAGGGCTTCGACTTTAAGGGCATTAAGGCAAGCCCGACCGCAAATGAATACAGAAACAAAATGGAGTTTTCATTCGGAGACACAGGGCTTCAGGGGGAGCTTGCTTTGGGTATGAGAAAAAGGGGCAGCTTCTACGAGGTCGCCGACGCTTCGGAGTGTAAGCTTGTTCACCCGGACATAACGAAAATTTTAAGGGAAACCCTTGACTTTTTTAAGGGTACTGACGAGAAATTTTACCACAAAATGAAAAAAGAGGGGGCTTTGCGTCATTTGCTTGTGAGAAGAGCAGCTTTTACGGGAGAAATTCTCGTGGCTTTAATAACTACCTCGCAAATTAACACAGACCTTGAGCTTTGGTGTGAAAAAATTTTAGCTTTGCCCTTAGAGGGCAGTGTTGAGGGGGTTCTTCACATTATAAATGACGGTGTTGCGGATGTAGTGAAAGCCGACAAAATAAACAATCTTTTCGGAAGAGACTATATTTATGAGAAGCTTTTGGGGCTTACCTTTAAAATTTCAGTTTTTTCGTTTTTCCAGACAAATTCGGCGGGAGCTGAGGTACTCTACCAAACTGTAGCAGACCTTGCAAAGGCTCTTAACCCCAAATACGTCTTTGACCTTTACTGCGGAACAGGCACAATTGCCCAGCTTATGAGCCGCACCGCCGAAAGGGTAATCGGCATAGAAATCGTGGAGGAGGCTGTCGCCGCCGCTAAAACCAACGCTGCCCTCAACAACATTAACAACTGCACATTTATCGCCGACGACGTTTTGAAGGGGGCTGACGCTTTGACAGGCTCACCCGACCTTATTATTCTCGACCCGCCCCGTGAAGGTCTCCACCCCAAAGCCCTTGAGAAAATCTGCCGAAACTTCAATTCGCCTAACTTAATCTATGTCTCCTGTAAGCCAACTTCACTGACCCGTGACTTGCTTCTGCTTAAGAACCATAACTATATTCCCAAAACAATGACCTGTGTGGATATGTTCCCCCATACCCCACACGTGGAGACGGTTGTTCTTTTGTCCCAACAAAAATGATGTGAAGGGATATGCAACTGAGATATTTTAAGAAATGAGGCGGACATATGCACGCAATTATAAGACAGGGAGAAGGCAAGTATTATATTTCTGCCGTGTTCGGTTATTACAGAGATGTTACGGCAACAGATGATTATGAAAGATATTTGGAGGGAATTCATAAGCCCTACCGGATTGTTTGGGATTTTGAAAAGAAAAGGCTGATTAAGTGGCTGAATATGGTTCCTAACACAAAATATATTATTCCGCAGGTTTTAATTGTGGATTGTGATCAAAGCAATTGGAAAACGAATGAAGAGGGTGAGGGGTGCGTCGATTTTTTGAGTAAAGAGCTTCTGAATTCTTTTCTCGATGAGGATATGTCAGTTGATCAAATCACTTCAGAATATTGTTGGCTTAAGGCAAGACATATGGCATACAGAGTTATTCAGGATTAAAGCTATACATAAAAAAGGGTGCAGCCGATTATGACTGCACCCTTTTGAAGTGTTATTTTTTTTGTAAAGATTTTGGTTTAGCCCTGGGTTATGGTGACTGTTTTTGTTTCGTTGTCGAAGGAAATGTTTTCTTCTGAAATGCCCAAGGCTGTTATTAAGTCTCTCATAGGAAGAAACATTGTGCCGTTTAGAATTTCGGCTGAGGTTGAAAGATCGGCTTCTGCGCCGTTTAAGGTAAAGACGGGTTCGCCTGCGGTAATTTCAAGCAGGGGAACGCCGCCGAACTTAAAGACTGCGGTTCCGTCGGCATATTCTATGTTGTCGTCGGTTATACCGGCTAAGTTTGCCAAAACTCTGACAGGGAGCATTGTATAGCCGTCCTTAATATAGGGTGCGGCGTTAAGCTCAAGCTCAATTCCGTTTACAGAGTATGAGGTGCTGCCGATAATAAATTTAACCTCGGCTTTAACAGATGAGCCGTTTTCTTGGGGGCTTTCCGTTGTAGCTTCTGCAGCGGCTTCCGTTGTGGTGGTTGTAGTGGTGGAGGTAAGCTGACCTACAGTTGTGGCGCTGTATTTTCCTACCTGAATTGTGTTGGCTGTAGCCGGATCCCTTTCGAGATAAGCTGTCATATTAAGAGTCGGGAAGTAACCGCCTGAGTCTCTTGTAAGCTGAATATTATTTATGACAATTGTTCCTACATTTTGAGATGAAACGCTTTTTGTGAAAACGATATAGGCTTCGGTTTTGTTGTCGGGGTTAAATTCAAAGACGCAGGCGTCTTGGAATTTGCCTGTTGTTTTAAGGGTTGCCGGTGAGCCGTCTGTAAACCAGAAGAAGTCGTTGTCAAAGGTCATTACGATTTTATCCCCTGACCTGTAGCTTCTGTCGCCGTCATTGTCTGTAAAGGTAACTGCACCGAGCCTTGCATATTCGTTTGCGCCGGCGTTTATATTGGCTGAAGTCATTCTTAAAGGAACTGAAAATTCAGCATCGGCTGAATATTTGGCAATAGGCGCTTCTGAGGAATATTCCTCCCAGCCGCTTACGGCGGCGACTACCGTAATATTTTCAGACCTGGGAATTGTGGAAGCTGATTTTTCTATAATTACATTGCTTAAAACAATTGTTCCCGTTTCTCCTGAAGATACGGCATCGGTTAAAGTGATTATGCACTGGGCGCTGTTTGTTGTTGAAAGAGCGGCGGAGCATTTGCCCTCAAACTTGCCGGTTCCCTTAATAATGGGTACCTGATAAAAGCTGTATGACTGCTGAATTGTAACAGTGAATTTTGAGTTTTTCTTAAAGCTTTGAGTAGAGGAGTCGGTGATTACTATATCATCAACCTTGCCTGCTTCGTTGACCTCATTATAAGAAGAGGAGGTTATTGAAACATTTCCGTCCTTGCAGTAGCTGAAAACGACCTCGCTCTGAGGTATGTCGTCACAGCCGAAGTCTACAATTGCTTTATGCTCGCCTGTTCCCGTAATTGTGCCCGTTAAGGGAATGGTTATAGTATAGCCCGAGTAAATCATACTGTCGGTAATATTGCTTTGTTCTATTAAGATAGTGGTGTCATCGATTTTTTTATAGGTCATGCTTATATAAGCATTATTTGCTACACTGCCGGATTTTTTCAGACGGCTCCATTTCATACCGTCGAGAGTAACGGTTATGTTGTTTCTTGTTTTCATTACGTCTGAAGCAATTACGGAAATTACGAGATTGTTATATGACTTGTTCGCCGTACTTTCGGTATAGGTTTCCGTTCCTACGGTTCTTTCAAAAAGACTTCCGCTTAAATATGCTCTTGTATAGGAGCATTTTGCAAAAGTATATTTGCCGTCGGTATATCCGTCGACACCGTAGCTTACATTGACAGATATTTCCGCCTGATTGTTTGTAATAACACATTTCAGAGGAACGGAAAAAGAACAGCCGTTTTCAAGCATTTTATCTGTGGGTGTTATATGTATTTCAAGCTCAGTATCGGAGATTTTTTTATAATCCACATTTGAAACCAGGTTTCCGCTGTCATTATAGTCATTCCAAACCGCCCCGTTAAGGGTAAGTGTTATTGAATCCTTTAATATATTAATTTCAGCCTTGCTTAAAGTAACGGTAAGAGTATTAGAGTAAAGAGTATCTCCTTTTTCCGCTTTTTCAGCTGAAGAAGAAAGCTTTGCGCCTGCGGCAAATGCATTTGTATTGGCTAATAAAAAAAGTGACACAAAAAGTACGCAAAAAATAAATGCTTTAAAAAACAGATTGTTTGATTTTTTTAACATTAAAGTCCTCCTTAAGTGATATAACTGACAGAATACAACCGTTTGATTTTAAAGCTTTAAGATTATTAACGGTTGTAATATTATAATAATTGCGTTTTTTATAATATCACATTTTTTTCACACAGTCAATAACGACAAACATTTTTATTGTGTAAATAAAAATATTTGCCGTTAAGTATAAAGAAAATATTAATGAACTCTGTTTTTGACAGCAAAATCAAAAAAGTCTGAAAACTCATCAGCAAACATTGAGTTTTTAAGACAAACAAAATTAAATTCGTGAGATGAGTCAAAGCCTTTAACGTCAATAAGAGCAAGGCTGCCGTTTTTTATTTCTTCAGCGGCTGCTGCTTCATACATAAAGGTTATGCCCAAGCCCTTTTTAACAAGATGCTTAATTACGTCTATGCTTCCGATTTCGGTTACGGCTTTAAAGTTGCTTTCGTTATAGCCCAGCTGGTTTAAGGAGCTTTTGAAAATTTCTCTTGAGCCCGAGCCCTGCTCTCTTATTAAAAGTCTTTCGCTGAAAAGCTCTTCAATGTCTGCGGTTTTCCCCGAAAGGGGGATTGAGCTGCTGCAGAGACAGACAAATTTTTCTCTTGAGAAGAGCTTGTGCCAATAGGCATTTTTATCGAACTTTCCTCCGATTATACAAAAATCGATTGTGCCCTGTTTTAAATAATCCAAAAGATAAGCTGTGTTTTCAACGTCCATTGAAATTCTGACAGAGGGGTTTGTTTCGAGATATTTCTGTAAAATATCAGGCATTACATATTCGCCTATGGATTTAGTAACGCCCATAAGCAAAGCCCCCGATTCTTCGTTCATTTTTTTAATGCACCTGTCGATTTTTTTGCAGTCAGAGCTTAGGGTGATAAACATCTCACGCAAAAGACTGCCCTCGGGGGTTAGGCGCATAGTTTTGCCGTCCTTGACGAATAGCCTTATTTTGTATCGGTCTTCAATATATTTAATGTGTTGTGTAACGGCGGGCTGTGTCAGTCCCAATTTTTCGGCGGCTTTAGTATAGTTACCGCTTTCACAGACCGTCAGAAAGGTATTAACTCTGAAGTCAAGCATAGCATCATCCCCTTAAACTTACCTTTTCTTTTTTCTTATGACAAACATTCTACATATAATAATTATATATTGAATTTTGATTTTTTTCAAGGTGTTTTTGGCAAAAATCACATAAATTTTTGAAAGGTATAAATAAGGAATTTTTTTCATTCATAATTTGAATGAAATGGGAACGGTTTTACTAAAGCTTGGATTAATAATGAGCAATGCTTTTAAGAAGCAGGCTTATTTCTTTTATGCCTTCTTCCATAGCTTCATTTGTTATATCCGCAAATGAAAGCTTTATAGGGGAGGGGGTTTTATTATTTACGGCAGAATTTTCTGAAACGGTTATAAAAATGCCCTTTTCTTCAAGGCGGGCTTTAAGCTTTAGAGGGTCGGCTGTTTTAAGGCTTAACATAAACGAAAGACCGCCGCCGGGCTTTGAATAGTCTGCAAAGGGCTTTATATATTTGTCAAGCAGACGGCACATAAGGCTGTATTTTTGCTTATAATGCTCTCTTATTTTAATAATGTGGCGGTCGAAGCTTCCGCTTTTTAAATATCTGTCAAAGGCAAGCTGAACAAAGCCGGAGCTGCCCATATCCGCCTGAAATTTAGCCCTTATTACGCTGTCTTTAACGGCAGCGGGCATAATCATATAGCCCAGACGAAGCCCGGGCATAAGCACCTTTGAAAAGCTCTTTATATAAATAACTCTGTTTTTGTAGTCTAAGGCTTTAAGGCTTAAAATTTCTTTGTCGGAGTAATTAAAGTCACAAAGATTATCCTCTTCTATAATATAAAAGCCGTATTCGTAGGCAAGCTCCAAAAGACGGCGTTTTTTCTTAAGACTGCAGCTGTAGGTGGTAGGGGTTTGAAAATATGTCATAATATAAACAAGCTTGGGTTTATAAAGGGGAATAAGCCGCTGAAGCTCGTCGGTATCTATGCCGTCGGGCAAAATGTTAATGCCTATAACCTCGGCTCCTCTTGATTTAAAGGCACTGACTGCACCGCCGTATGTGGGACTTTCGGTGAAAACAGTGTCGCCGTAGGTAAGCAGGGCTCGGGCTATAAGGTCTATGCCCTGCTGAGCGCCCGAAATAATCTGAACATTGTCAAGCTTTACGCTTTTTCGTTCAGCAAGGGTTTTTCTTAAGGGCAGACTTCCTCTGGGGTCTTCATAGCCGAAGGCTGCACCCTTTTCTTCATCCAAGACTTCATTTAAAGCTTTTTTGAACTCGTTTAGGGGGAAAAGCTCAGTAGGAAGGCTTGAAGCGGTGAAGTTTATTCCTTCCGAAATATTTTTTTCTTCATCCTCGTCTTTAAAATGAAGAGGGAAGCTGTCTTTTGAGGAGTTCAGCTCTGCGGCGTAGGTTCCGCTGCCCCGGCGTGAATAGACCGCACGCCTTGTTTCCAAAAGCTTATAGGCTGAAACAACCGTTGAAGCATTGACCCCAAGCTGTGAGGTAAGACTTCTGACAGGGGGAAGCTTTTCGCCGGGCTTAATTTCGCCGGTTTCGATTTCCTTTAAAATTTCAAAGGCAAGCTGTTTGTAGAGGGGCTCGGCGGTTCCGTTTTTTTTAAGCTTAAAATTTTCAAAATTCACGTTAATCAGCCCTTGTTTTTAAGTTTGGATTTTAATTTTTCGATTTCGGCGTCTTTTTCCTTAAGACCCTCCGAAATTTCGTTTATCATTCTGTTTTGAAGCTTAAGCTCGTCGGCTTGTCTCAAAAATTCCTCGTGTCTTAATGTTCCGCTGTGGGCGGCTGATAAAACAGCTGTTATATCCTCACCGGCGGAAACATTTTCATTTTTGATTTCATTTATGTAAGCAAGTGTAAGAACTCCGGCGCATTTGCCCTCGTCAATTACGGGCAGAGCCATAATGTTTTTGAAATTCTTTTTGGCAATGGAGCTTATTGTGTTGTATTTATTATCCTTGCTGCCTTCCGAAAAAAAGCAGATTTTATCGCTTTTGCAGCAGGCTCCCTCAAGACCCTCGCCAATGTCGGTGTCCATAGCCTCGTAAAGCTCTCTGCCGAAGCCGCAGCTGTCAATAAGCTCCAGCCTGCTTGAAGCGTGGTTTACATTATAATATGCGCACGCCTGAGCCTTTGAAATTTCCATAATTAAGGGAAGTCCTTCCTTTAAAAGCTTAGTCAGGGCAGGCTGTTTCAACGATATCTTGAAAAGCTCCAAAAGCTTTTTGCTTCTTAGCCTTTCTTCATCGTAGAACACTTTTACTTCTGAAACAGCTTTGTCAACGTCATAAAACACAGGAAGCCTTTCGCCGCCGTCTTTAAGGGTTAAAACAGCTTTCGGAACAAGAACGGAAAGCCGCCTTAAAAATACGGCTCCCAAGGTGAAAAGCGTCAAAATCTCTATTGAAAGAATTGCCGCAAAAATACTTAAAACAGCGTTTTCGTCCTCAGCCTCGAAAAATGCATAAAGCGTCAGACAGACTGTCTGAAAAAACAACAGAACGTAAACACAGATAATAAGCTTAGTGTCAAGATTAGTATTCTTCATCGAAAAACCCCCTTATAAATTTTATTTTGGAAAAGCCTTTTATATATTGCTTATAAAGCCTTAAATACTGCCGTTTAAAATCGTCGTATTTTAAAATTACGGCGTTGAGCTGTGCGCCCAAAAGCAAAGTGGAAGCCAAAAGATTTACCCAAAATATGGTTATGAAAATTCCGGCGATGCTTCCGTAAACGGAAAAAGCGTTTGTGTTAATCTGCATATATAAGCCCAGCCCTTTGGAAAGACATATCCAGGCGGCTATAGTAAACACCGCACCGGGCAGAAGCTCAAAGAATTTAAACTTGCGCGCCGCCGAAAATTCATAAAAAATCAAAACCAAAGCAACGGTCAAAATACAGTTTAAAATCCCCAAGGGCAGAGTTTGAAGAGTATAGGCAAGGGGCTTAAAAATCATAAATGTATTTAAAAGATTTATTATATTCTCGTCAAAAACCACCATAGCCAAACTTAAAAATATATATGCCGTAAAAATAAAAACAAGAACAAAGCTTGAAAGCCATAATATAATGAAGTTACGGCTTTCCTTGACGGCGGAGCAGCGGTTCATTCCCTCAATAATAGCGTGAAAGCCTCTTGTAGCGCTCCATATTCCGTAAATAAGAGTTACGGAAAGAAAGGTATTGCTTAAGGCGGCGTTGTCTATAAAGTTTATGACCAAAGACGAAAAGCCCTCGGGCAGACGCTCAATCATAGAAATCAGCACAGCCGAAGAATCTATGTTTACAAAGCGAAACATTGAAAGCAAAAATATTAAAAAGGGAAAAAACGCCATTATCATTCTGTAGGTCAGGGCATTCGCCATATAAAAAAGCTCGTTGTCCATAAACTTTTTTCCTACCATAAATATAAAGAGACAGGCTTCTCTTGCTTTTCTTTTCATTAAATATCACCGTTTTCCCAAAGGTTTAGTATTCAGCCTTTATTTCCATAGCGTCCAAAAGTTTTACGCCCTCGTGCTTCTCCAAAAAGGCATTTAAGGTATAGTTGTTGGCAAAGAGCATAACGGGTCTGTCGTAGCTGTCGAAAACAAAGCTTATTCTGGAGTTTACATACTCCTTGATCTCTTCAATGTCCTCCGAAGCAAGCCACCTTGCCACAGTGAATGTCAAAGGCTCCATTCTGACCTCGCAGTTATATTCGTTTTTGAGACGGTATTCGAAAACCTCAAACTGAAGCTGACCGACCGCTCCTAAAATAACCTCGTTAAATTCATTTCGATATACCTGACAGGCGCCCTCCTGCGCAAGCTGGCTTACACCCTTTTGGAAGTGCTTTGCCTTCATATTGTTTATGGGAACAACCCTTGCGAAAAGTTCCGGAGGGAAGGTAGGCAAGGGCTCGAAAAACAGCCTTTCCTTGCTGTCGGTTAATGTGTCGCCGATTTGATAATTGCCCGAATCGTAAATTCCTATAACGTCTCCGGCAACGGCTTCGTCAACGTTTTCTCTTTCGTTTGCCATAAGCTGGGTCGAACGGCTCAGTTTCATAGTCTTTCCCGTACGGGACAAAATAACGTTCATACCCTTTTCGAATTTACCTGAGCAAATTCTAAGGAAAGCAAGTCTGTCTCTGTGGGCAGGGTTCATATTAGCCTGAATTTTGAAAATGAAGCCGCTGAAATAATCTTCCGTTGGGGAAACCTCTCCCGTTGTGGTTTTTCTTATACCGGGGGCAGGTGACATTTTTAAGAAATGCTCCAAAAATTCAACAACGCCGAAGTCGCCTAAAGCCGTTCCGAAAAATACCGGGGAGAGACTGCCTTTGTTGATTGCTTCTTGGTCAAATTCGTTGCCTGCTCCGTCTAAAAGCTCGGCGGCTTCTCTTAAGGCTTCAAGGTTTGCCTGTGTAATAAGTCCGTCAAGAGCCTTGTCGAATACGCCTTCCTCTGAAAGCTTAACTACGCTGTTGTCCTTATAAAGTGAAACTGTGTTGTTGAGCCTGTCATAAACCCCTTCAAAGGTTTTTCCGCTGCCTATGGGGAAGGTCACCGCCACTGAGGGCAAGCCCAAAGCGTTTTCAAGCTCTTCCATAAGCTCCAGGGGGTCGTTTCCCTCTCTGTCTAACTTGTTTATAAATGTAAAAACGGGAATTTTTCTCATTGCACAGACCTTGAAAAGCTTTTCTGTCTGTGCCTCAACACCCTTTGCTGCGTCTATAACCATAACCGCCGAGTCAACGGAGGTTAAAATTCGATATGTGTCCTCGCCGAAGTCATTGTGGCCGGGGGTATCCATAATTGAAACAATTTTGCCCTCATATTCAAACTGCATAACAGATGATGTGACGGAAATTCCTCTTTGCTTCTCTATTTCCATCCAGTCCGATGTGGCAAACTTTGAGCTTTTCTTCGCCTTAACTGTGCCTGCCTGCCTTATAGCTCCGCCGTGAAGAAGCAGCTTTTCCGTTAAGGTGGTTTTGCCTGCGTCGGGGTGGGAAATTATTCCGAAAATTCTTCTTTTATTTATTTCGTTTAAACTAACGCCCATTACAATTTATCCTTTCAAAACTTATTCACTTTATATCATAACCCAATTTTCAAAATATTTCAAGTAATTATGAAACAAAATTGAATGTAATTAGGAAAAATGATAGTGGTTTTGATTAAAAAGGGTTTAAAAGAATATAAATATTTTTTTTAAAAAGACTTGAAATAGAGTAAAAGATAGTGTATAATCTGTCTATTATACAAATCTGACGATTCCGACGATATGCAGTGTGTAGATCTCGGTGGTCG
>JAJQFU010000018.1 GCA_021200955.1 Clostridiales bacterium | reverse complement strand
CTGAAAACTCTTAAAAAGCCTTTTTCTTTAAGTGCGCCTACAGTTTCGTTAATCTTCTCTTTGTCCTCGCCGTTTTTCTTGCAGTAATAAACAGCATAAACCATTAAGAGAACGCTTATAAGAATACCGGGGATAATTCCGGCGATGAAAAGGTCGCTGACAGACTCACCCGAAGCAGTACCGAACATAATAAAGGGAATACTGGGAGGGATAATTACCCCTAAGCCGCCGGCAACAGCCACGATAGCCGTTGAAAAGGGCTTGTCATAGCCTAAGCTTGTTAAAATAGGAATAGTCATTGAGCCTACAGCCGCAACGGTAGCCGGACCTGACCCTGAAATAGCACCGAAGAAAAGACAGGTCACTATAACAGCACAGGGCAAACCGGCTGTTAAGCCGCCCAAAAAGTATGAAAACACGTCAAAAAGTTTTTTGGAAATTCCGCCCTTAGCCATAATTGTGCCAGAAAGTACGAACATAGGCACGGCAAGAAGAGGAAAGCTGTCAATTCCGCCCAGCATTGAACGAATAACGTATGTTCCCCCTGCCGTAAACGATGGGTCGAAAGCCCCCGGCAGAAGAGTGACGAGAGTTAAGGTTATCCCGATTGGGATTGAAATCATAAGACATATAACGAATATTGCAAAAACTGTTAATATGGACATTTAGTTTTCCTCCTTTGGCTTTCTGTTTCCGAACTCCTTAATTTCGAGCCAAAGCTGCTGAGCCACTCTGATAATAACCAAAATGAAGCCCGTTAAGGGAGCAATCTGAATTAAATACATAGGTATGCCGCAGGCAGGGCTTAACTGACCGCTTTCAACGGCTTTTATAAAATATGTATATGCAAAGGGAATAAGATAAATAAAAATCAGCAGACGGATAATATCGTCAACCACCTTTATATATGAATAAACCTTTTCGGGGATCATTGAAACAAACTGCTCAACCCTTATGTTTATACGTTTTTTGGTGCAGTATGAAACGCTTAAAAATGCGCTCCATATAAAGAGATAACGTGTTATCTCCTCAGACCATGAAAGGGAGCTGCCTAAGCAGTAGCGTGAGAAAACCTGTATCCCCATAATAATTGTCATTGCCGCCAGAAGAACACACAGAATGGCTTCTTCAAGGTGTTCATCAAGCCAGTTTAATACTTTCATAAAATACCTCCTTGTAAATCTGTTTGCTGATTATCGTGTTTGGATTTCCAAAAAATCTTGGAAATGGAGTCACCTCTCAGTCAGCTTCGCTGACAGCTCCCCTCAAGGGGAGCCTTTTCACAGTCCCAGAACGTCCTTAATATATCCCACCGGCATATCCTTCCCCGTCCAAAGCTTAAACGCCGCAGCCCCCTGAAAGAGCATCATACTTGTTCCGTTAATAAAGCGGCAGCCGGCTTCCTCCGCAAGCTCCAGTGTCCGTGTTTTTGTGGGAGAATAAATAATATCGGCTACAAAAACGTCTTTTGGGAAGAAATCCGCCGAGGGTATGTAGGTCATTCCCTCCATAGGCTTCATACCTACGCCCGTAGAATTTACAAACATAAAGCCTTTTTTAATCTCTTCCTTTAAATCGTCCTTATCCTCAAGTGAATGAAGAGTCGCCTTACAGGAAGTGTTTTCGTTAATCTTTTTGACTGTAAGCTCCGCATTCTGCCAAAACTCATCGTGAATATTGAAAATTGAAATTTCTTCAGCACCCTCTAAGGCTGCCTGAATTGATATTGCCGTTCCCTCTCCGCCGCAGCCTGCAAGGGTAAAACGCTTTCCCTTAAGCTCGATTCCGTTATCCTTAAGCATTGAAATAAATCCTATTCCGTCAGTATTGTGACCCTCTAACATACCGTTTTTGTTGACAATTGTGTTGCATGCGCCTATAAGCTCCGCAGCCGGGCTGAGCCTGTCAAGGTAGCTGCAGACAGCCTTTTTGTTGGGCATTGAAACGTTGCAGCCCACAAGCTTTAATGTGCGGATTGCCTTAACTGCGTCCTGAATTTCGTTAAGCCCAACCTCAAAGCAGACATAAACCATATCAAGACCCAGCTTTTCAAAAGCCGAATTGTGCATAAGGGGAGAATTGGAGTGCCTTGAAGGCATAGCTAAAAGCCCCAAAAGCTCCGTGTGACCTGTTACTCTTTGTGACATATTGATACCTCGCTGTATAAAAATTTTATTTTTTTTATAACACTTCACAATTATACCATATAAATGCATAAAAATAAAGGGCATTTTTATAATTTAACTGTACTTTTTTTCTTTAAAGTGAAAAACCGCATATAAAAAAGTGCTGTATGCTATACACAGCTTGTATAGCAATACAGCACATACTGTTAATTTTTAATTTTCAGCTTCTTCAAGGGCTTTAAGCTCTTTATCCCACAAATCGGGGTTAATGGGCAGTGTCAGGGCTTTTTGATGAATTGAAGAAATATAGGCGGCGTTTGCAAGCATTATAGCATTTATGCCGTCTTTGCCGTTTGGGGTCGGTTCTTCATCGGAAAGAACACTTTCCGCAAAGGCTTCGAAAATGTCTCTCTGAGGTGTTTTTGGAGCCATGCAGTCGATTTTTTCTTCTTTAACCGTTATGCCGTCTCTTGCATTGCAGTGGGCGGTTTTTATGTATTCGTCGCTGTCGGGGTAGGTTTCCACCCAAAGGCTGTTGCCCCTTAATGTGATTTTGCCCTTTGTACCTATAACGCAAAGCTCATCGGTTTTAGGTACTTCCCCTGTTGAAAGAACGAAAATCCCAGTTGCACCGTTTTCATATTTCATAAGTATAGAAACCTCATCGTCAACGGCTATTTCGCTGTGCTTTCCGAACTCAACATCAGCGTAAATACTCTCAGGCACTCCGAAAAGCCACAGCCACAGGTCGATGTAGTGCTGTGCCTGATTGACAAGTGCTCCGCCCCCTTCGCCCTTCCAGCTGCTTCGCCAGCCGCCTGAGCGGTGATATTTTAAAGTGCGGAAATAGCTTGTGTTTTCAAGCTTAATTCTCTTAATTTTGCCAACTGTTCCCTGCTCCAAAAGCTCCTTCATTTTTTTCATTACGGGAACGGCTCTCCACTGAAAAATTACTCCAAGCTTAAGTCCTACCGCCTTAGCGGCTTTTTCCATTTTAAGGGCTTCGCTTAAAGCCGCAGCAGTGGGCTTTTCGCAGAGAACATGCTTATTGTGACTGAAGGCTGTTAAAGCCGTTTCCAAGTGATTTCTGTGAGGAGTTGCAATTACTGCAGTGTCAAACAAGCTGTCGTTTTCGAAAAGCTCCTCTGTGCTTCTGAAAGTCTTAAATTTGCCCTCATTTCCGCCGTTTTCAAGCGCCCAGTTATAATTTGCTTCGCTTCTTGCAACAACGGCTGTCAGAGTACAGCCCTTAACGCCCTTGTTTAACATACCTACGTATTTTCTGCCTATTGCCCCTAAGCCTATTACCGCAAGCCTTAAATTCTCCATAAAATTTCCTCCTTATTCGCATAATATCAATATATCGTTTTCCAAAATTTGACTTTCACCGTTGGGGATAATAAATTCGTCTCCCCTCTTTATTGCCGCCACAAGAGAGTTTTTAGGCAGACTGATTTCGGAAACAGTCTTATTTTTCCACTTGTGACGCTTATTAATTTTAATTTCCTTTAAGCTTACATCGGTTGTGTCATTATAAGCCGGAACGCTGACAATAAGGCTGTCGCCCACCTCTAATTTAGTGTCGCCCCGGGGGTAAATAACCTCGCCGTTTCGCCTCACAGAAAGAATTAAAAAATCCGTAGGCATATCTATGTCTTTAACAAGCTTTCCCGCCCACTTATGCTTAAGAGTTACTGCAATATTAATAAGATTCAGCCAAGAGCGTTCAACATAATCGTTAAAGGTTTTTCTTACGTCTCCGTCTGCGGCAACCATATCAAGCTTCTTCGTAACAAAGGGCAAAAGAGAGCCCTGCAAAGCTACGGAAATAATCGCAATAAGAAAAACAATATTAAAAATGTCATTTTCCGTCTTTGCTCCCCCTGCTATTACCATTATGGCAAAAACAATTGAAGCTGCCCCTCTGAGCCCTGCAAAGCTCACAAGGAGACACTGGTTAAGCTTAGCCTTAAATGGCAGCAAAACGGCAAAAACAGCCGCCGGACGTGCAATAAAAAACATAAAGAGAAAAATCAAAACCGCAGTAAAAAACACCTTCGGCAGCATATGAGGGCTGCATAAAAAGCCCAAAAGGAAGAATATAACAATCTGTGAAAGACCTGTAATTCCGTCAAAATAATTAACAAGGGGCTTTTTGTTTTTAATATCGGAGTTTCCTATAATAATTCCGCAGATATAGACGGAGAGAAAGCCGTTTCCTCCCCAATAGGAAGAAAGGGCATAGGAAGCTGCGGAAACAGCGGTCAAAAAAACCATTTCCATTCCCTCGGATTCAAGCGTCAGTCTTTTAAGGGCAAAAACCGCTCCGTAAGCAACGGCAAAGCCGAAAACAGCCCCGAATAAAATCTGCTTTATTATAAGAAGCCAAACGGTTGAAAGTCCGCCGCCGCTTAAAAGCATTATGCCTACAGCAGTCAGCATATAGGCTATGGGGTCGTTGCTGCCGCTTTCGATTTCCAAAAGAGAAGCAGTATTGTATTTAAGATTGAGATTTTTTGATTTTAAGACTGAAAAAACCGAAGCGGCGTCGGTTGAGCTGACTACAGCCCCAAGCAAAAAGCTTTCGGCAAAGCTCCATTTAAGACCTATACGGCAAAAAGCACATATGAGCAAAGCCGTAATAACCACGCCCAACGACGACAGCAGACCCGAACGAATAAAAACGGGTCTTGCTGCCGAAAGCTTTACACCGAAGCCGCCGTAAAACATAATAAAAATAAGACAAACTGTGCATATGTTTTCGGTAAAAGAAAAGTTGTCAAAGGGAATTTTAAACAAGCCGTCTGAGCCGAAAAGCATACCCACAAGCATAAAAAGCAGAAGGCAGGGAACGCCTATTTTGTCGGAAAGCTTATCTGCAATAATACAGAATATAATCACTGCCGAAGCGAAAATCAAAACAGATGCCATAAAACCCTTCCTTTACAATTTTCAGAAATTTTGCTTAATAAAGTTTTCAATTCTGTTTATGCCCACAATAATATCCTTCATAGAAGCGGCAAAGGAAAGCCTTATGCAGTCCTCACAGCCGAAAACATCTCCGGCTACAACCGCAAGGTTATATTTATCGAAAAGAATTGAAGCCACGTCTCTGCCGGATTTTATTTCAACGTCTCCTACCTTTTCACCGTAAAGCCTTGAAACATTCACAAGTATGTAAAGACCGCCTACGGGCTTCAGGCTTCTCAAATAAGGCAAGTCGGAAATTCTCTGAACCATATAGTCGCGTCTGCGCTTAAGCTCCGTAATGTTGCTTTCTATAATTTCGTCGCCGCCCTTGAGAGCCGCCAAAGCCGCAAACTGGCTTACCACATTTACATTTGAGGTGGTGTGGCTCTGAATTTTAGCCATAGCCTTTGCGATTTTCTTATCAGCAAGGGCATAGCCTATTCTCCAAGAAGTCATAGAGTAGGTTTTTGAAAAGCTGTTTATAACAACGGTTCTCTTTTTGACCTCTTCGCCCAAGGACGCAACAGAGGTAAACTGAACCTTTCTGGAATATATCATTTTGTCATAGACCTCGTCTGAAATTATGAAAAGGTCATTTTTGCAGGCAAAATCCGCAATAGCTTCAAGCTCGCTTTTTGTATAGACCGCACCTGTGGGGTTGTTGGGGCTGTTTATTATAATCGCCTTTGTTTTGGGCGTAACCACCTGTTTAAGCTCTTCAGGGGTAATTTTATAGCCCCTTTCCTCTTTTGTATAGACAATTACGGGAACGCCCCCGGCAAGAAGCACCAGCTCCATATAGCTCTGCCAATAAGGTGCTGAAATAATTACCTCGTCGCTTTGACCCACAAGAGAAAATATTGTATTCATAAGCGCCTGTTTTGCTCCGTTTGAAATAACTGCGTTTTCAGGCTCATATTTAACGCCGTAGTCGGCGAAAAACTTGTCGCAGAGAGCTTCACGAAGCTCCAAAATACCCTCAACCGCCGTATATTTGGGCAGAGTTCCGTTAATGGCTTCTACAGCCGCTTCTTTTATATGTAAAGGCGTTGGAAAATCAACCTCGCCTGTTCCGAGATTTATAACATCAAAGCCGCTGATGTTCAAATTCTGCGCCTTTGCCGTAACCTTCAGAGAAGCCGAGGTTTTAACCTGAGTAGCTCTTTCCGATAAAATCATAAAGCAATCCCTCCTGTGAGACTGAGACATTGAAGTTAGCTTCTTTTTTAAAAGCTTTCTTTTCTTCATTTTATAACAAACAGCCGTTCATTTCAAGAGAAAGTTTCAAATTTCTTATTGTAAAAAAATTGTAAATATAATTACAGATTTTTTTGCAGAAAGCTGTCTGCGTTTGCGTAAAATATTTTCTGAACAACATCTTCGCCGAAATAATCAGCCAAATAGTGGAAAAAGTAGACTGAACAGCCTACGTTATCAAGCTTTTCAGGCGGATTTTGTATTCCGTCATAGTCACAGCCCAAGCCTAAAATGCTTTCTCCGCCAACCTCTAAAATATGCTCAATCTGCCTTATTACGTCCTTTCCCTTGGGTTTGCCGTCCTCTTTAATAAAGTCTCCGCAGAGATTGAAGCCTATAATTCCGCCCAAAGAGGCAATTTCCTTTATTTGGTCATCTGTTAAGTTTCTGGGCACATTGCAGACCGCACGTGAATTTGAATGGCTTGCTATAATGGGCTTTTCGGTCAGGCGGCAAACGTCGTAAAAGCCCTTGTCGTTAAGGTGTGAAACGTCTGCCAAAATTCCCGCCTTGTTAAGCTCCTTCAAGGCGTCCCTTCCGAAGTCTGTTAAACCCTCGTCACTGCCTGTAACAGCACCGAAGCCCAAATTGTTCTTTCTGTTCCAGGTCAGGGTCATCATTGTGACCCCCATTTCTCTTAACCTGTGGATGTTGTCAAGGTCGTTTTCGATAGCTTCTCCCCCTTCAACAGCCAAAAGCCCTGTGCTGGTTTTATTTATTCTGTTATAAATTATATCTGTGTAGCCTTCGCCGAATTTTACGGCGTGTTTTGTTTTCTTAAGCTCGTCTTTAAAAAAGTCAATATATTTTACTGTATTCAAAAAGGGTTTGTCGAGTCTTTCGTCTCTGAGCCAAACGGCAAAATACTGCACAGGGGCATTGTAGTTTGCCAGCCTTTTAAAATCTATATGTAAATTGTTTTCATCCATACTTAAGCCGCTTTCAAAAGCAGTTGTTATTGTGTCACAATGAAAATCAATAAATTGCATATAATAACCTTCCTTATGAATATTTTTTTATTTTTTGATTAAAATACCTCTTGAAGCCGTTTCGCTTCAATTTTTCGGAGGTGATAAAAATGGAGATTAACAAAGCAATTAAATGCAGAGTGGATTCTTGCAGATACCACGACCGCAGTCAGTACTGCACACTTACCGACATTACAGTGGGCAAGGAATGCGACTGTTCAAAGGAAAAGTGCGACACAGAGTGCACAAGCTTTGAGTGTATGGACTGATAAATGCAATTAAAAATGTCTGCATTAAAGCATTAATTAACCTTATTAATAATCTGAGACCGTCTTTGCAGGCGGTCTCTCATTATATTGATTTATATTTACAGCTTCATTGAAAGGGAAATTCTGCCCCTTTCCTTGTCTACCGAAAGTACCTTTACGTCAACTATATCTCCTAATTTTACAGCCTCCAAGGGGTGTTTAATATATCTGTCGCAGATTTGGGAAATGTGAACAAGTCCGTCCTGATGAACCCCTATGTCTACGAAACAGCCAAAGTCGATTACATTTCTGACTGTGCCTTTAAGCACCATTCCCTCGGTTAAATCGTCAATTGTCAAAACGTCGCTTTTAAGTACGGGCTTGGGCATATCGTCACGGGGGTCTCTGCCGGGCTTTTCAAGCTCCTTAATAATGTCCTCAAGGGTGGGAACACCTATTTCAAGCTGTGCGGCGGCTTTTTTTACATTTACAAGCTTGTGAATATTTTTAAGCCTGTTGTGCCTGATGTCATCCTCCTGAGCGGAAATCATATTCAGAAGCTCCTTAGCGGCGGTATATGACTCGGGGTGAACCCCTGTTCCGTCCAAAACCTCGTCGCCGTCGTTAATTCTCAAAAAGCCTGCACACTGTTCAAATGCCTTGGGACCCAGCTTTTTAACCTTCAAAAGCTCTTTTCTGTTATTAAATTTGCCTGTTTCCTCTCTGTAAGCCGTTATGTTTTTGGCAATTGAAGAGTTAATTCCGGCTACATATGACAGAAGAGCCGCCGAAGCGGTGTTAAGGTCAACGCCTACGTTGTTTACACAGCTTTCAACAACGCCGCCCAAAGCGGAGTCTAAGTGCTTTTTATCCATATCGTGCTGATACTGCCCTACGCCTATGCTCTTGGGGTCGATTTTAACAAGCTCCGCAAGAGGGTCTTGTAAGCGTCTCGCAAGGGAAATTGCCGAACGAAGGGCAACATCAAGATCGGGGAACTCCTGAGCCCCTAACTTTGAAGCCGAATAGACTGAAGCTCCGGCTTCGTTTACTATGGCATAAAACAAGTCATCCCTGCCTGTTTCCTTGATTATGTCGGCGGCAAAGGCTTCTGTTTCTCTTGAAGCGGTGCCGTTGCCTATGGCAATAATATCTACGTTGTATTTCTTAATTTTGTCTTTAACTATCTTTCTCGAAGCCTCGATTTTGCTTTCGGAATGGGGCTTTGTGCAGTAAATTACACCTGTAGACAGAACTTTTCCCGTTCCGTCAACAACAGCGGTTTTACAGCCTGTTCTGTAGCCCGGGTCAAGGGCAAAAACAACCTTGTCTTTAATGGGGGGCTGCAAAAGAAGCTGTCTCAGGTTTTCTTCAAATACCTTAACCGCTCCGTTTTCGGCTTTCTCACTTAAAATATTTCTTATTTCACGCTCTATTGAGGGCTGTATTAAACGCTTATAGCTGTCGGCGGCGCAGTTTTTCAAAAATTCCTCTGTGAAACTGTTTTTGCCTACCATAAGCCCCTGTTCCAAATATTTTAAAATGTCATCGGTGGGGGCTTCTACGCTGACCTTCAAAAAGCCCTCTTTTTCACCTCTGTTTAAAGCCAAAATTCTGTGACCTGCCGCCTTTGAACAGGGTTCTTTAAAGTCATAATACATTTCATAAACGCTTTTTTCATCGGGCTTTGCGGCAACAGAAGCCAAAACGCCCTTATCCTCTGTGAGCTTTCTGATGTAGGCTCTGTATTCGGCGTTGTCCGAAATGTTTTCGGCAATAATATCTCCTGCTCCGGCAAGAGCTTCCTCAGCGGAGCTTACGCCCTTTTCTTCATCGATATACTTAGCCGCTTCCTTTTCCAATGGCTCTTTGGCTGTTTGCATAAGTATGTAAAGGCTTAAGGGTTCAAGTCCCTTTTCCTTGGCTATACTTGCTCTTGTTCTTCTCTTGGGTCTGAAGGGACGGTAAATATCATCTATTTCCGTAACCGTAGCCGCATTTAAAAGAGCCGCTTCGATTTCGCCCGTCAAAACGCCCTGTTCGCTTAAAAGATTTTTTATGCTTTCACGCTTTTCCTCTAAATTGCGGAGAGAAACAAGCCTTTCGGAAAGCTCTCTTATAATAGTATCGTCAAGAGAACCTGTCATTTCCTTTCTGTATCGTGCTATAAAGGGAACTGTGTTCCCCTCGTCAAGAAGCTTAACAGTGTTTTCCGCCTGGGTTTTGCCTATGGAAAATTCTTCACAAAGCTTATTAATAATATCCAATTTATGTCAATCCTTTCATCATTGTCTTATAACCGATGCCGTCTATGCCTAAAATTTCGGCTGAAATTTTATCTTTTGTTATGTCAAGAAGCCCGAAGGTTTTTGTAAGTCCGTCTCTGGGCATAGAGAGACTGCCCGGGTTAAAAATATAAACGCCACCGTAGCTGTCAATGTCTCCTATGTGGGTGTGTCCGTAAAGTGCACAGGTGCAGTTGTGCTCCTTTGCTGAATAAACAAGTCTCAGCCTGTCATAGCGCACGTCTTCCCTGTGACCGTGGCAGATGTAAATTCTTCTGCCATCTATATTCGCCACAGTAAAGGTTCTTCCTTCAGTATAGTCGCAGTTGCCCTTTACAGCCCAAAACCTGAGCTTATTATAACGCCTGTGAAGCTCATAGGCGTCGTCTATGCAGTCGCCCAAATGAATAAAGCCGTCGATTTTATTTTCAAAGTCCTTAAGAACCCTGTCTGCATATTTTATCATTCTGTGAGTGTCAGACATAACAAGAATTTTCATATTTTAAACTTCCTCTTTGAAATTGTTAAGAAGCTGCTTTCGCATAGCTCTGAGAGCCTTTCCCCTGTGGCTTATGGCATTTTTTTCGTCGGCGGTAAGCTCTGCTGAGGTACAGCCGTACTGGGGCAGAAAGAATATAGGGTCGTAGCCGAAGCCCCCTTTTCCGCAGATTTCATAGCCTATCTGACCTTCCATAGTCTCTTTAGCCTGTAAAATTAAAGGTTCTTTTCCCTCAATAGGTATAGCTGCGGTTATACAGCACACAAATCTTGCAGTTCTCTTTTCATCGGGAACACCCTTAAGTCTTTTCAAAATCTCGGCATTCTTAATATCATATGATGTATCGTGCCCCATAAACCTTGCGGAATGAACCCCCAACTCTCCCGGCATACAGTCGATTTCAAGCCCCGAATCGTCTGCAAGAACAGGCAGACCCGTCTTTTTCATAACATAAAGAGCCTTAAGCTTTGAGTTTTCTTCAAAGGTTTCACCTGTTTCCTCGGCTTCGCCGAAAATCCCCGCTTCCTTTTGTGAGACTATTTCAAAGCTGTCTCCCAAAACCGCCTTTATTTCTCTGAGCTTTCCTTCATTTTTTGTGGCAAATATAAATTTTTTCATAGCATTACTCCTGTTTATAACATAGCCTTAAGAGCGTCGAAAATTGCCTGAGCCGCTGTCTGGCGGTAGCTGTCCGTTGCAAGCTTCTGAGCCTCTTCAAGGTTGGTAACAAAGCCAACCTCAATGAGAACAGAGGGGTTATCAGCTTCTCTCAAAACGTGAAGGTTTGATGTTTTAACGCCTCTGCCGTTTGCTCCCAAATATTCCACTAAATTATTATAAATTGCCGCAGCTAAAGCAGAGCTTGAAAGACCGTTTTCGTCTGTGTTGTCATACTGCCAGTAAACCTCAACACCGTTTGCTGTGGTGTTGTTTGTTCCTGCTGAATTTATGTGGACTGAAACAAAGGGGCAGTCAATCATATTTCCGAAGTCGGAACGCTCCTGCAATGTGGGGTAGCTGTCGTCAAGCCTTGTATAATATGCTTTAATTCCGCCGTAGGTGTCTAAAAGATCCTTAAGCTTAAGGACTATGTCAAGGTTTATGTCCTTTTCAACAACGCCGTTCCAGGATGTTCCCACATCAGAACCGCCGTGACCTGCGTCAATAACAACCACCTTGTCATATTTATCGTGAACATTTACGCAGCTTATATAAACATTGTCGCTGTCCTCGGTTATAATAAATGCAGACACAAGCTTCTCATCGAATGTAAGGACTGTGTTTCCCCCTTCAAGGGTTATAGTCATACTGTTAAGTATTTCGGAGCTGTCGAAGTAAATTTCGCCTACGCCGTAATCGCCCGAGAAGTTACCGGGAAGAGTGATTGTATATTTCAAATTAAGGTAGTCATCATCTTCCGTTATTGCGCTTAAGCTGAAGCCGGTTCCCTTTTTAAGGGTTATAGTATCGCTGGCTTCGTCTGTGGAAAGGTTTTTGTGGGTAGACTCGTAAATTGTTATGGCAACAGATGATGTTGTGTAGTCAGTTTTGTATGATGCGCTTTCCTTAAGAGTGAAGGTTATTACAGCATCGTCCCCTACCTGTGCAATATCCGTAAGGTCTATAAGGAGACAGTTTCTGTTAAGGGTCTGAGCCGCCGCAGAAAGAGTTGTGTCCTCAAATGTGAATATAAGAGTCAAGTCATCCTCTTTAACAACGGGCTTGGGAAGGTCGTAGCCCTTGACTGTGAAAACGTCCTCGGCTACATCCGTAACAAGCTTATAGTCGTTGATTTCGGGCTGGGGATAGTATATGTAAACCGACTTTCTGTCGGAAGTCATTTTTACGTTAAAGTCGGTGTCGGTTACGTCCATAGCTATTCGGGTTATGTTATAGCTGCCTTCGGTTCGTTCCCCTACTCTTATTTCGCCTATGCCCCCGACGTTTGCGTTTGCCTTAACTCTGCCTAAGGCTGATGTTGCAGCATAAATATCGATATAATATCTTCCGTCGGAGACTGTTCCCGTTTTGAATTTGCTCAGTTCATCATCGGCTTCAATCTTTAAATATGTTCCGTCAGAACCCTTTAAAATGTTTGTTATCTGTGCGTCATAGTGATTTGCGTCGGTTAAGTCATAGAGATTTTTGGGCAGACCCTCGCTGTCGGTGGAAAGTGTGATTTGTGTGTATTCCTCAGTGTCGGCGCTTGCGTCGGTTTCATCCTCCGGTGAGGGTGAATAAGATGTGCTTCCGGTTGTTCCCTCGGAGTTTATAATAATTGTTCTTGTGGAGTTATCCCACTGAACGTCATAGCCCAAGGTTTCCGAAACAAAACGAACGGGTATCATAGTTTTTGAGTTTATGAGCTTAGGGGGAATTTCCATAGTCTGCTCTTTATTGTTATAATATGCCGTAGTTGAGTTAATTTTAAGCACCAAAAGATTGTTGTCGCGTGAAACATAAACCTCTTCTCTGTCGGCATTCCACGAAACAACAGCCCCTGTTTTTTCGAAAACCTCTCTTGCAGGCACAAGGCTGTAGCCCTCTAAAATAACAGGGGGCATAGAAAGGCTGTTAAGCTCCTCGCCGTTTACCTTTAAAAACACCTCTTCGGCGTTATATTTGTGATTTGCGCCGTCATAGTTAAGGGTGTAGGTAACATATCTGTTTGCGCCGAAGCTCTCGCAGCCTAAGCCCAAAACAAGCACAGCCGTCAAAAATAAACTTATTGCTCTTCTAAAAATCTTCATAACAAATTCTCCTAATATCTTCATTTCAAAACACTTAGGTTTAATTATAACAAAAATAAATTCATAAGTCTTTAAAATTCACAACATTTAATAAAACTGTAACATCGCCGTAACAAAAAGAAAAGACTAACCTCAAAAAAAGGGGTTAAGGCGTATCTACGTTTTATTGGTTTGTTTCCTCTTCGGTTTCGACCGCCACAAGCTCATAGTCGTCGGGGTTATCGGGAATTTCAACCTGTGTTTTGTTTATGTCAGAATATTGAACCGTTGTGGTATATTTAAATGTGAACACATCGGATTCCGCAAAAACCTGACCGTCATAATACATTTCATAGCCTGTAACATAGCCGTCGGCGTCAATATAGCCCACAAAGCTTGCTTCGTTAAAGGCAAGGTTTTTATAGGTGGTTCCCGTAACTGAGAGAATTTCGAAAATTTCTTCATCGGGAGCTTCTGCAAGGTTTTGAAGATTGAAAGTAAATTCAAGCTTTTGAGAGCCGTCTTTATAATTTGTTGTGTGGATTTCACTGACAGTATATTCATAAAGCTTAAAATAATATCCGTCAATCATATATTTTACGTCGCTCCACTCATAGCTTTGCTTATAAAGCTTATCCTCTAAGGCATAATATAAAAATCCGTCCGCATATGAAGCCTCCATAAGACTGGAATTTCCGGCTACGTTATCGTCTAAAACAATATTTGCTTTATAGTTGTCGCCCTCGCCGTCTTTAACCTTTGCAATATGAGTGTTGCTGTCGATAACATAGGGGTGGTCTGTTTCGGCAAACATATTCATAACAACGTGCTTATCCTTTGTTATGCTTTCTGCAAGCTCTGTGTCGGCGTAGCAGTCGAAAAACCTGTCAAAGGCTGTGGCGTCCTCCTCTTCAGAGACTATGTCGTCCTCGCTTTTTTCTTCCAAAACAATATCTGTTTCCTCATCGCCCTCGCCTATTTTTCCGCAGCCGGACAAAATGCCCATAGCAAGGCTCAAGCTTAAAGCCAAAGTAAAAAATCTATTCACTGTTTATCTCTCCTTAAATTCATCAATTAATAAGCGGCTGCTTAAAGCTGCGTCTCAGCTCTTCTCCGGCTTTTAAAGCCGTCTCGGTAGCTTCCGCTCCGCCGTTAAGACGTGCTATTTCATAAATAACACCCTTTTCATCAAGGCGGTTAACAGTGGTTTTAACGCTGCCGCCCTCAAAGGTCTTTTCTATGCCGAAGTTTACATCCCCTGCGGCACAGATTTGTGAAAGGTGGGTAATACATAAAATTTGTCTGCTTTTGCCCAGCTCCGACATTTTCACTGCCACCTGACCGGCTGTTCTGCCGCTTATGCCTGTGTCGATCTCATCAAATATAAATGTCTCCATATCGTCACAGGCTGAAAGAACCGACTTTATTGAAAGCATAACTCTGCTCATTTCACCGCCGGATGCTGTTTTAACAAGGGGCTTAGGTTCTTCCAAACCGTTGGCTGAAATGAAAAATTCAACATCATCCATACCCAGTCTGTCAAAGCCGGCACGTCTCGTTATATTTATTTTAAAGGACGCCTTTTCCATACCAAGCTCATGAAGGCATTTCTCGATTTCGCCCTCAATCTGCTTTGCATATTTCTTTCTTATTTCTGAAATTTTTATACAGGCATGGAAAATATCCGTTTTTTGCTTTTTTATTTTTTCGGAAAGCTCTGATGCTTTTTCGGCGCTTGATAGAAGCCTTTCCTCTTTTTCTTCGGCTTCCGCTAAGAATTTCAAACATTCCTCTTCGTTTCCGCCGTATTTTTTGGTTATATCCTTTATAAGGTCAAGACGCTTTTCACATGCGTCGAGCTCACCCGGTGAGCCTTCCGCCCTCTCTTCAATATCCTTAAGGGTTTCCACAACGGAGTTAATTCTGCTGTTGATTTCTTCTATTTCGTCAATCGACCCTCTGACGCCTTCTTCAAGCTTAGAAAGCATAATAAGGCTGTTTTCCGCTTCGGAAGTTTTTTCAACAGCCGACCCCTCGCTTCTGTAAAGAAGGTTTACAGCGTTCCCCGCAAGCTCTCTTATTCTGGCGGCGTTAAAGAGAAAATCTCTTTTCTTCTTTAATTCTTCCTCTTCCCCTGTCTTTATGCCTGCCTCTTTAATTTCGTTAATCTGAAATGACAGAATTTCAAGGGCTGTATCTCTGTCTTTGCCAAGCTCAGAAAGGCTTTTAAGCTCTTTAACGCTTTTTCTGTAGTCGGAATAAAGCTCATCGTTTTTCTTAAGGGCTGTTTTTAATTCCTCGCCGCAAAATCTGTCTAAAAGCCCCATATGCTTTTTAGGGTCTAAAAGGCTTTGGCTTTGGTGCTGACCGAAAATATCTATTAAAAGAGCCGCCGCTTCCTTAAGCATTGAAAGAGTGGCGGTGCTTCCGTTAATTCGGCAGATGTTTTTGCCCTTTGAGTTCATACTTCTCATAAGAAGAAGGCTTCCGTCCTCTTCCGCTTCAATGCCCATTTCCTTAAGCCTTTCTATGTTTTGAGGGCTTTCAACATAAAAGAGAGCGCTGACGCTTGCTTCCTCTGCGCCTGCTCTTATAATGTCCTTAGAGGTTCTGCCCCCTAAAACAAAGCTTATTGAGTCAATTAAAATAGACTTTCCGGCACCTGTTTCACCTGTAAGGACGTTAAGCCCTTCGCCGAAAGTAACGGAAGTCTCTTCTATTATGGCAATATTTTTTATATGTAATTCGGAAAGCATAATATCACCTTAAAACCAAAATTATATATCTTACTTTTTCCTCAGTTCGTCTATTAATTTAACCGCCGTTTCAATGTCTCTTACTACGCACATTATCGTGTCGTCTCCGGCGACTGTTCCCAAAATATCCGGGTCGGCAAGTGCGTCAATACCGGCGCAGACTGCGTTAGCCATACCGGAAAGTGTTTTGACAATGACAATATTGTTTACATGGTCAACACTTGTGACGCCTTCGCTGAAAATTCTCGCCGCCCCTACAGTACTGACTGTGTTTTTTGTCCCCGGCAGGGCATAACGCTGTTTGCCGTCGCTCCCGGGAGCTTTTATAAGCTTTAAGTCTCTTATATCCCTTGAGACTGTGGCTTGAGTAACGTCATAGCCCAAAGCTTCAAGCCTTTTTCCCAATTCCCCTTGGGTTTTGACGTCATATTCGTTTATAATATCTATAATAGCCTGCTGTCTGCTTCTTTTCATAATTAATTCACCCCTAAATATATTCAAACTTCTCTTTGTTCAACCATTTTCCTTCTCAAAATATCATAAAAGCCCAAAGAGCTTGTTTTTATAATATAAGTATAAACATCTGCTCCCTTTATGCTTATTCGCTGACCCTGTTTTAAGTCAAGCCATTTTTCGCCGTCCGCAAAAACAGTACCCTCCTGTTCCTTTAAAGCGGTTATGCTTACTACATCATCTCCGCTTAAAACAAAGGGTCTGGCATAAAGATTGTGAGGGCTTATCTGCGTAACGGAAATAAGAGAGGTGTCGGGCTTTAAAACAGGCCCCCCTGCCGAAAGGCTGTAGGCTGTTGATCCTGTGGGGCTAGCCAAAACTATGCCGTCCCCTCTGTATGTATCCGCATACTGACCGTTTATGCAGAGCCTGAGACTTATCATATGGGCGGCATTTGAATTTCTTATATAAACGTCGTTAAGACAGAGAGCCTCCTGACCTTCTTCGTCTGTCACCTTAAGCATCATTCTCTTTTCAAGGGTATAGTCTCCCTCCAAAACCTTAGAAACAGCCGACTGCCACTCTGAGGGCTCGGCTGAAGCTAAATAGCCCAAATTTCCCAAATTTATGCCGAAAATAGGGGTTTTATAAACCGCTGCATGGCGTGCAACCCTGAGAATAGTTCCGTCGCCGCCGAGCACAATTAAAACATCCGAAAGGGCATAAATATTTTCACAGGGAGCAAGCCCTAACCTTAAGCCCAGTCTTTCATCCGCAAGAACTTCACAGCCCCTTTCGGTTAAAAAGCTCAAAAGCTTTCGTGTAAAGCTGAGCCCTCCGTCTCTTTCAAAATTGGTTATAAGCCCTATTTTCATATCTGTCCCTCTTTAACAACTGCCTTTATGACGCTTTCGGAAAGCTCAGACGCATTTTCCGCTTTTTTAAAATAAATAAGATACTCTGTGTTTCCGCTTCCGCCCTTTATGGGCGAGGGAATAAGCCCCTCTGTTTTAAAGCCCAAAACAGCGGCGAAAGCCGTTATATTCCTTATCACCTTTATATGATCCTTAGGGTCTTTGCATATGCCCTTTTTGTTTAAAGCCTTTCTGCCCGCTTCAAACTGGGGCTTTATGAGGAAAACCCCTTCGCCCTGTTCCGATATAAGCTCATAAGCTTTAGGAAGAATTTTAGTCAAGGAAACAAAGGAAACGTCACAGCACACAAAGGTCGGCACAACAGGCAGAGCCGCCACGTCTAAAATGTTTGTCTGTTCCATTGAGACAACTCTTTCATCTTGCAGAAGAGCCTCGTCAAGCTGAGATGTACCCACGTCTACGCTGTAAACCCTTTCCGCTCCGAAATTAAGAAGGCACTGTGTAAAGCCCCCTGTGGAAGCCCCTATATCGAGACAGGTTTTGCCCTTAACGTCTATGCCGAAAACCTCCAAAGCCTTTTCAAGCTTCAGTCCCCCTCTTCCGCAGTAGGGCAGAAGCCCTGTTTTATCTATTTCAATGCCTTCGCCGTCTGTTAAAAAAGAGGGCTTTTTCAAGGCTTTTCCCTCTTTCGTGACAAACCCTTCGGCAATAAGCCTTGCACTTTGGGTTCGTGAAACGTTCAAGGCATTTTTTACAAATACATCAAGCCGTTCCATTGTTAAGCTTGTCCTTTATAAACTCGGCTATGCTTTCGCCGTCAAGAGAATATCTTTTAAAAAGCTGTTCTCTTGAGCCTGCTTCAATAAATTTTTTGGGGAAAGCAAGGTTATAAATCTTCTTTCCGAAAATCCCCTTTTCCAAAAGCTTTTCCACCAGCTGCTCGCCGCAGCCGCCGCATTTTATATTATCCTCAGCCGTAAATATATAATCATACTGCTGAAGCTCGGTCACAAATTCATCGGCAATAGGTGATGCAAATCTGCCGTTGTAAAGAGCCGGGCTTATGCCCTCTCTTATTAAAATTCCGTAGGCTTCAATGGCGTTGTCCATCATAGCTCCGTAGGACACAATGGCAGCTTTTTCGCCTTTATACACCTTTTGGGGCATACCCAAAACTATCTCTTCATTGACTCCCCCCAAAACCTCGGAAACTGCCCCCTTGGGGTATCTTATGGCAACAGGGCCCTTGCACTCTTTAACCGCAAATGTAAGCATATCCGCAAGTTCTTTTTTGTTGCAGGGAGCAAGGACAGTCATATTGGGCATTTCGCTTAAGAATGAAATGTCAAAAACCCCCTGATGGGTTTCGCCGTCCTCACCTACTATTCCGGCTCTGTCCACGGCAAAAATTACGTGCAGATTTTGCAGACACACATCGTGAAGAAGCTGGTCATAGCTTCTCTGCAAAAAGGTAGAATACACCGCAAATACAGGAATAAAGCCGCTTGAAGCAAGCCCTGCCGCAAAGGTAACAGCGTGCTGCTCCGCAATGCCTACGTCAAAGGTGCGTTCGGGGTAAAACCGTTTGAAGCTCGCCACACCTGTTGAGTCGGGCATAGCCGCAGTTATAGCGCAGATATTCTTTTTTGTTGCTCCCAGTCTGATAAGTGTTTTTGAAAAAACCTCGCCGTAGGTTTCCTTAGACTGCTTTTTTAAAACCTCCCCTGTTTTAACGTCGAATTTGCCTACGCCGTGAAATTTATCGGGATGTTTTTCAGCCGGAATATAGCCCTTTCCCTTTTTTGTAATAATATGGAGAATAACCGGCTTATTTATATCCTTGACCTTATTAATTGTTCTTATAAGCTCTTTAATGTTGTTGCCGTCTATGGGGCCGTAATACATTACGCCCAGCCCCTCAAAAAATTCACCGGGGACGATTACTTTTTTAAGGCTTTGCTTAGAAGCGCTTATAACGCTGTTTGCGGCATCTCCCAAAACAGGCCCCTTGCTGAAAACATTTTTAACGTCCGATTTTGCATCGTTATAAGCCTTAGCGGTTCGAAGCTTTGTCAAATAGCTGCTGACAGAGCCTACATTTTTGGCTATGCTCATACCGTTATCGTTTAAAAAAATTAAAAGCTTTGTTTTCATCTTGCCTGCGTTGTTAAGAGCTTCATAAACCATACCGCCTGTAAAAGAGCCGTCGCCTATAACAGCCACAACTCTGTTGTTTTCGTGATTTAAGTCTCTTGCGGCAGCCATACCTACAGCCGCCGAAACAGACGTAGATGAATGACCTACGCAAAATGTGTCATACTTGCTTTCGGAGGGCTTTGGAAAGCCGCTTAAGCCGTCAAGCTTTCTCAAAGTGTCAAAGCGGTCTCTTCTGCCTGTTAAAATTTTGTGAACATAAGCCTGGTGACCTACGTCCCAAACAATTTTGTCGTGAGGGGTATTCAGGCAATAATGAAGGGCTATTGTCAGTTCCACAACGCCTAAATTTGACGCAAGGTGACCCCCTGTTTTAGACACGCTTTCAACCAAAAATTCTCTTATTTCTTCTGCCAGCCTCGGCAGATTCTTTATATCAATCCTTCGGAGATCCTCAGGAGAATTTATCTTACTTAAATATTTCATAACACACACCGCCGAAAAAAAGATTAAATAATTTTATCTTCTCAGTTTATTCTGTCAACAAGCCTTCTGCAGTATTCCGCAAGAAAAGCGCCCTTTTCTCCCAAGCTTTCGAAAATTTCGTTTGCTTCTTCCGATAAGCTTAAATAGTCCTTCTGAGCCTTTTCAAGCCCGAAAACGCTTATGTAGGTTGACTTTCCGTTTTTGTCGTCGCTGCCTATGGGCTTGCCCAAAACCTCGGCTGTGCCGGTTATGTCAAGTAAATCGTCTTTAATCTGAAAAGCCAGACCCAGCTTGTTTGCGGCGGTTTCAAGCTTAGCTAATGTTTCTTCGTCTGCTCCGCCGATTAAAGCCCCTGCCTTTAAAGCCGCTTCTATAAGTGCGGCTGTTTTAGCCTTATGGATGTAGAGAAGAGTTTTTTCATCGGCTTTTTTTGTTTCGCTTAAAAGGTCAACTACCTGTCCGCCGATAGTTCCCTTAACTCCGCAGAGAGAACCCACTGTATAAGCTGCCTTTGTGAATTTGGGGTCGCCGCTCTTTACAGCTGCTTCAAGCATAATTTCAAAGCCCATATTCAAAAGCCCGTCACCGGCTAAAATTGCTATATCCTCAGAAAAGGCTTTGTGACAGGTCAGCTTTCCCCTTCTGTAGTCGTCGTTGTCCATTGCCGGAAGGTCGTCGTGAATAAGTGTGTAGGTGTGAATTATTTCAATGGCGCAGGCAAAGGGCAGAGTTTCTTTAATGTCTCCACCGCAGGCTTCACAGGCGCCCAAAAGAAGCAGAGGTCTGAGCCTTTTGCCCCCGGCAAAAACGCTGTAACCCATTGCTTCATAAATAATCTCAGGGTATTGGGGCTTTAAATAAGTCTTTAAGCCCTCGTTTATGAAATCAATTCTTTCATTTAATGCCTTCTCAAAGTTCATATTTAATTCTCTCCCTCGTCAAAAGGCTCCTTAACAAAGGCTCCTTCCGCATTTTTCTTTAATATCATAACCTGCTGCCTTGTCTTTTTAAGACTTTCTCCCAAAACAGCCGCAAGCTCCGTGCCTTCCTTATAAAGCTTAAGAGACTTATCAAGAGTGGTGTCCTCCTGCTCCATAAGCTCCGCAATTTCCTCAAGCCTTAAAAGGTTGTCTTCAAAAGTTTTTCTCGCCATTATATATCACCTTTACATATTTCCTTAATTTCCGCCGAAGCCCTTCCGTCCTTAAGAGAAAGCTTTACCCTGTCTCCCTCTTTAAGCTCAGACACACGGCTTACTGCCCTATCCTTTTTGTCGGTAACAAGACAGTAGCCCCTTGAAACAACCTTTAAGGGCGACAGGCTTTCTATAAGTGAGACGCTTCTTGAAAGTCTGCTTTCGCAAAGCTCAAGACGCCGCATAAAGCTTTTATAAATATCATCTGCAAGGTCGGAAACATAGCCTTCTCTGTCGCAGACCTCTCTTAAAAATCTGTCAGAAGAAAAGAATTTAGCCAGACGGTTAAAATCCGCTTCCGCTGAGTTAAGGCGGCTTAAAATGTTGGCTTCGATTGTTTTGTAAGCCTTTAAAGCCCGTCTTAAGTCATCATCTGCACACCGCAGGGCAAGCTCCGCAGCTGCCGAAGGTGTAGGTGCTCTTAAATCCGCAGCAAAATCCGCTATTGTGAAGTCTGTTTCGTGACCCACAGCGGAAATTACGGGGATTTTCGAATCATATATGGCGTAAGCAACCTTTTCTTCATTAAAAGCCCATAAATCCTCAATAGAGCCGCCCCCTCTGCCCAAAATAATAAGGTCGCAGCCCTTCCACCTGTTTACATCGGCGATAGCCTTAACAATTGAATCGGCAGCTTTCTCCCCCTGAACCAAAACAGGGCAAACCACAATTTCAACATTGGGGTTCCGCCTTTTTGATATACTTATAATATCCCTGACAGCCGCACCTGTGGGAGAAGTCAAAACAGCTATTGTTTTAACGTATTGGGGTATTTCCTTTTTATGTGAAGGGTCGAAAATGCCTTCTTTTTCAAGCTTGTTTTTGAGCCTTTCGAAAGCGGCGTAAAGTGCGCCCAGTCCCGCAGGCTCCATTATTTTTATATAAAGCTGATAAGCCCCTGTTTTTTCATAAAGGCTTACCTGCCCGTAGACCGTTACCTTCATACCTGTTTCGGGTAAGAACTTAAGCCCCAATGCATAAGTCGAAAACATAACGCAGCTTATTTGTGCGTCAGAATCCTTAAGGCTTAAATAAATATGCCCTGAACGGTGAATAGTCAGGTTGGAAATTTCTCCCTCAACAAAAACGTCAGATAAGAAAGCGTCTTTTTCAAACAGTCTCTTAACATATCGGTTTAGCTGAGCTATGCTGTAAATTCTGCCCTTCATACCCTGTTCAAAACCTTGCCTAAAATGCCGTTTACAAAAGCCGGAGTTTTTTCCTCGCCGTATTCCTTGCATATTTCAACAGCCTCGTTAGCCGCCACTTTATTTGGAATATCGGTGTATAAAATTTCATAAAGAGAAAGCCGCAAAACAGCCAAAGCCACCTTGTCGAGTCTCTCTAAAGTCCAGTTTTCGGCATATTTTTCTATAACGGAGTCAATCTCGGGCAGTTTTTCCAAAAGCCCCGAAAATTCCTCTTCAATATATTTTCTGTTGTCCTTTTCCTTAAGATTTTCATCAAGATATTCCTGAAGGAGAGCCTTCATATCCTTTTCGCCTTGAAAATCTGTTTGAAAGGTCAGCTCAAAAACGTGTATTCTGTCAGTATGTCTGCTCATAATAGCTCCTCAGCCTTCCGCCTGAGCGTTTTCCGCTTCAGCCGGTTTCTTTTCAATGCCGACGATATTAATATCGGCTTTTTTTACTTTCATGCCTGCCATTTTCTCAACAGCGGTTTTAACGCTTTTTTGAACCTCGCAGCCCAGCTCGGAAAGATTATAGCCGAAATAAGCCACTACATTCATTTTAAGCTCAACCTCTGTTCCTTCCATTTTTACCGCAACGCCGTCAACGGTTTTGTTTTTACCGAAAAGGCTCGATAAAAAACCGCCGTCAGAGCCTGTTTCAAGTCCTGCCACACCGGCTACGTCCAAAGCAGCAGTTGAAGCTATGCTCGAAACAACATCCGACGTAATTTGAATATTGCTGACAGTTATATTCTTTTCGCCCATTAAAACTAACCTCCCGTAAAATTTCGCCGCAAAACACACAGACGGTAATCTCTCAAAAACCGCCTGTGCCTGTGACCGTTTATTCTATTATAACAGATTTTTTTTATAATGCAATCACTTTTTGGAAAAACCCTTTTAAGAAAAAAATACTACACAGCAAAACTTTTTTGTTGTTTTTTCTGAATTGATATGTCTTACTTGAATTAAGAACTCCTTGTGTTTTCACCGGAGTTCCCGTAAAGGGGAACGGCTTGCGGTTATTGTTATTCCTCACCTGCCCATTACATATGAATGAGGTGATGCTTATGATTTAAGCAATAGTCTTCAGGATTATGTTAGAAAGGGGGTGTTAAGGTTTATGATAGAGATTATTTATGATGTATATTTCATTGCAGTTATTATTGCAATAGTAATACGTCTTATAAAAATAATCAGAAACATAAAAAAATAACCGTCAGGGGCGTACATCCTGAACTGCACCCAAAAAACTGGACTTAAATTAACCGTTATGGTATAATAAA
>JAJQFU010000133.1 GCA_021200955.1 Clostridiales bacterium | reverse complement strand
CTCACGACTCACTACCCATCTGATAAAATTTAGTAATCGGAAAAATCAGAAAAACAAATCCCTTTCCCCTTTTTCAAGACGAACAAGATTTTCTTTAACCTTCTCCCTTACCTTTTCGTTTTGAATAAGGGGAATTTTACTTTCTATAAGCTCATTTGCCTTGGCTGAAAATCTTTCGTTGCCGTAGTCTAATGAATATTCCTTAAGTGTTAAAAGAGCGTTGGGCAGACACACATTTTTAATATTTCCCGATTTGGCAAGGCTCATAAACCTGTCGCCGGTTCTTCCCTTTCTGTAGCAGGCTGTGCAGAAGCTGGGAACAAGCCCCTCTTCCATAAGCCAATATATAATATCATCCGCATTTCGGCTGTCATTCAAAATAAACTGCGAACCGCCCTTTTCTCTTTTGGTATATCCCCCAACCTCAACGGAAGAACCGCCGCTGATTTGAGAAATTCCTGTTTTAATAAGGTCTTTTCTCATTTCCATAGTTTCTCTTGTGGAAATAATCATTCCCGTAAAGGGTACGGCAATTCTTATAAGAGCCACAAGCTTTTTAAAATCCTCGTCGGAAACTGCATAGGGGAAGCTTTTGTCAACGCCCTCTGCGGAACAAATTCTGGGCACCGAAATCGTATGGAAGCCCACCCCGAATTTTTCCTCCAAATGTTCATTATGAAGCATAAGCCCCAAAATCTCATATTTATAGTCATAAAGTCCGAATAAAACGCCGCCGCCTACGTCGTCAATTCCCCCTTCCATAGCCCTGTCAAAGGCTGTGGTGTGATAGTAGTAGTCTCTCTTTGGTCCCGCTTCGTGGTAAAATTCATAGGTGTCCTTATTATATGTCTCCTGAAAGAGAATGTATGTGCCTATGCCTATTTCCTTAAGCTTTCTGTAGTTTTCAACTGTAGTTGCGGCAATGTTTACATTAACACGCCTAATTTCGCCGTTGCCAAGCTTCATATCATAAATTGTCTTAATGCATTCAAGAACATAGTCTATTGGGCAGTTTACCGGGTCTTCCCCTGCTTCAAGGGCAAGTCTCTTATGCCCCATAGCCTCCAAAATTTTGACCTCGCTTCTGACCTCGTCCATAGTGAGCTTTTTTCTGTTAAACTTGTTGTCGCACTTAAAACCGCAGTATTTACATCTGTTTACACAGTAATCGCTTATGTAAAGGGGTGCAAAAAGAACTATTCTGTCGCCGTAAATATGCTCCTTTATTTTTCCCGCAATCTTGAAAATCCTTTCAAAATGCTTATCCTCGGCGTTTATAAGAGCCGCTACCTCTTTGTGGTTAAGCCCTTCAAATCTTTCGGCTTTGTCAAGTATTTTCTCAATTTCCTCGTCGCTTGCCTTAACCGTCAGAAGCTCCTTAATATAGCTGTCGTCAATAAAAAACTTTTCTTTTTCCATAATTAATACTCCTTTTTTGAAAATGCCGCCTTAACCGTTACTCCCTGAATTTTGCCCAGCTTCCCTACGAATGAATTTATTTCGTCAAGCTCGCCTGTAACGGTTATGGAAATTACCCCTACCCCCATATCCTTCATAGGTATTCCCATTCTTCCTCTTACAATGCCTTTAAAGTCGGAAACCACCGCATTAAACTCCTCCTGTTCTCTTTCGGGCTCGTCTAAAACCGCTCCGATTACAGCAATTTTTTTCAATAAAATCATCTCCTTATAAACATAAAAGGGCATACCGAAAGTTATGGTATGCCCTGAAATTTCATTGATATGCACACCTTTCGAATCAGACTTTTCTTTTCCGTCAGGAAGCCTTATTTTTCTCTGTAAGCATATTATACATCGTTTTGCTTCAAAAGTAAATACTAAGTTTCTTAATAGTTATTGTTCTGTAGTTATTGTTACTGTGTTGTTTTCATAGCCTGCTGTAAAACAGCCCGTAACCTGAGCCACGTCTCGAAGCTTACAATAGTTATAGCCCTTAAGGTTTACGCTTTCAAGGCTCTTTGACTCTCCGTCCGTCAAAACCTCTATTTCCTTAACCTCGTTTTCAAGGCTCGGCTCTTTTGTGTCGGCGTTATAGCCTACTTCAAAGCCTGCCTGAGCCATATCCGAAAGGCGGATGAAATTACCTCCGTCCTTCAAAATTCTGTCAACACTGTAGCTTTTGCCGTTAATAGTCATATTGATTTTTTCGGTCACTTCATTTTCCTCCTCATTTTCAAAAAGGCTGTCTTTAAAGGCTGTCCAATTATTCCCGTTTTCAACAAATGGCGCCGGGCAGTTTTTGTGGGTTACGTCATAATGTCTTAAAACATTGTCCTTGCCTATTGAATACTTCTCAATGAGATATTTCAACAGCTTCACTGCTGTGTTAAGGGTTTCGGAGTTAAAATAATAATTGCCGCTGCTGTCCTTTTCGGAGCAAAGCTCAACCCCTAAGCTGTTTGAATTTCTGCAGTAGGCGTGATAATACTTTCCGCTTGTTCCGCAGTGCCACGCAATGTCCTTATCCTCCACACACTGCCAAACAGAGCTTTCGTCCACGAAATAGTGAGCCGAAGCACCTCTGTTTTCGCTTTTAAAATAAACTGTGTTTCCATATGCCGTATCTCCGTTGTTTGCCGTATAATGCACAACAATATACTTGATGCGGCTTACACTGCCCGAATTAAAATTAACCTCCGTCAGGTTTTTATTTATTACAAAATCCATTTCACTGCCTCCTTTTTGCTTAATCTTAATACATAGTATGTCTCAAATTAATTTTTGAGACAAAAAAAGGAACATTCCTAAGAACATTCCTTTTTATATATACATTATCTTAAAAGCAGTGACACAAGGTGACGTTTATTCGTCCTCAAGCTTCAAAACGCTCATAAATGCAGACTGGGGCACATCCACATTGCCCACCTGTCTCATTCTCTTCTTTCCTTCCTTCTGCTTCTCCAAAAGCTTCTTCTTACGTGAAATATCGCCGCCGTAGCACTTTGCCAAAACGTCCTTGCGATAGGCTGAAATAGTCTGTCTTGCTATAATTTTATTTCCTATGGCTGCCTGAAGAGGAATTTCGAATAAGTGTCTGGGGATTTCCTTCTTAAGCTTTTCAACAATTTTTCTGCCCCTTTCAACCGCCCCTGTTTCGTGAACTATAAACGAAAGTGCGTCAACGGGTTCTCTGTTTACCAAAATGTCAAGCTTAACAAGCTTGCTGGCTTCATATCCGTCAAGCTCATAGTCAAGTGAAGCGTAGCCCCTTGAACGTGACTTAAGAACATCGAAAAAGTCATATATAATCTCATTTAAAGGCAGTCTGTAGTGAAGAATGGCTCTCGTTGCTTCAAGATATTCCATACTTTCATAAACCCCTCGTCTCTGCTGGCAAAGCTCCATAATTGCCCCGATGTATTCCGTAGGCAAAATTATCTCCGCCTTAACCCATGGCTCTTCCATATGCTCAATAAGTGTGGGGTCGGGGAAGTCGCTGGGGTTTGAAATAACCATTTTCTGCCCGTCGGTCAAATAAATGTGATAAATAACGCTTGGAGCAGTGGTTACCAAATCCAAATTATATTCTCTTTCAAGCCTCTCCTGAATAATCTCCAAATGAAGAAGCCCCAAAAATCCGCATCTGAAGCCGAAGCCCAAAGCAACAGATGTTTCAGCATCAAACACAAGGGCTGCGTCATTCAGCTGAAGCTTTTCCAAAGCGTCTCTCAAATCCTGATATTTTGAGCCGTCCGCAGGGAAAATTCCGCAGTAAACCATTGACTGAACCTTTTTATAGCCCGGCAAGGGCTTGTCTACGGGGTTTTGAGCAAGGGTAACTGTGTCGCCTATTCGTGTGTCCTTAACGTTTTTAATACTTGCGGTCAAATAGCCTACGTCTCCGGCTGAAAGCTCGTCACAGGGGATAAACTGCCCGGGGCCGAAAACCCCTACCTCCACAACGTCAAACTCCTTGCCGGTAGCCATAAAGCGAACCCTGTCGCCCTTCTTAAGCTTTCCGTCAAATATCCTCATAAAGACTATAACGCCTCTGTAGCTGTCATAAACGCTGTCGAAAATAAGGGCTTTTAAGGCTGCTGTTTCGTCTCCCTCGGGCGGCGGAAGAAGCTTTATAATCTTTTCGAAAACCTCTTCTATATTAATATCGTTTTTAGCTGAAATCAGGGGTGCTTCCTCTGTGTCAAGCCCTATAATATCCTCAATTTCCTGCTTAATTCTGTCAGGGTCTGCACTGGGCAAATCTATTTTGTTTATAACCGGCAGAACCTCAAGATCGTTATCCAAAGCCAAATATACGTTTGAAAGTGTCTGGGCTTCAACCCCCTGGGCTGCGTCCACCACCAAAACAGCACCGTCACAGGCGGCTAAGCTTCTGGAAACCTCATAGTTAAAGTCCACATGACCGGGGGTGTCTATAAGGTTAAATGTATATTCTTTTCCGTCGGCGGACTTGTGAATAAGTCTTACCGCCTGACTTTTTATGGTTATGCCCCTTTCCCTTTCAAGCTCCATATTGTCCAAAACCTGCGCCTGCATTTCCCTTTCCGTCAGCAGACCGCATCTTTGAATAAGTCTGTCTGCAAGGGTGCTTTTTCCGTGGTCAATATGGGCTATTATACTGAAATTTCTTATATATTTTTGTCTTTCAGATGACATTTTCTATTCTCCTAACAGGCTTTCTTCCTCAGAAGAAGGCTCCTCTGTAATAATTTCTTCCGTTTCCGGCTCTGCCGTTGTTTCTTCGGTGGTTTCTTCTTCCTCCGCAGTTGAAATAAGCTCAACCTCAATATAAACGCTGTCTACAAGGCTTGTTCCCGCCGGCAGAACAGGCTCAACCTCTACGGTATGCATACCCTCGGAAAGACCGCTTAGGTCAATCATGCCTGTTATATCGGCTGATGCAATAGTGTCTTTATTTCCGTAAACCTCTATGCTTACTCCGTTTAAAGCTTCGCCAAGCTCCAAGCCTTCGCCTAAGCCCGTTATGCTTATTGCGGAACCGGGAATAACCACAACCGCCGGATCCTCCTGCTCTATAATAATCTGAACCTTTACGTTTTTAAATTCGTCGGAAGCCGCTTCAAGCCCCTCTTCCGCTAAAAGCTCTTCTACATTAAATATTCTCTCTACAGTCTCGTCCGCTCCGCTTATGTTTATTGACGGCAGCTCTATAACTCCCGTCTGGGCTGTTTCCTTACCCAAAACCCTCAAAATCTCAGGTTCAACTATAACGTCCGTCACTGAATAGCCCGAAGCCGTGCTTCCTGTAAACTGAGGAGCCTCTACCCGAATTTCGCCCTGTTTCATTACTTCAACAGCTACGTCAATGCTTCCTCCGTATACAGTGAAAAGTCTGCTGTCGGCAATTTTTCCGTCCTCGTCATAAAGAACCGGCATAACAGTAGCAGTGGTATCATAGTTTAAACCGCTGAGGTCAACTGCCAAAGACACGTAGGAAACTGTGTCCTTCAGTGTTTCGGGGCCTTTAACCGTTACCGTTGATACAGAGGGCACAAGGTCGCCGTGAACATAGCCCGCTTCCGTTTCGTTTAAGACGGAAACCCTGACGGGTACGGTAAATTCCACAAGTCTGTCAAGCTCAGCCGTCAAACCCGAGGGCGAATAGCCAACTATTTCATAGGCATTGCTGTATACTGACAAATTCGGAATAACGCTTACATTAAAGCCCTTTGACAGGTCATCGTCCGAATATGCGGTTAACCTCCCGAGGTCAATCATTGCCGTAAGCTTATCCTTATTATTATCCAAAGAATTAAGGTCGGGTCTTGTAGCTTTAATTTTAACCCTTACAACCTGCGATTCAAGCTCTTCCAAATTAAGACACACAAGATCGCTTTCGGCTAAGTCCTCAGAGCCGTTTACGGTCAGGGCTACGCTGTAGGTTTTTGTTTCGGAGGGGTTTAAAGAGCTCATTACAAAAAACCACATTACAAAAGCAAATATCAGCGAAAAAATTTTAAAGCTTATATTCGTTTTAAAAAAGTCCCTAATTTTTTCCGTTATCTTTTTCGTTTTCATTATGATACAATCCTTTCCACAATGAGGAAAACGTTATATAACCGCCTTTTTTCGGAGGACACAAAACCTCCTTAAGCTTTTTGCCGTCTACTCCCCGTCTGAGCTTTCCCTCGTGGGCTACCGAAATTTTGCCCGTTTCTTCAGACACAACCACAACATAAGCGTCGGAAACCTCGCTTGCCCCGACGGCGGCTCTGTGTCTCGTGCCTAAGTCGCTGTTAAGCTCCGCATGTGTCAGAGGCAGAATACACGCCGCAGAAGCTATTCTGTTGTTTCTTATGGTAACCGCTCCGTCATGAAGAGGAGTTTTGTTTACAAAAATGTTTGTTAAAAGCTGGCTTGAAACCTTTGCGTCTATTGTAATGCCCCTTTCCTCAAAGTCACCTATAGGCACATTGTTTTCAACTACAATCAAAGCCCCTGTTTTTTCCTTCGCCATTCTTTCCGCCGCATCAATAATTTCCTCTGCGGTTTTTTCTTCAAGCTTATTCATATTTTTTTCGCTTGTAAAAAGGTTTGTCACAAGACTGCCCTTACCCAAATTTTCAAGAGCCTTTCGAAACTCCGGCTGAAACAAAATCAAAATGGCTATAATGCCTACGGACAAGGTTTTTTCGATTATCCAGCTCACCGTATAAAGATTAAATATGTTGGAAAAAAGGCTTATTAAAGCCAAAACCAAAATTCCCTTTAAAAGAAACCACGCTCTTGTTTCTCTGACCCAAATTATAACCCAATAGGCTATAACCGCCACAATCAGAATATCCAAAAAGTCGGTCAGCTTCATCGTCACTATGCTTGACAAATCAAATTTATAAAATATATCTCTTAATGTAGATAACACCTGATTCAAAATTTTCACCCGCTGTCTTTACCTTTTTAATTAACTATATAGTTGACTTATTTTAGTATAACATAAAATCTTTTTTGTTTCAATCAAAAATATAATAAAATTTTATGAAGAGAGAAACAGCCCTCATTTTGTATAAATATTCGCGATTTATGAATATTTATAAATTTAATAAATGTTTTTTATGATTTTTCAAAAAAATACTTGCATACTATTATAAAATGATGTATAATCTATTCTAATCTTTTAAATATGAAATAACAACTTGAAAAAATATAGAAGAAAAAAGGAGAATCCTTATGAAAATAAAAGCCGCCGTTATAGGCGCTACGGGCTATGCAGGCAGTGAGCTTGTCCGCCTTTTGGAAAACCACCCAAACGTAAAACCGGAATCCCTTACATCAAAAAGCTACGCCGGAAAAAGCTATAAAGAGGTCTATCCCAACTTTTCGGCTACAGACTATATCTGTGAAGAAGAGGATATTGAAAAGCTTTCGGAAAGCTGCGACGTTATATTCTTGGCTCTGCCCCACGGCGAGGCAAGCAAGAGAATAAGCCCGGCTCTTCTTGATAAATGCAAGGTTATAGACTTAGGTGCCGACTTCCGCCTTCAGAATATTGACGTTTATGAAAGCTGGTATTGTGAGCATTACAGCAAGGACGTTCTTAAAGAAGCGGTTTACGGTCTCTGCGAAATAAATAGAGAAAAGATTAAAACAAGCCGAATTATAGGCAACCCGGGCTGCTACACAACCTGTTCAATCCTCACTCTTTACCCCCTTGTTAAGGAAGGCATTATTGACGAGAACTCAATTATAATCGACGCAAAAAGCGGCGTTTCCGGAGCAGGCAGAGGCGTAAATCTTTCAAACCTCTACTGTGAGGTAAACGAATCCGTCAAGGCTTATAAAATAGCAAGCCACCGCCACACCCCCGAAATCGAGGAGCAGCTTTCATATGCCTGCGGCAAAAAAATCGTTTTAAACTTTACTCCCCACCTTATACCTATGAACAGAGGTATTTTGGCTACATGCTACGGAAATCTCAAAGCAAAAACAACCTATGAAGAGGTCAGCGCCGCTTATGAAAAATATTATAAGGACGAATATTTTATAAGACTCTGCAATAAGGGAGCTTTCCCCGAAACAAGATTTGTCAAAGGCTCAAACTTCACAGACATAGGCTTCACAATAGACGAAAGAACCAACAGAATTATTGCAATCGGAGCAATTGACAACCTTTTCAAGGGCGCCGCAGGTCAGGCAGTTCAAAATATGAACCTTCTTTTCGGCTTAGACGAAAAAACAGGCTTAGACTTTGTTCCCCCCTTCCCCATTTAAAAAGGAGACAACACTATGAATATAATTAAAGGAAATATAACAAGCCCCAAAGGCTTTTCGGCTTCCGGCATACACGCAGGAATTAAAAAAGCAAAAAAGGATATGGCGGTTATTTTAAGCGAAAAGCTTTGTTCCGCCGCCGGCTGCTTCACAACCAACAGAGTTAAAGCCGCTCCCGTTATATATGATATGAAAACAGTTAAAAACCCCGTAAAGGCAGTTGTTGTAAACAGCGGCAACGCCAACGCCTGTACAGGCTCTCAGGGTCTTAAGGACGCCGAGGACTCAGCCGCCTTCTTAGGTGAGCTTTCAGGCGTAAAGGCAGAAAACATTCTCACAGCCTCAACGGGAGTTATAGGCGTAAACCTTCCTATGGACACAATTAAGGAAGGCATTAAGGCCTGCTTTTCGGCTCTTTCCGATACTTTTGAAAGCGGAGAGGACGCCGCAGAAGCAATTATGACTACAGACACAGTTCCCAAGAAAGCCTGTGCAGAAATTACTATAGGGGGCAAAACCGTCACTATCGGCGGAATTGCCAAGGGTTGCGGAATGATTAATCCCAATATGGCTACAATGCTTTGCTTTATAACTACTGACGCAGTCATCTCTTCGGAAACGCTTCAAACCGCCCTTTCGGCAGCTGTTAAGGATACATTTAATATGATAAGCGTTGACGGAGATATGTCCACAAACGACACTGTTATCGCCCTTGCAAACGGAATGTCGGAAAGTAATGAAATCAAAGAAGGCACAGCCGAATACAGCGAATTTTTAAATGCACTTTTTTATATAGCAAGGAACCTTGCAATAAAGTGTGCAAAGGACGGCGAAGGCGCAACAAAGCTTATTGAAGCCCATGTTTACAATGCCAAAACAAAGGACGACGCAAGGCTTATGGCAAGAAGCATTGTCAGCTCAAACCTTTTCAAAGCCGCAATTTTCGGCAGCGATGCAAACTGGGGCAGAGCCCTTTGCGCTATGGGCTATTCGGGAGCTGATTTTGAACCCCTTAAGGTCAGCCTTACTTTCAAGTCCGACAACGGCTCTATTTTGGTTATGGACGAAGGCAAGCCCGTAGTTTTTGACGAGGATGTTGCAAAAACCGTTCTTTCAGCGGAAAAAATAAATGTGGAGGTTGACACCGCAGAGGGCTGTGAAGAAGCCTTTGCCTGGGGCTGTGACTTAACCTATGACTATGTTAAGATAAACGGCGACTACCGTTCATAACCGGAGGAAATCAAAATGACAGAAAACGTATTCAGAAAAGAAATAAAAAAGGCGGCAATTCTCACCGAAGCACTGCCTTATATAAAGGAATTTAACGGAATTACGGTTGTTATAAAATACGGCGGAGCAGCCCTTGTAAACGAAGAGGTTAAACAATCTTTAATCAAGGACATCGCTCTTATGAAATATGTAGGCTTTAAGCCTGTTTTGGTTCACGGCGGCGGCAAGGATATAAACAATATGCTTGCAACCCTTAACATAAAATCCGAGTTTAAAAACGGTCTCAGAGTAACCGATGAGGAAACAATTGACGTGGTTCAAATGGTTTTGGCAGGTAAGCTTAACAAAAACATAACCGCCGACCTCTGCGCCCATGGCATAAACGCCGTAGGTCTTTGCGGAAAGGACGCCAATCTCTTACGCTGTTCAAAAATGACTGCCGACGGAGAGGACATAGGCTACGTAGGCGAGGTCGAAGAGGTAAACACCCACCTTATCCGCACACTTTTGGATAATGACTTTGTTCCCGTAATTTCCCCCATAGGCATAGGCATTGACGACAACAAAAGCTATAACATAAACGCCGACTATGCCGCTGTGGCAGTTGCCGGAGCATTAAACGCCGAAAAGCTTGTTTTTATAACAGACGTAGCCGGACTTTTGGAGGACGTAAACGACCCCGACAGTATTCTTTCGGTGGTTCACATTGACGAAGTAAGAGAAATGATTGCAGACGGAAGAATAAGCGGAGGAATGATTCCCAAAATCGCTTGCTGTACAGCCGGAGTTGAAGCGGGAGTTTCCCACGTCCATATTATTGACGGAAGAATCGAACACTGTCTCCTGCTTGAAATTTTCACAAAGCGAGGCATAGGCACTCTTATAGAAGGATAATACAATAACGAAAAAAGGTGATAAACATGAATACTATAGAAAAGGGCAAAAAATATGTAATGAATACATACAACCGCTTTCCCATTGCCTTAGACCACGGCGACGGAATGTATGTATGGGATGAAAACGGAAAGAAATATTTAGACTTTTTGGGCGGTATCGCCGTAAACTCCGTAGGACATAACAACCCTGCCCTTGCGGAAACAATTTCCAACCAAGCCCACAGGCTTATACATTGTTCAAACCTCTACTGGACAAAGCCTATGGCTGACTTTGCGGAAAAAATAATAAACGAGGGAGACTTAGACAGAGTATTCTTCTGCAACTCCGGCGCAGAGTCAATCGAAGCGGCTTTAAAGCTTGCCCGTAAGTTCGGTGCAAAAACAGGCAGACAGGAAATCATAACAATGGAACACTCCTTCCACGGAAGAACCTTCGCCGCAGTTACCGCAACAGGTCAAAGCCACTATCACAACGGCTTCGGCGATATGCTTCCACACATTAAATACGCCAAATTCAACGACATAGACTCGGTTAAAGATGCCGTAACGGAAAACACCTGTGCAATTCTTATGGAACCCCTTCAGGGCGAAGGCGGCATTCACCCCGCCGAAAAGGAATTTTTGCTTGCTGTCAGAGCCCTTTGCGACGAAAAGGACATAAAGCTTATTTTCGACGAGGTTCAGTGCGGCTGCGGCAGACTGGGCACATACTTTGCCTATCAGACCTTCGGGGTTTGCCCCGACGCCTTATGTATGTCTAAGGGCATAGCCGGCGGACTTCCTATGGGGGCTATGCTTGCAAAAGAGGAGTTTGCCGAGTGCTTTGCTCCCGGCGACCACGCCTCAACCTTCGGCGGCGGTCCCATGGCTACCTCCTGCGCAAACACTGTTTTCGACCTTCTCCATAACGGCATTTTGGATAACGTAAACAAAAACGGATCTTATCTGACACAGTGTCTTGAAGAGCTTAAAAAAGCACATCCGGCAATTATCGATGTCAGGGGTATAGGCTATATGCAGGGGGCTGAGCTTAATACTCCCGTTGCTCCCGTAATTTCCGCAGCTATCGAAAAGGGGCTCCTTCTTGCAAACGCCGGTCAGTATATAATCCGCTTCGTGCCCTCTCTTATCGCCGAAAAAGACCATATCGATAAGGCAGTTTCAATCTTAGACGAAGCCCTTAAAGCGGCAAATCTTTAATTACAAAAAAATTCTTATAAAAAATCTGCTATCTCTGCAATAATATGCACTGCACCGCAGATTTTTCTTTTTTCTCAAAGCTGTTTACTGCTTGACAGAAAACCTGCCGGCAGAACGCCGTAAAATTCTCATAAAATCGTATGTTCTAATAAGGAAATTTTTGTTGCAATTGACTTATGAATGATATATAATGAAGAACAGGAGATGAATTTTTCATAAAAGATTTATAATATATACTGAAGAAACACACAAGGAGAGGGACGCAGTATGACAGACACTTACGGAGGAACGGCGGCATCAGAAAAATCAAAGCCCACAATTCTTATTGCGGACGATTCCGAAATGAACAGAGCCATACTTATGGAAATGCTGGAGGAAGAATATAATATTTTGGAAGCCGAAAACGGTGCAGAGGCACTCGTTATAATGAGAGAAAAGGTCGGCGGAATAGACCTTTTGCTTTTGGATATTGTTATGCCCGAAATGGACGGCTTCGAGGTTTTGGCATATATGAACTCCCACCGGTGGATTGACGATGTGCCTGTTATGATAATCAGCTCCGAAAGCTCTACGGGCTTTTTTCAGCGCGCCTATGAGCTGGGGGTTGTAGACTATATAAACAGACCCTTTGACGCTTATATTGTTCACAGACGTGTAGCCAATATTATAATGCTTTATTCAAAGCAGAAGGATCTTGTAAATCTGGTTGCCGACCAGATGTATGAGAGAGAAAAAAGCAACTCTATGATGGTAAATATTTTGAGCCATATTGTGGAGTTTCGAAACGGCGAAAGCGGCACCCACGTTATAAACATAAGAGAAATAACGAGCACCATCCTTGAATATTTATGTGAAAACACAGACAAATACAGCCTTATGGCTAAGGATATTAAGCTTATAAGTATGGCTTCCGCTTTGCATGATATAGGGAAAATCTGCGTGCCCAGCAGTATTCTCAACAAGCCCGGAAAGCTGACTGACGAAGAATATGAGATTATGAAAACCCACACTACCTTAGGGGCGGCTATGCTTATGGAGCTTAAAACATATCAGGACGAGCCTCTTGTTAAATATGCCTATGACATCTGCCGCTGGCACCACGAGCGCTATGACGGCAGGGGCTACCCCGACGGGCTTGCGGGAGACGCAATACCCATTTGGGCTCAGGTTGTGGCGCTGGCTGATGTATATGACGCTTTAACAAGCGAAAGAGTTTATAAAAAAGCCTTTCCCCATTCAAAGGCTATAAAAATGATTGTTGACGGAGAATGCGGAACATTTAACCCGGAGCTTCTGCGGTGTCTTATGGGTGTTTCAAACAAGCTTAAGAATACCCTTGCGGAAGCTGAGAAGTTCTTAGAGGACGATGAAACCCTTAAAAATGTTCAGGGGGTTATTAATGAGCTTTTGCTTTCGGACAGCAAGAAAACAGGAGTTAATACATTTAAGGCTTTGGCTGCGGAAAAAGAAAAAACAGACTTTTTTGCTTCTGTTGTCAGTGAAATTCAGTTTGACTACGACGCCTGGACGGACACAGTTTCAATTTCCGAATGGGGCGCAAAGGCTTTGGGCATAGACAGATTTATTTCAAATGTTCATTTTAAACATTCAACCTCTATGGATGAGGACACCTATGAAAAGCTGACGGAAAAGTTCAGAAAGACTACTCCCGAAAACCCCGACGTAGACGCAGTTGTGCTTTTGGAGGTTAAGGGCGAAATGCGGTGGCACAGGCTTATAGGAAAAAGCCTGTGGACAGACGATGAGGATGTTCCCCAGTATAAAGGAGCAATAGGCAAGTTTATAGACATTCACGAGCAGATCCTTTGGAACGCCGAAAACCACAGCGAAGTAGGCGAAACGCAGCAGAAAATTATGGAGCTTATGGAGCACTGCGGAAGTGTTTTCGACAGCGTAAGGCTTATAAGCGGAGCCGACTTCAGGAAGGATAACAGAGGTGAAAGCCGTCAGGCTGAGTCAATAGAAAAATCCGCCGATTATGCTATGGCTAAAATTGCCTATGACAAAAAGGGTCAGGTTTCCAAAATTAAGTTTGAAGGCTCGAAGATTTATTATATAATAGAAAAATATGTTGAAACAGATAAAAACGGCTGTGTTTTGGAGCTTGTCAGCAGTGTTGACGAAGAGTTCGCTATGGAGTTTTCGGGCGTCGGAGAAGAGCAGATTGCAGACAAGATTATAAACTATAATAAAACAGCCCAGACAGACCCCTTGACAGGAGCCTATAACAGACGTTATTATGAAGAAAACGCCAAAGCATTAAGGAACATTGAGGGGGTTGTTATGCTTGATTTGGATAAGTTTAAAGACATAAACGATACATACGGTCACGATGCGGGAGATGCAGCCCTTGTGTGCTTTGCGGAAACCATTTTCAACAGTATAAGAGGCTCAGATATTCTAATAAGGCTGGGCGGAGACGAGTTTTTAATTCTCTTCCCAAGAATTAAAATGGGAGCCTTTGAGGATAAGCTTGATATGATTTCAAACGCAGTTAAAAATGCTTCCGTAGAGGGATTTCCTCAAATGAAGCTTTCAGCCAGTATAGGCGGCGTTTATAAAATGCACCCTGTTTCAAAGGCGATTAAAATAGCCGACAAGCTTATGTATGACGTTAAAAGCGGCGGCAGGGGCAGAGTTTTGTGTCATTTTGAAAAAACAACAAAAAACGGAGAGTGATAAATTATGACAATTAAAGAGTTCTATAACAAGTTAGGGTCGGATTTTGAAAACGTTAAGGCGAGAATGATGAGCGAAAGGCTTATTCAAAAGTTTTCACTTAAGTTTTTAGACGATAAAAGCTATCCCGATTTGCTTTCGGCTTATGACGAGGGCAGAGACGATGATGCTTTCAGGTTTGCCCACACATTAAAGGGCGTAGCCCAAAATTTGGGCTTTGACAGGCTTTATGCTTCTTCAAATAAGCTGACAGAGGCTTTGAGAAACGGAAAAAGCGAAGGAGCCGACGGACTTTTGGAAGAGGTAAAGAGCGACTACGCCTTTACAACAGGGATTATTAAAGAATTTAAGGAGCAGAACGGATTATAAGTTTCGCAAAAAATGCACACTTAATTCTTATGTTTTTTGAGGGGCTTGGGTTATGATAAACGAAATTAAAAAACACGAAAAAGAAAGGGCGAAAAAAAATAAAATTGCTGTAAGAACCATAATTTTTGTTGTGGCTATTTCTCTTGTGTTCATAGTGTGCGCCATTACGCTTTATGTTTCAATTTCCGACAGAATTATCAACAATGCAATTCAAAGTATGGAAGAGCTTGCGGTTCACGATGAGCAGTCTATAACAATGAATTTGGAAAACCGTTGGAACAACATTGTAAGCGCTGAAACAATTCTCAGAGCAAGAAATGTTAAAAGCCTTGACGCTCTTCAGACAGAGCTTAAGGCTTACGCAGATTCTCTTGACTGTTTAAACATAAGCCTTATGACCGGGAACGGAGAGGCTCATAACAGCGACGGAACCGTCACTAACGAGAAGCAGCTTTTAAAGAGTCTTTCAGACTTTGACGAAAAATATATTGTCAGGTGGAACGAGGACGAAAACCGTGAAGCAGGCAGTACCGAAAGCCCCTCGGACGTAATGATTTTAGGGCTTAAAATTACGCCTATTATGGTAGAGGGAAAAAGCTTTCAATATTTATACCTCCGTTCCTCCGTTGAAGCTATTCAGTATGAGCTTGCTATAGACTGTTATGACGGTCAGGGCTTCAGCTCCATTATAGACTATAACGGAAACTTTGTTATTAAAAGAAACAATGACGAGGGCGTTAAATATAAGGATAACTTTTTTGTTGAGTTTTTAGGCGGAGTTATAACAAGCGGTCCCAATGTAAACGATATTCAGAGAAAAATAAGAAATGTAAACGACACCGAGGAGTTTTCAATAACCTTTACAAATATGTACGGCGAAAAGAAAATTATAACCTTTGCCAATATGGAGGTTTTGAAGGCATATTTTGTTATTGCCGTTGACAGAAGCGTTTTTGAAAAGCAAAGCTTTCACCTTATGCAGATTACAGCGGCTCTTATTATAGTTATGCTAATAGGTATTGTGAGCATAACCCTGCTTTTGTTAAGATCTCACAGCCAAAACAAGCTTATAGACGAGGAGTTTGAATATTCCAAAAAAATGGCTGAGCTTTATATTAAGGCAGAACAGGCAAACAAGTCAAAAAGCACCTTCCTAAACAGTATGAGCCACGATATAAGAACCCCTATGAACGCTATTTTGGGCTTTACAAATCTGGCTAAAATGCATATAGACAACCGGGCCCAGGTTCAGGACTATTTGGAAAAAATAACTCAGGCGTCAAACCACCTTTTGGCGCTTATTAATGATGTTTTGGATATGAGCCGAATTGAATCGGGCAAAATCACCCTTGAAGAAAAGGAGGAAAACCTTGCGGAAATTCTTCACGGGCTTATAGATATTATTCAGTCGGATATTAAGGCTAAACAGCTTCAGCTTTTTGTAAACACCGTAAACGTAAAAAACGAAAATGTCTACTGCGACAAGCTGAGACTTTATCAGGTTCTTTTAAACCTGCTTTCAAATGCAGTTAAGTTTACCCCTGCCGGAGGAATAATTTATGTTAAGGTAGTCCAAAAAGAGTCTGAAAAGGAAGGCTATGGAAAATACGAATTTCATGTTAAAGACACCGGCATAGGCATGAGCGAAAACTTTATACGCCATATTTTCGAGCCCTTTACACGTGAGAGAACCTCCACCGTCAGCGGTATTCAGGGCACCGGCTTGGGAATGAGCATAACAAAAAATATCGTTGATATGAGCAGCGGCGATATTTGGGTAGACAGCAAGCAGGGTGAGGGCTCACTTTTTATAGTTACCCTTGATTATAGATTTGTTGAAAGCGAAAAGGACGAAAGCACCGCTTCGGAAGAGCTTAAAACCGCCCTTTCCGGTCACAGGGCCCTGATTATAGACGACGATATAAATAACTGCAAGAGTATAGGCTGTATGCTTAAAAGCTTTTCTATGGAAGAAAAAAGCCTTCATTTAGGCAAGGAGGCTCTTTATGAAGCTAAAAAAGCCTTTGACGAGGACAAGCCTTACGACCTTTTTATTGTAGATTATATGCTGCCGGATTTTGACGGCATAGAGCTTACGGCGAAGCTGAGACAGCTTGTGGGAAGTGAGGTTCCCATTGTGATTGTTACGGTTTACGACTGGGCTGATGTTTTGGATAAGGGCAAGGAAGCAGGCGTAACCAAATTCGTCAGCAAGCCTTTGTTTATTTCAGACGTTAAAAGGTTTTTGGGCGAGCTGTTCCTTAATAATAAAGAAGAAGACGACAAGCCCGACAGCCTTGAGGACGGCAAGTTTAAAAATAAGAGAATACTTCTGACTGAGGATAATGAGCTTAATGCCGAAATAGCCATGACACTCTTGGAGGAAGCGGGCTTCAGCGTTGAACACGCCGAAAACGGTCAGATATGTGTGGATATGATGAAGGAAAAACCGGCAGGTTATTATAATCTTGTTTTAATGGATGTTCAAATGCCCGTTATGAACGGCTATGAGGCTTCAAAGGCTATAAGGGCTTTAGACGACAAGGCAAAATCTGAAATAACCATAGTGGCTATGACCGCCAACTCCTTTAAGGAGGACGTAGAAGCCGCCTATGAAGCCGGTATGAACGCCCATTTGGGCAAACCTATTGACATACCCAAGCTTTTTGAGCTTTTGAAAGAAATATTATAAACATTCTTTGAGGAGACGATTTTTATGAACAGCAGAAAAAATGCTTCTGCGGCAATGCTTGCGGTGATTATAGGCATTGTTTTGATTGTGGGGGGAACAGGCTATGTTAAGATGCTTGAAAACTCCGTTTGGAACCAGCTTGTCAGCGAAACCTTAGATATGACATCTATGGGCGCCCACGCCTTTGAGATTTATGTTGACAAGGATATGCAGGTTATGGATACCCTGACTGCCGATTTTTCTAAAATAAGTTCAAGTTCCGATTCGAATGCAATTCTTGACAGAATGAGTGTGTTTTCAGAGTCCATAGCCAATTATACCCTTATTGACCTTGACAATAAAATGTTATATTCAAACAGACTTGACGCAGGGCATCCCCTTACAGACACACAGGCTCTGATTTATGAAAGTCTTGAGGGAGACAGCGGTGTCAGAGCTCCTTATATGAACGATTATAACAATTCAATGACACTGGGCTATTATAAAAAATTCACCTTTGCCGACGGAACAAGAGGTGTCTTGCAAAAGGGTCAGCTTCTTTCAAATGTGGCAAGTGAGTTTTCGCTGTCTTATTACGGCGGTCAGGGACATTCATATATAGTTGACAGACAGGGAAAAATTCTTGTAAGACCCAACTATAAGGGCGAGCGGAGTTTTTTAAATATTTTTGATGTTATTGAAGATTCTAACGATGAAGAGGCTGTAGAAACCTTCAGAGAAAGTCTTGTAAACCATAACACAGACACGGCAGGCTTTATTATCGACGGAGTGGAGCAGGTTGTGGCTTACGTACCCCTTAACGGAACCGATGACTGGTATTACATAGCGGTTGTTCCCGATTCGGCTTTAATGCAGCATGCAAGTGAAATTTTAAACACTTCAAGAACCGCCGCCTTGGTGGTAGGGGCTGTCTGTGTTTTGGGCTTCCTGTTTTGGCTTCTTATTAACAAAAACAGCAAAGAGGTTCTTGAAAAGGAAAAGGAAATTTTTCACAGAGATCAGCTTTTCGAAATTTTGGCTAACAACACAGACGATGTTTTTATTATGATTTCAGACAGAACCCTTGAGGTTGAATATGTCAGCCCCAACTCAAGCCGAATTTTCGGACTTTCAGACACAAACCTTAAAAAGCGTTTTGAAGAAATCTCCAATATGATAACCTTTGATGATAACAGAAGCGTTTTTGATATTATAAAGGAAATGGACTCCGACGGCACATATAAAAGAAACGGATATATTCAAAACGAGGAAAGAGGAGAAAGGGTTTACTTCCTTGAAAAGATATATAAGCAGAGGGTTGACGATGAGGATAAGTCCATTCTTGTTTTTTATGACAGAACTCTTGAAACAAAGAACAGGAAAATGCTTGAAGAAGCCCTTGAAATCGCAAAGGTAGCCAACGAAGCGAAAAGCACATTCTTAAGCAATATGAGCCACGATATAAGAACCCCTATGAATGCTGTTGTGGGCTTTGCGGCACTTTTAGAGATGGATGCTGATCAGCCCGAAAAGGTCAGGTCATATACCTCAAAAATTATTTCTTCAAGCCAGCACCTTTTGGGGCTTATAAACGATGTTCTCGATATGAGCAAAATCGAAAGCGGAAAAACCACCCTTAACATAGCTGAGTTTGAACTGCCTGAGCTTGTACGTGAGGTGACAACCATCGTCAGAACCCAGTCCAACGCCAAAAAGCAAAGCTTTGATATTTCCGTTAAGGACGTTGTTCACGAACATCTTTGCGGAGACAAGCTGAGAATTAATCAGGTTTTGATAAATATTCTTACAAATGCCGTTAAATATACCCCCGTGGGCGGTGAAATTAAGCTTGAAATTATAGAGCTTCCTCAAAAGACAAAGAATTTTTCAAGGCTTAGGTTTATTGTCAGCGACAACGGCATAGGCATTTCGGAAGAATATATGGAAAATATTTTTAAGCCCTTTACCCGTGAAACAGGCAGTATGACAAACAAGGTTCAGGGAACGGGCTTGGGAATGGCTATAACCTCTAACCTTGTAGAGCTTATGGGCGGAACAATTCACGTAGACAGCAAACAAGGCGAAGGCAGCACATTCACTGTTGAGCTTGAAATAAGAATAAACAAACAGAACATTGACGAGGACTTTTGGGAGAAGCACGGCACAACCCACATTTTGGTTGTGGATGATTACGAAGACACCTGCAAAGGCATTTTAACCGCTATGGAAGGAACGGGAGTCGAGACGGAATATGTTCTTGACGGCTATTCCGCTGTTTCAAGGGTTAAAGCGGCAAACAACGAGGAAAGAGACTTTAACTTTGTTCTGATCGACTGGAAAATGCCCGGTATGGACGGCCTTGAAACCGCAGCGGAAATAAGAAAAATTTTGCCGGGCGACGTGCCTATAATGATTCTTTCAGCCTATGACTGGAGCGAAATTGAAATGAAGGCTCTTGAAATGGGTATTACGGGCTTTTTGCCTAAGCCCTTCTTCCTGACCAACTTTAAGAGAGTTGTAGAAAGCATAAGGGAAAAGGAAAAGGGTAATAAACCCGACGCCGAAGAAAAGAATGTTTTAAGCGGTCTGAACGTTTTGGCGGCTGAGGACAACGAGCTTAACTCAGAGCTTCTTTATGAGCTTCTGACAATGTCCGGGGCAAGGTGTGAAATCGTCGAAAACGGAAAGGAAGCCGTCCTCAGGTTTGAAAGCTCCGACGAGGGCGAATTTGACCTTATTCTAATGGATGTGCAGATGCCTGTTATGAACGGCTATGAAGCCACCGAAATTATAAGAAAATCCGGTCATATTAACGCTAAGGATATTATTATAATCGCTATGACGGCTAATGCCTTTGCTGAGGACGTTAAGGCGGCTCTTGATTCGGGTATGGACGCACATATTGCAAAGCCCATTGATATGGACAGGCTTGAAGAAACCTTAAGCGGACTTTTAAAAGAAAGGGGAAGGGGTAAAAATTTAGGCAGCCGGAAACTGCAAAAAAGCCTCCCCTTGAGGGGAGGTGCCTACCGAAGGTAGGCGGAGAGGTGAAGAGGTTAAATTATAATTAGTCTACGGCATAAAAATCCTCTCAGTCGGGCTTATGCCCGACAGCTCCCCTTAGAAAGGGGAGCCTTAACACGTTATCAACCTTATACAAAAAATTTACAAGGGGTGATTCTTATGAAAAGAATTTTATCATTAATGTTATGTGTAACCTTACTGCTTTGTTCAATGGCAGTTACATCTGTTTCCGCCGAGGAAACCTCAGGCAGCTGCGGTGACGGTGTAACCTGGAGCTTCGACTCCTCAACAGGCACACTTTCAATCGAGGGAAGCGGCGCAATGACTGACTACGCCAATGTTCTCAGCATACCATGGAAATCTTACTGCCCGAACATTAAGTCGGTTTCCGTAGGCGAAGGCGTTACCAAAATAGGCAGCTACTCCCTTACCTGGTGTGAACAGGTTACAAGTATAACTCTGCCTTCCACAGTTAAATCAATCGGCAGAAACGGCATAGCCTGGAACGAAAGCCTTAAAACAGTAACCCTTCCCGAAGGGCTTGAAACGATAGGCGAAGAAGCCTTTGCCTGCTGTTATGCCCTTTCTTCAGTAACAATTCCTTCAACAGTGACAGAAATCGAAAGCACTGCATTCTTACAATGTTCAAGTCTCAGTGGGGTAAATACTGCTTCAGGCAGCTCCTTTACATCTCAGGACGGCGTTTTGATTGACCAAAACGGAACTCTTCTCTGCTACCCGGCAGGCAAAACAGCCGAAAGCTACACTGTTCCTTCAAATGTTAAGCTTATAGACAATTCAGCCTTCAGAGAAAACAAAAATCTTAAGACTGTATCTATGGAAAGCGTAACGGAAATAGGCGAAAGAGCCTTTATGGGCTGTTCCGCACTTTCAGGCGTTTCTATGACAGGTGTCAGCAAAATCGGGGCTATGGCTTTTTACGGCTGTGAGAGTCTTCTTTATATAACAATTCCCGAAAGCGTTAATTCCGTAGGCGAAAAGGCTTTCAGAGCCTGCTCCGACTTAAGGCTTGCCATATTTGAAAACAGCGGAACAACCGTCGGCGACAGCGCATTCAGAGACTGTTCTCAGCTTACTATTGTAGGCGGAATTGACTCAAAGGCACTTACATATGCAAATTCAAACAATGTCCCCTTCTATACTGCCGTAAACGTAGTTTATAACGGCGAAAAGGTTAAGTTTGACCCCTCGGCGTTTATTGTTTCAAGCGGCGTAACTATGGTGCCTATGAGAGGTGTTTTTGAAATGCTGGGCGCTGAAGTAAGTTGGGACGGAGCTTCTCAAACAGCCTCCGCTTCAAAGGACGGAACAACCGTTTCAATCACTATCGGCAGCGCTGTTCTTTACAGAAACGGCGAAGCTGTTGCCTTAAGCGACAGCGGAAAGCTTATTGCCGGAAAGACCTATGTTCCCTTAAGAGCCGTTTCAGAAGCCTTCGGCAATACTGTAGACTGGGATCATTCAACAAAGACAGTTACTATTTATTGATACCTCTTAACGACACAAAGCTGTCTTAAGTATTACAGCAGCAAAAGCCTTTCTTTAAATAATGAAAGCTGAGATTATGCGGCAAAGCCTCCCCTTGAGGGGAGGTGGCAGCCGTAGGCTGACGGAGAGGTGTATTTTTTTTGCATAAAACATATCGCCTATATAAGGAGAGAGAGCATAATGTTTGACTTTGAAAAGGAGCTTAAGGAGCTGCCTTTAAAGCCCGGTGTTTATATAATGAAGGACAAAAACGAAACCGTTATATACGTGGGCAAGGCAAAAATCCTGAGAAACAGGGTTCGTCAATATTTTCAGTCGAGAGACAAGGGCGCAAAAGTGGAAGCAATGGTTTCGCACATTGCAAGCTTTGAGTATATAGTGACGGAAACCGAGGTCGAAGCCCTTATTTTGGAGAATAATCTAATAAAAAAATATTCCCCCAAATACAACATTATGCTGACCGACGACAAAACCTACCCTTATATAAAGCTGACCTCAAACGAAATGTTTCCCAGAGTATTTATGACAAGGCAAAAGGGCAGAGACAAGGCTAAATATTTCGGGCCCTTCACCGCCGCCGGAATGGTTAAAGATAATTTGGAAATTATCAACAATGTTTGGCAGCTGAGACGTTGCAACAAAAAATTCCCCAGAGATATAGGAAAGGAACGCCCCTGTCTTAATTATCACATAGGCAGGTGCTTAGCCCCCTGTACCGGCAGAGTAACCGAAGAGGAATATAAGGAGCATACCGACGGAGTTGAACGCTTTTTAAGCGGAAAGCACGATGAAATTATAAAGGATCTTGAGGAAAAAATGCTTGCGGCTTCCGAGGAGCTGGAATATGAAAAAGCCGCAAAATACAGAGACTCTATTGAAGCTATTAAAAAAATGGGCGAAAAACAGTCTGTTGAGGATATGGCGGACTGCGACAGAGACGTTTTGGGGCTTGCAAGGGCAAACGGCGACGCAGTTGTTCAGGTATTCTTTATCAGAGGGGGAAAGCTTGTAGGCAGAGAGCATTTTATGCTTTTTTACCCCGAAGGGGTCAGCAGAGGTGAAACAGTTGAAAACTTTATAAAACAGTTTTACGGCGGAACGCCCTTTATCCCCAAAGAGATTCTAACCGGTGAGGAAATTGCCGACAGAGAAGCAATCGAAGAATGGCTGACAGCGGTTAAGGGGCAGAGAGTTTCGGTTATTATGCCTAAAAAGGGCACAAAAAACAGGCTTTGTAAAATGGCTGATGAAAACGCCCTTGTTATTTTGGAAAAACACGGCGAGGATATTAAGCGTGAAAAGAAACGGACAACGGGAGCCTTGGAAGAAATTAAGCAGGCTTTGGGCGGAGACTTTGACATAAACAGAATAGAGTCCTATGATATTTCAAACACACAGGGCTTTGAGTCTGTAGGGTCAATGGTTGTTTTTGAAGGCGGAAAGCCCAAAAGAAGCGACTACCGAAAGTTTAAAATAAAATCCGTTTACGGCCCTAACGACTACGCAAGTATGGAAGAGGTTCTGACCCGCCGTTTTATGAGATATAAAAAGGAAACGGAGGAGCAGACCGAAAAGCCCAAATTCAACATTCTGCCCGACGTTTTGTTTATTGACGGCGGAAAGGGTCACGTTCACACAGCTGAGGGGGTTGTAAGCAAAATGGGGCTTAATGTGCCTGTCTGCGGAATGGTTAAAGACAACCGCCACAGAACCAGAGGGCTTATTTACCACGGCAGAGAGGTTCTGCTTCCGCCCAACTCAGAGGGCTTTAAGCTTGTGCCCAGAATACAAGACGAGGTTCACCGTTTCGCCATAGAATATCACAGACATTCAA
>JAJQFU010000036.1 GCA_021200955.1 Clostridiales bacterium | reverse complement strand
CTTATCTCTGCTCTGTTAAATATTTCAATAATTTCCTGACTTTTATACTCATTGTACATCTTCGGCAATATTTTTTCAAGCTTTTATGCGGTTTTTATTTAAAAATTGTTTTAACAGCTTTTGCAAAATCACTTTTGGGCTCTATGGGACTTGGGCGACTTGCATATTTTTTACGGACAAGTTCGGCTATATCTTTGCTTGCAATATTTTCTTTGGCGGGGTCAGGGCTGTCCGCTGCAGTTTTTTGAGTATTGTCTGAATTTTCAAGCTTATCAATAAAAATTCGAAAAAACGTGTTAAGAAACATAATGCGAATAATCGAAGCAAGAAGTAGTGAGGTTATGGGGAAATGGTATAAGCATTTCGGCAAGATAAGCTTCTACTGCTAAGGGGTTAAAAAAGCCAAAAAATTTTAACCCCATTTAACCCCAAAGCAATTCCGATTTTCTAAAACGTGAAACAAAAGACGAAAAATTTTAACGATTTTTAGGCTGTTTTTTAAGCTTCAAAACCGAATTTAGGCAACTTTTTTTGTTTCCGTCATTCGCAGGTTCGAATCCTGCTAGCCTAGCTGATTTAAGAGAGAGTTTTTACTCTCTTTTTTTCATGTCATCATAATTTTGTTATCAAGATTTTAAAATTTGCTGTATTGTGATTTTCCCGAAAGAATGATATAATATATTCAAGAGAAAAAGAAAAATTGACTATACAGGCAAAAAAGCTTTAGGAGAAATGGTATTATGATGTATCTATTGAGAGGGTTTTAAATCCCTCTATTTTATTTTTCCCGAATTATTACTCCCTCAAAGGCATTGACTGCCTGTCACATCATTCTCAATATTTTTTCTATCTCGACAAATTATAATTGACATCTGTTTAAAAAAATGGTATGATTAATATAAAACATACAAATTTAGTATTTAAGTTAAAAAATTGTAAATTACAAAAAAGAAAGGGGTATGAAAATGAAAAAGATAATTGCTTTATTAACAGTGATTTTTATTGTTTTCAGTGTATCAGGCTTTACGGCCTTTAGCTCTGAAGGTGAAATAGGTGTAACTGTAGACGGCTCTGAAATTCCCTTTGACCAGCCGCCTGTTGTAATAAACGGAAGAACTCTCGTTCCTTTAAGAGCAATTTTTGAGGCTTTGGGGGCAGAGGTTGAATGGGATGCGGAAACAAAGTCTATTATGGCTGAAAGAAACAATATTGCGGTTTTGCTTTATATTGATTCCACTGCTATGACCTACGGCGAAATAGGCGGAAATGCAGTAACAGTTCAGCTTGACACAGCGCCTGTTGTAATAAACGGAAGAACTCTTGTTCCGGCAAGAGCCGTAGCCGAAGCCTTCGGCTGCAGTGTTTCATGGGATTCCACAACAAAAACCGTTATTATCAACGACAGTAATACAAGTACGACAAATAACAGCACGGCAAACACTTCTGCTGCTGAAGCTCAAACTGCGGAAGAAACAACTGAAGCAACAACAGCCGCTGTTCTTCAAAGCACTTCATTCGATATTACTCAAACATATATAAAAGGCAACAGTGCTATAAAAAAGGCGGAAAACGGTTCACATCTTATTGACGGCGATTCAAGCACAAAATGGTGCTGTTACATACCCGACGGAGGTGCTTATGTTATATGGCAGACAGAGCCGTCTGTTGTTGTAACAGGCTATACTATTGTTACCGGAAACGATAACAGCAAATACTCAGGCAGAAATCCTTTAAGCTGGACACTTTACGGATGTAATTCTGACGAAGCTCCTACTGTTGATGACAGCTGGAATGTCATTGATGAAAGAAAAAATGACAGATCGCTTCCCGATGCCGATTTTCAGGACCGTTATTTTGAAGTAACCGGCAACAGCCAAAGCTATGAATATTATATGCTGAAGGTAACAGCCACAAGAGGCGCCAAGGAAATGCAGATGTCAGAATTTGAGCTTAATTATGTGGGAAGCGGAAAAAGTGTAAGCACAAGCACATCAGCTTCTAATGTAAGCAGCTCCGGCACACAAAGCTCATCAGGCACTTCCGAAGACATCAGCCAAAGCTCTGCGCCAAGCTCTCAAACCTGTGTTATATGCGGCGGAAGCGGCTCTGTAATTTGCAGCTACTGTCACGGCAAGGGTACTGCAATTTCTGCGGATATAGGATTAAACGGCTATGTTGCAGAAGGAATATGTCCGCTGTGCAGCGGCGCCGGCAAAAACACTTGCAGCGTTTGTTCAGGTATGGGTATTACATATAATTAACAATTGATTTTACATCGGCTGAATTTACATAGTTTTCCGCTTAAACTATTTTCAGTCGGCTTTGATATAATATAACAGTAATTATTAGACGGATGGTAAGTATATAACAAAGGCAAAAAAGCCAAGGCTTAAAATAAAAGCTTTGGCTTTTTTTATAGGTTTTTAACATATTTAATGTTATTTGATAAGTGCTATAATTTTAACGATTATTACTGCGCTTTCGGCTCTTGTCAGGCTGTCTTTGGGGTTTAAATTTCCGTCACTGCCTGAAATTATTCCTTCGTCAACCAAAAGAGCCGCAGAGCTGACCGCATAGTCGGAAACTAAGCTATTATCATTAAATTGTGAAAGGTCGCCAGTGCTGTCAACAGTCTTTCCCTTATAAATGAGATAACGGCACAAAATGTACATTACGTCCTCACGGGTAATAGCCTTATCGGGGTCGAAGCCTGATAAGTCATCGGTTATAAGTCCGTTTTCTTTTGCCCAGTCAATGGCGCTTTGATACCACTTTGACTGTGAGCTGTCAAGCGTTAAGCCCTCAGCCCCGAAAAGCATAACTATAAGCTGAGCACCCGTAATTTTCTCGTTGGGAGCAAAGCTTGTTTCGGTCTTGCCTGAAATATAGCCTGCGTTATAAGCCTCTAAAACGTAGGAATAATACCAGGAGCTTGAAAGAATGTCGCTGAAGGGTGTTTCGTTGTCGGGGTCTGACTGTTCCTCTGTTGGCTTTTCACCGTCGGGAGCTTCCCCTTCCGGTTTCTCGCCGTCGGGCATTTCTCCGTCAGGTTTCTCCCCTTCAGGCTTTTCGCCATCCGGCATTTCTCCGTTTGGAGCTTCCCCGCCCGGCTTCTCTCCGTCAGGCTTTTCGCCGTCCGGTGCTTCTCCCTCGGGTAATTCCGGGAGTTCTCCCTCGGACATTTCTCCGCTTATTTCCGGAATTTCGGGTGGAACTGTTTCATCTGCAAGTACGGGAACAGCTGCACCGATTGCCAAAACCAGGCTTAATGCATATGCTGTAAATTTTCTTTTCATAGTATAACCTCCTAAAGTAAAAGTCTTTATATAAGTTTCTGTAAAGTCCTTTGCCTTACAATGCCTATAATACCTGACTTTTATTAGAAAAAAATTAATGATTCTTAATATTCGAAGGAAAATAATGTTAAATCTGTTTTATTTTCCTTAAAATGGTGCTATACTAA
>JAJQFU010000084.1 GCA_021200955.1 Clostridiales bacterium | reverse complement strand
GTAATTTTACACACTGTGTATGATAGCCCGAAACCCGCATAAATTGACGGAAAACTGGGGTTTTGCTCATTTGCGGATTTCGGCTATTTTAATATTGAATGTTAAATTAGCCGAAAACAGTGGGATATTATATTGAGGTAAAGATGGTTCTTGAGATTGTTTATTAATAATTCTTTTGAAAATAAGGCATTCTTGGGGATTATAAAACAGACCGATTCCTTTTAAACATTTGCTTCGTGCCATGTAGGAACCGGTCTGTTTCTTTATAAAAATATTAAGGAGATGACATAGGTATCAAAAGCGGACTTTCGGAAAATATTTTTTATTTTTTAAGCTCTGTCCACATTTGGTCATATATTTCAAGTGTTGCTGTGTCAAGATTCTGTATGTATTCACCCTTTGATATAACCTCGGCAGGGGGATTCTTTGCTTCGTTTGAAGCATATTCTTCGCCCATAAGCTCTACTGCCGCAGTGTTGGGGCACATATAAGGAAATTCAGCAAGAACCTCCGACATATTTTCGGCGTCAAGCATGAAGTTTATGAACTGCATAGCACCGTCAACATTCTTTGCGCCCTTGGGTATTGCCCAGTTATCCATAAACAGATATGCTCCTTCATCGGGGTATACTACCTCAATTGAAGGAACCTCTTCCATGGCTAAGGCAACCTCGGCACTCCACATACATCCTAAGGAACATTCTCCGGAAATAAGGGCTGATTTGGGGCTGTCGGAATCATAAAGCTTAACGTTGGGCTTAATTGAAAGAAGCTTGTTTTTAATTTCGGAAAGCTCGGTTTCGTCGCTTGTGCTCATGCTGTAGCCTAAGCTTTTTGCAGTCAAGCCTATAACGGCTCTGAAATCGTCAAGAAGAACTACATTGTTTGCGTATTCGCTGTTAAATAAGTCATCATAGGACGTGATTTCATCGGATATTTGGTCTGTATTTACGGCCATAGCCTCTACACCGCCTAAATAGGGGATTGAATATTTGTTGCCCGGGTCATAGGATGGGTCAAGATATTCCTCACCTATGTTGGAAAGGTTTGTAAGAAGGCTTAAGTCAAGCTCTTCCAACATTCCTTGTGAGGACATTTGCTCAACCATATAGTCGCTGGGCTGAATAATGTCAAAGGCGCCTTCGTCCTCGGATTTTACCTTGGCAAGCATATCCTCGTTTGAAGAAAAGGTTGTGTGGTTTACCTTTATGCCTGTTTCTTCCTCAAATTTTGTGAATGTGGAATCGGGAATATATTCCGTCCAGGTGTAAACATTAAGAGTACCGTTTGAACCGACCGATTCAGAGCCGCTGCCGCAGCCTGTTAAGGCAAAGCAGTTTGCGGCTAAGACTGCTGCCGTTAAAGTAAATAAAGCCTTTTTCATAAATAATTCCTCCTATCTGTCTTTTTTGAAAATGTTGCTTTGAGTAAGTATTACTAAAATAATTGTTCCTATTAATATAAGGGTTGAAAGTGCGTTTACGTCAGGGGCTACACCGCTTTTAATTGACTCCATAACCTTAAGAGGAAAGGTTTTAACCTGTCCGTTTGTAAAGTAGCTTACTATAACGTCGTCTATTGAAAGTGTAAAGGCTAAAAGTGCCCCTGCGCCTATTCCCGGTGCTAAAACGGGAAGAGTTATATTTTTGAAGGTTGTTATTCTGTTTGCCCCTAAGTCCATACTGGCTTCTTCTATAGAGTTGTCATAGCCCGAAAGCCTTGCTCTTACGTTGAAAATAACATACGGAGTTGAGAAGGTTGTATGCGCAAGAACAAGGGTAATCATTCCTCTGGGAATATGCACATTTGAAAACAGTGTCAAAAGAGATATGCCCAAAACAATTTCGGGAATAACAACGGGTATGTAAAGCAGACCGTCTATTACGTTTTTTCCCTTAAATTTATATTTATACATTCCCACTGCGGCAATTGTGCCTATGGCTGTAGCTAAAAGAGTGCTTATTAAAGCCACGGCGATAGTTGCTCCGAAGGATCTTAAGAGAGTGCTGTTGTCGAAAAGCTTTACATACCAGTCAAATGTGAAGCCCTTCCAGGTCAAATAAGGCTTTGAGGTTGTGGCGTTAAATGAATTGACAACTATTACTGAAATGGGCAAAAACAGGAATATATACACAAGTCCGCAGAATATTATGCTTATGGTCTTCTTTAAAATTAATTTTGCTTTTCTGCTCATATTTTACACCCCCAGACTGTCCATATCTCCGCCTAATTTTTGATAAAGCTTTACCAAAAGCAGAGTTATGGCAATTAATATAATAGAAAGAGCGGACCCTAAGGGCCAGTTGTTGCCGCTTTGGAACTGACGTTCTATTAAATTTCCTATAACGTCCGAGTTTCCGCCGCCTAAAATGTCGGAAACGAAGAAATAGCCTAAGCTTGGAATGAAAACCATTATACAGCCCGAGAAAATTCCGCTCATTGTAAGGGGAATTATTACATTTATAAAGGTGGAAGGGCTTTTTGCCCCTAAATCCGCCGAGGCTTCCAGAAGGCTTTTGTCAAGCTTTTCTATTGCCGTATATAAGGGAAGAACCATATAGGGAAACAGGCAGTAAACCATACCTAAAACCGTTGAGCCTCTGTTAAAAAGAAATTCCACAGGGGTATCTGTAAGATGCAAAGCCATAAGCAGACTGTTAAGCCAGCCGTTTGCCCCTAAAAATGTTCTCCAGCCGTAAATTCTTATAAGGGAATTTGTCCAGAAAGGAATTATTACAAGCATATACAGCAGAGCCTTGTGTTTTGAGGTGGTTCTTGCAATAAGAAATGAAAAGGGATAGCCTATTGCTATACATATAACTGTGGTCAAAAAAGCTATGAAAAGGGAGCTTCCGTAAATCTGAACATAGTTCGGGTCGAAAAGACGGCGGTAATTATTCAGCGTAAATTTAAAAACAACATTATAGCCCTCGTCAATTGAACAGAAGCTCATTATAAAAACATAAATGAGGGGAATAGCAACGAAAAAGCCTAGCCAAAGGGTTACAGGCCCTACCATAGTTATTGCCGGAAGAGTGTTTGAACGAAAATTGTGTTTTGAAAGCTTAGCCATATAACCGCCCCCTTACTGCAGAACAATATTTTCAACGGCCTGTGCAAATATGTTGTCATAGGATTTTATAAGCTTTGCGTCGCCGTCCTTCCAATAGAGATAAACCCTGCCGCCTTTGGGCAGCTCCTGCCCTGCAAGACGCTCTATTTTAACCTCGTTTCCGTTTGAAAGCCTGACAACTGTTTTGAGAATTGAGCCTACATAAATCTGCTCCTTAACAATGCCCTCAAGGTTAAAGCCTTCAACGGGTGTTTCGGAGTATAACATTCTTTCCGGTCTTACGGATATAACAAGCATATCGCCTTTTTTGAAATCGTCTTTGGGAACGTTAAAGTCTCCCGGTTCGATTTGTATGTGAAGCTTATCCTCGGTTGTGTCCGTTACAGAGCCGTCGAAAAGATTTGTTTCGCCTATAAACGTAGCCACGAAACGTGTCTGAGGAGATTCGTAAATTTCCGAGGGAGTGCCTATCTGCTGCATAACACCTTCATTCATTATGCAAATTCTGTCGCTCATAGTCAGGGCTTCCTCCTGGTCGTGGGTTACATATATAAATGTAATGTTAAGCTTTTTCTGAAGCCGCTTAAGTTCAAGCTGCATCTGCTTCCTGAGTTTAAGGTCAAGAGCACCCAAAGGCTCATCAAGAAGCAAAACCTTGGGCTTGTTTATTAAGGCTCTGGCTATGGCAACTCTTTGTTTCTGTCCGCCGGAAAGCTGGGAAGGGTACCGTTTTTCAAAGCCCCCTAACTGAACAAGGTCAATCATTTCGGTTACTCTTTCTTTGATTTCCGCTTTTTTGACCTTTTTCATTTTAAGACCGTAGGCCACATTGTCATATATAGTCATATGAGGGAAAAGGGCATAGCTTTGAAAAACCGTGTTAACATCTCTTTCGAAAGGCTCCTTGTTGTGTATGTCTTCATTTTCAACCTGAATTGTTCCGCTTGTAGGCTCTTCAAAGCCGGCAATCATTCTCAGGGTTGTTGTCTTTCCGCAGCCCGAGGAGCCTAAAAGAGTTAAAAACTCCCCTTCATATACATCAAGATTTAAATCCTTTACTACGTGGTTTGTGCCGTAAATTTTGTTTACATTTCTGAGTTTAACAATTTCAGCCATAGAATTCCACCTCCGGACTTACAGGGCTTTATCGTCACGTTCGCCTGTTCTTAAGCGGACAGCACCTAAAATATCTCTTATGAAAACCTTTCCGTCGCCTACGTGCCCTGTTGGGATTTTGTCCCGAAGCTCAGTAATTATTTTTTCTACGTCCTTGTCTTTAACAACAACCTCAACCCTGATTTTGGGCAGAAGATTAATATTTGTTTTAAAACCCTTTATTACGTTTACTGTGTTTTCTTCAACAATACCCTTTTGAGTACCGCAGCCCATAACGGAAGTTATTGTCATTCCTCCGCAGTGTCTTTCATCAAGAATCATTTTAAGCTTTTCAAGCTTTTCGGGGCGGATTATAATAACCAGCTCTTTCATAATAACCGAACCTCCTTAATAAAGATATAAAAAGAAAGCGGCAGATTAAGCTTTTTAAGCCTCTCTGCCGCTTTGGTTTTCATTGTTTTGATTTAGTCCAATTATAGCACCCTTAAATTTTCATTACAAGTAGCATAAATGTTTATTTTTCTACTCCCTTTTAAGTAGGAGTAATCCCTCTGACCTTGTTTAAAAGCTGGATTCTGTTTTTAACTCCTGTCTTTTTATATATGTTTAAAATATGCTTTTTCAAGGTGTGTATGCTTATAACAAGCTTTTCGCTTATTTCCTCGTTTTCCTCGCCGTTTAAGATATGCTCCAGTACGGTTGTTTCCCTTGCCGTAAGCTCATATTGTACGCAAAAATTCGTTATGTCCGTTTCAGTATGGCCCTTGCGTTTTTCATATTCAACGTTAAGACGGAAAGCCATATGATCCTTTATCATATCCAAAATCATTATATCATCGTGGGTGAAGTTTTCCTTGCCTCTGTTTCTGTAAAGTGTCAGAACCCCCAAAAACCGCTTGTTTCTTGCAAAAATCATCTGTATGGAATAGTGCCAGCCGTTTTTTAAATATACTCTTTTGTAATATTCCGAATTTACCCTCATTTCGTCTGATATTATGTCTGTTTCTCGGTAAACTATACACTTTCCGCAGTAGAGTATGCCTCTTGAATAGTCAAGCTCGTCATATTCCTCCGCATCCTTTCCGTCACTGTTATAGCCTACATAGTTTTCAACTCCTACGCTTCCGTCATCTTTAGCTAAATGAAAATCCGCTGCGTCAAAGTCAAGAACCATTTTAAGCTGCTTTATAAAAACGGATCTCATCTCCTTTTCGTCCTCGGTTGTATAAATTTTATATATGAGATTGTTGAAAAACATCCAGTCGTTAAGCTCATGTATATGCACCTTAAATCCCCCTTTATAATAAAAGAAGGCGGCAATAAAGCCCTTTAAGCCTCATTGCCGCATGTCAGCACTTTTTATGTATACTTTAATTATACACTTAGGTTTAAGCCTTGTAAATACTTTTTTATGTCCCTTTTTACTTCTTTTTAAGTATAAATACTTCTTTTTAATTACTTTTTTCTTGATGCAATTATTTTTGTGGGCAATAGGTCTTATTTTTATTTCGGGTTGTTGATTTTTTTTAGCTTCTTATATATAATCGGTTTATGCAGGGAGGCAAGGGCTTTTCTGCTTCACTTTTATTCGGGAGGTTTTGCATATGAGAAAGGTTATTGCGGCGGCTACACAAATGAGCGTAGGCGCTGACAGGGAAAAGGCTCTTTTAAAGGCGGAAAGGCTTGTAAGAGAAGCAAAGGATGCCGGAGCAAATATAATACTTTTACAGGAGCTTTTTGAAACGCCCTATTTCTGCAAGAAGCATAAAACCGAATATTTTGATATTGCCTCGGAAACGGAAAATAATCCGGCTGTAAAAAGGTTTAAGGCTTTAGCCAAAGAAATTAATGCGGTTATACCCGTAAGCTTCTATGAAAAATCCGGCAACACCGCCTTTAACACAATAGCCGTTATAGACGCCGACGGTTCTGTTTTGGGAACCTACCGAAAAATACATATTCCCGACGGAGTGCCATATGCCGAAAAATTCTATTTTACCCCGGGAGACAAGGGCTTTAAGGTTTGGAACACAAAATTCGGCAGGCTGGGCTTCGGTATCTGTTGGGACCAGTGGTTTCCCGAAGCGGCAAGGGCTATGGCTCTTATGGGGGCTGAGCTTTTGTTTTACCCTACGGCTATAGGCAGCGAGCCCTTTTTAAAGAAGGACTCAAAGGAGCACTGGCAAAATGCAATGAAGGGTCACGCTGCGGCAAATATGATTCCGGTTATAGCTTCAAACAGAACAGGAACCGAAAAAGACGGGAATATGGAAATAACATTTTACGGCTCGTCTTTTATAACCGACAACCACGGAAATATTGTAAAGGAAATGAACAGAACAGAGGAAGGCTTTATACTCCGCGAATTTGATTTGGACAGCCTTGCAAGAGAAAGGCGGCAGTGGGGAGTTTTCAGAGACAGACGGCCTGAATGTTATAATATATTATTGACACATGGAGAAAGGGGCTTTTGACAATGGCAAAGAGAATTATAAACACAACGCCCAAACAGGACGGCTTTTATATGCCGGGAGAGTTTGAACCTCAGGAAGAGGTTTTTATGATGTGGCCATACAGAGGGGATAACTGGAGAAACGGCGCAAAGTCTGCTCAGGAGCAGTATGCTACTGTTGCCGAAGCAATAAACCGTTTTGCTCCCTTAACGATGTTTGTAACGGCGGAGCAGTATGAAAACTGCCGTTTCCGTCTTTCCGAGAAAATAAGAGTTATTGAGCTTTCTTATAATGATGCTTGGTGTCGGGACATAGGGCCTACATTTTTAGTAGACGGAAAAGGGGGCAGACGTGCCGTAAGCTGGGAGTTTAACGCCTGGGGCGGTCTTAAGGACGGCTTATATTTTCCATGGGACAAGGATGATTTGGCGGCGGAAAAAATTTGTGAATTAACAAGAACGGATTATTACAGAACAGTGGGCTTTGTTTTAGAGGGCGGTTCAATCCACACCGACGGAGAGGGTACGGTTTTGACAACGGAGATGTGTCTGCTTTCGGAAGGGCGAAACCCCTCTATGACCAAAGCGGAAATAGAAAAGAAGCTCTGCGACTATTTGGGGGCTGAAAAGGTGATTTGGCTAAAAGACGGAATTGACCCGGAGGAAACCAACGGACACATTGATGACGTGGCCTGTTTTATCGGACCGGGAGAGGTCTGTTGTATATATACAGAGGACAAAAACCACCCCTTTTACGAAGCATCACAGGGCGCAGTAAGGAGACTTTCAGAAGCAGTTGACGCAAAGGGCAGAAGGCTTAAGGTTCACAAGCTTTGCTGCGTTAAAAAGCCTGTTTTAACGGAAGGGGCAGAGACGATAGATAAACGAAGAGGGTCTGCACCGAGAAAAAACGGTGATCTGTGCATTGCTTCCTATGCCAATTTTCTTATCTGCAATAAGGCGGTAATAGTTCCCCAATATGATGACGAAAATGACGGTCTTGCCCTTAAGCAGATAGGGGAGATGTTCCCGGGCTATGAAATTGTGGGGGTAAGAACCAAAGAAATAGTATACGGCGGAGGAAACATACACTGTATAACTCAGCAGCTTCCCAAACCGTAAATCATTTTAATTTTCCTTGTGGCACAGTCTTATAAGCTCCAGCTTTGAGGCTGTGTTTGTTTTTCTGAAAATATTCTGCAGGTGCTTTTGAATTGTGTTTTGCCGAATGTCAAGTGTTTCAGCAATTTCATCATTGCTCTTATATTCTGAAACAAGTCTTAAAATTTCCTCTTCCCGCCGTGTTAAGCCGAATTTTAAAGCAAGGTCTTTTGAGGAAATTACCTCAGAACCGGTCTTCTTGTTTATAATGCTGTACATAACTCTGTTGAGATGCTGCCCCAAGGCTCGGAGGAAAAAAAGCTCTCCTTCCTCAAAGGCTCCGTCGGTTTTGGTTCTGAAGAGGGTTAAAACCCCTAAAAGCTGTTCGTTGTAAACAATGCTGTACTGTATATTGTCATATATGTGATACTTTTTATAACAGCGTATATAAACAGGGTCGCTTAAGCGTACATCGTCTGAGCGCAGGTCGCTGTCCTGAACAAGTGTGGGTTCACGGCTTAAGGCAAGCCAAAGAAGCCCGTCCTTGTCGGCACAGCGAATATATTCTTCCTCTGCTTCAGTAAAAAGCTCCGGTACGCAGAGAGGTGAGCCGAATACAACATCTTTATCAGACTTTTCAGCCGAAAGTATACTTGCGTAGCTGTAGGGTACAAGCATATTAAGCATGGGAAGAAAATTGTTTTTTAAATCATCTGTGCTTTCGGCAGAATAAAGCTCATAAACAACCGTATTGTAAATCAAAAAATCGTTTTTGTGCATAAAACCGCTCCTTTATACTTCATTTTAATAATTATTATACCACGTAATCTGCTTAAAATCAAGTATATATACTTAAAGGCAGGTATAAATTTCTATTTATTAATAATTGAAATCAAGCATATACAGGGCTATAATTAACATATAAACAGGAAACGAGATACAAGGGTGTATTTGCAGGGAGACCTGCGGATATGCTCTTTTCTTAATTTTATGAAAGGATGATAAAAATGGCAGACAAGGAAAAGGTTTTAAAGGACGTAAATAAAATAATATCTCTTATTAAAACAGACAGCAAGGACATTTCCCCTGAGGATAAGAAAATGATAGTTGAGGACACTCTCGACCATTTTAATAACTATGTTAGCCCGGGCTGGCTTAAATACAGAAAGTCTGTTTCATCGGATTCCGAAAACGGCGCCGTTGTTGAATGGCAGGACGAGGGGGCTTACTGCTACGGCTTAAACGGAGAAAGCGAAAAGTTTATTGACTGCTTAGGCGGCTTCGGAATTTACACCTGCGGTCACAGAAATCCCGAAATTCTGGAAACCGTAAAGGCACAGCTTGACCATCAGGCTCTTCATTCACAGGAGCTTTTAGACCCCTTAAGAGGTTATCTCGCAAAGGCAGTAGCCGATATAACCCCCGGAGATTTGCAATACTGCTTTTTTACAAACGGCGGTGCGGAGGCTGTTGAAATGGCTCTTAAGCTGGCAAGAATTGCCACAGGGGGCAGATGGTATATTTCTACTGTAGGCGCCTTCCACGGAAAGTCAATGGGCGCAATTTCAATGGGCGGAAAGGGTACCTACAGAACACCCTATGCGCCTATGGTTCAGCAGGTTCAGCACGTTCAGTACGGAAACGCCGAGGACGTAAGAAAGGCAATCGTCAATTTGCAGACAGTAGGGGAGAAGGTTGCGGCAGTTATTCTTGAGCCTATTCAGGGTGAAGCCGGAGTTATTATTCCTCCCGAAGGATATTTAAAAGAGGTCAGAGAAATCTGCGACGAAACGGGAGTTGCTCTTATATTTGACGAAATTCAGACAGGTATGGGCAGAACAGGCACAATGTGGAGATGTGAAGCGGAAGGTGTTACTCCCGACATTATGACCTTCGGAAAGGCCTTCGGCGGCGGAATTATGCCTATAACGGGTATAATCTGCGTTCCAAAAATGTGGACACAGGATCTTATAGACAATCCCTGGCTTTTGGGCTCACCTACCTTCGGCGGAAACCCGGTTTGCTGTTCGGCGGCGCTGGCCACTATAAAATATATGCTTGAAAACGATATTCCCGGAGTATGTAAGAGAAAGGGCGAAATTCTTAAAGCAGGTCTTGAAAAAATGGCGGCTAAATATCCGGAGATTATATATGAAGTCAGAGGAACAGGGCTTATGCTTGCGGTTGAATTTCATACCTGTGAGTTAGGCTACGAAACAGCTAAGGGACTTTTCGCAAGACGTGTTATGACGGCGGGAACCCTTGTAAACGCCAAAACAATAAGATTCGAGCCTACAGCGGTTATCTCCGAACAGGATATAGCAGATGTAATTTCACGTATGGACGAAGCCTTGGCAGACACCAAAAAAGCAATGAACGTTTAATATTTATACAAACTATGCAGAGAGGCATAACCTAAAAAAGTTATGTCTCTTTTACTTTACGAAAGGAGAATTCAAATGGAAGTAAAAAAAATGTTTATAGACGGCGAATGGGTCGAAAGCAGTTCAGGTAATACATTTAAGTCAATAAATCCTTCAAACGGTGAAACCTTAGCTGAAATCACCGAAGGAACTGTAGAGGACGTAAGAAAAGCCGTTGCAGCTGCAAAGGAATCCTTCTATAAAACAAGAGAGTGGAGAGATATGGACTCACAGACAAGGGGAGACTATATTCTGAAAATTGCCGATGCTATAGATGCCGAAAGAGAGGAATTTGCCAAAATAGACAGCTTAGACCATGGCAAGCCCTTAAGAGAAGCAGAATGTGACGTTGATGATGCAATTCATACATTCAGATATTATGCAAGCCTTATTAAAGCCCCCTATGGCGGAGTTTATGACGTAAACGAGGGCTTCGGAAAAATGCACTCCTATACAATTCACGAGCCCGTAGGTGTTTGCGGACTTATTACCCCTTGGAATTATCCTCTTCTTATGGGTGTTTGGAAGCTTGCTCCGGCTCTTGCGGCAGGAAACAGCATTATTTACAAGCCCAGCTCAAACTGTGTTCTTTCGAGCATAAAGCTTTTTGAAATATTTGAGAAGGCGGGCTTGCCCAAGGGCTGTGCAAATTTGGTTTTAGGCCCCGGCGGAACAATAGGAAACGAGATAGCTGAAAACAATGATATAGATATGGTTACATTTACAGGCTCAACAGAGGTAGGTCAGAGCATTATGAGAGCCGCCGCCGGAAATGTTAAGAAAATAGGCCTTGAGCTGGGTGGAAAGTCACCTAACGTTATTTTTGCGGATTCCGATTTAGACGGAGCCGTAGAGTGGGCAATGGTGGGAATTTTCTTAAATCAGGGTGAAATCTGTTCCGCCGGTTCGAGAATTATTGTTGAAGAGAGCATTCACGATGAATTTGTAAAGCGTCTTGCAAAAAAGGCAAATGCCATAACTATAGGAAATCCTCTTGATAACCCTGATATGGGGCCTCTTGTTTCAGAAAGCCATATGAACAAGGTTTTGGGCTATATTAAAAAGGGTATTGAAGAAGGTGCTGAGCTTGTTTGCGGCGGCGAAAGATATACCGAGGGAGAATGTGCCAAGGGGTATTATGTACGTCCTACGGTTTTTGATAAGTGCACAGACGATATGACTATTGTTAAGGAAGAAATTTTCGGCCCCGTTGTAACGGTTCAAACCTTTAAAACTGAGCAGGAAGCCATAGATATGGCAAACAATACGGAATACGGTCTTGCAGGAGCTGTCTTTACCTCCGACGGAGCAAGAGCCTTAAGAGTAATTAAGGAAATAAGAGCCGGCATCACATGGATTAACTGCTACAATCCCTGTTTTAACGAGGCTCCTTGGGGCGGATATAAAAAGTCCGGCATAGGCAGAGAGTTAGGCATTCACGGCCTTGAAGAATATCAGGAGATTAAGCAGATAAACATAAACTTAAACCCCGGAGTTTTGGGCTGGTATGAGCATTAACTTAAGGAGTTTGATAATATGCGCAAAAGCAAATATGTAATAACGGTTCAGCGTCAGTTCGGAAGTCTCGGCAGACCTATTGCCAAAAGAATGGCTGAGATTTTAGGTATTGAATATTATGACAGGGATATTGTAGACAAGGCGGCTGAACAGTTAAACCTTCCGGCATCGGTTGTAAAAAGCGAAGAGGAAACCGCCGCCGCAATAAAAAATCCCTTTTCAAATATGAGATTTCCCTTGGGAAAAAGTTCAAGCAGTATGCAGAACAAAATTTTTGAAGCCCAGCAGAATATTATTAAATTTCTTGCTGAAAAGGAAACCTGTGTTATTGTAGGACGGTGTGCGGATTTTACGCTGTCCGAGATGGAAAATGCCGTTCACATATATATTTATGCTCCCTATGAGGAACGTTTAAAACACTGCATAAACGATCTGGGGTTAGAGGAAACCGAAGCTAAAAAAATGATATGCGAGGTTGACGAAGCAAGAGATTCATACCATAAAAATTTTGCAGGCTTTCTGCCCGACGACAAGGCTCATAAGGACATACTTATTGACAGCAGCTTTTTAGGTATAGAGGGAACGGCTGAGTATCTTGTTGAAGCTGTTAAAAGAAAATTTCCCGAGAAGCAGTAGGAGGTGTTATTGTGAAAGAATTCAGTGTTTCGCCTAAAATATTTATGCTTAAAGACTGTAATGAATTTATAAAGGAATTTAAAATAGACGAAAATGACCTTGTTATTACAATAGAGGTCACATGGAACACGTATTTTAAGGATATAAAAGTCGGAACGGTTATATATATTGAAAATTACGGTGTGGGAGAGCCTTCCGACGAAATGATTGAGGCTGCGGCCGCTGATATTAAAAAGCCTTACAACAGAGTTATAGCCATAGGCGGAGGAACGGTTATAGACTGCGCCAAGCTGTTTGCCCTTAAAAATCTTTTGCCCGTTACGGATTTGTTTGACAAAAAAATTCCGGCGGAGAAGGAAAAGGAGCTTGTTCTTGTTCCCACAACCTGCGGAACAGGGTCGGAGGTTACAAACATTTCAATTTTAGAGTTCAAGAGGAGACACACCAAATTCGGCCTTGCGGATAAGGCTCTTTTCGGAGATTATGCTGTCATAGTGCCTGAGCTGCTTTATAAGCTTCCCTTTAAGGTTTTTGCCGCAAGCTCAATAGACGCTCTTGTTCATTCCGCTGAAAGCTATCTTTCTCCGAAAGCAACGGAAATCTCAAAAATGTTTTCAGTTAAGGCTATGACAATGATTTTAAACGGTTATAAGAAAATAGAAAAAGAAGGCAGGGAAGTTTTAAAATCACTGCTTCCTGATTTCTGCCTTGCTTCAACCTTAGCCGGCATCGCCTTCGGAAATGCAGGCTGCGCTGCCGTTCATGCCATGAGCTATCCCTTAGGGGCGGAGTTTCACGTTCCCCACGGAGAATCAAACTATGCCATGTTTACCGGAGTATTTAAAAAATATATGGAAATAAAGCCCGAGGGAGACATAAGGGAGCTTAACAAAATTATTGCGGATATTTTGGGCTGTGAAGTCTCTTCTGTTTCTGACAGCCTTGAAGCCCTGCTTAACGGCTCAATACTTAAGAAAAAAAGCTTAAGCGAATACGGAATGAGGGATAATCAAATCGAAGAATTTACGGATTCCGTAATTGCAAATCAGCAAAGATTATTAAACAACAACTATGTGTTTTTAGACAGGAATACATTAATTGAAATATATACCAAACTTATGTAAGGGGGACTTATTATGTCATATTTAAGGACAGCTTTGCCTAAAATAAAGACAGGAACTCTGCCGGGGCCTAAGGCTCAGGCAATAATAGACCGCCGCTTAAAGGCTATACCAAACGCAATACGCTGTAACTATCCGCTTGTTGTAAGCCGGGGCGAGGGGGCTATGGTTGAAGACGTTGACGGAAATATTTTTCTTGACTGGGTCGGAGGTGTAGGTGTACTTAATGCAGGCTATTCCCAGCCGGAAATGATTGAAGCTGTTAAGGCTCAGGCAGACAAATATTTTCATGTTATGATGAACATAGGAACCCATGAGGGTTATGTAAGCCTTGCGGAGGAAATGAACAGAATTGTTCCCGTAAGGGGAGAAAACAAAAAGACTATGTTTGTAAACTCCGGTGCAGAAGCCGACGAAAACGCAGTAAAAATAGCAAAGGGCTATACAAAAAGACCTAATATTATCGTTTTTTCGGGAGCCTTCCACGGCAGAACCCAAATGACTATGGCAATGACCTCAAAGAAGGCCTATGCCTACGGAATGGGTCCCTTCCCTGACGGAGTTTACCGGGCTGAATTTCCTTATCTTTACAGGGCACCCAAGGGCTTTACAGAGAAGGAAGCTATAGATTACTATATAAAGCGTCTTAACGATGTTTTTGAAGAGTGCAGCTCCCCCGACTATGTGGCGGCTATTGTTGTTGAGCCTATACAGGGCGAGGGCGGCTTTGTTCCGGCACCAATCGAGTGGGTTAAGGCAGTAAGGAAAATCTGCGACAAATACGGAATACTTCTTGTAGCGGACGAGGTTCAGACAGGCTTTGCACGCTCGGGAAAAATGTTTGTTTCACAATATTGGAAGGAAGCCGGCTGCCCTCCCGACATTATGACCTCGGCAAAGTCCATAGCCGGCGGTCTGCCTTTGTCGGCAGTTACAGCAAGAACTGAAATTATGGACGCCTGTCCAACGGGAACAATCGGCGGAACCTTCTGCGGAAATGCGGTAAGCTGTGCTTCTGCCCTTGAAGTTATAAAGTTTACGGGAAAAAATAACCTCTGTGAAAAGGCTGTTAAAATAGGAAACCGAGTAAAGGAATATTATAAAACAGAGCTGGCTGCCTTCGGAGTTGTAGGAGATGTCAGAGGAATAGGTGCTTTTGTAGGGCTGGAGCTTGTAAAGAATATCGAAACAAAGGAACCCTATCCCGAGCTTGTAGCTGCTATGGTAAAAACAGCCGCAAAGAAGGGACTTATTATCGAAAGCGCCGGAACCTACGGCAACGTAATACGTTTCCTTTGTCCCCTTGTTGTAACAGAACAGCAGCTTGAAGCAGGTCTTAATATTATGAAAGAGACAATGACCGAATGTCTTAAAAAAATGTAAGTAAAATGCACATATAATAACTGTAAAAACGTCTTAACAAAAAAGGATTTTACTCAGCTTATTGAACGTAAATCCTTTTTTGATGTTTAAAGGCATATATTGTGTTAAATAAAAATTCCACCGTAAGAAATATCGGTTAATTCAGCATGGGATATTTTAACTTGTTAAGCATAAAAAAATTTTATGATAAAAGCTGTAATATTATCATAATATAATAAAAAAGGTGATTTATAATGGTAAATAAAATCAGAAAAATTATTGGGAATATCGGTAAAAACTTTGCGGTTATGTATGCTGCGATTTTGGGATTAATTTGTATTGTGGCTTTATTGGGGATAAGACCTCTTATACTGTCGAAAACGATTTCTGTTACAGTGGCGAAGAAGGCTTTGCCTATTTATTGTGTGGACAGGGATGATAATAAGATTGCGATTTCCTTTGACGCAGCTTGGGGAGCGTATAGATTAAGAAGGAATTTTACACACTGTGTGTAATAGCTTGAAACCCGCATAAATCAGCGAAAAACTAAGGTTTTGATCTTTTACGGATTTCGGCTGATTTAATATTGTGCCGAGAAAAGGTAAGTTGCGGAGACGGCTAAAAGGTAAATTCTGTGTTTTAATTGATAAAATTTATTTTGACATTTGTAGGGTGCAGTAGTAGAGAGAAAAAAGAAAAGTTTAATTATTTGTTGAGCCTTGAGTAGGAAAGGATGGTGACCTTTATCGACATTACAGATATACTATAGTTGAGTGGTGAATTTAAGGGTTATTACTCTTTATGCAACATCTGCCGTAAAAAAATTACAGCACCTGTTGACTTAAATCTATAAAATGGGTATAATATAAACAAGGAGGTTGATTTAAATGTTGAAGCTGTTTGAAGTTTCCGGGTTTAAGAATTTTAATGATACAGTTTGTTTGGATTTTTCTGATGTACGGGAATATCAGTTTAATACCCACTGTATTACAAGTGGCTTAATCGGGAAGGCAATTATATATGGAAAAAATGCTATCGGTAAATCCAATTTCGGTCTTGCAATGTTTGATATTGTTTCCCATCTTTCTGTAAAGAATGTAACCCCGAATTTATATGACTACTATTTGAACGTCGCTAGTAAGAATGAATATGCTGAGTTTCACTATGTTTTTCAGTTTGGAGAGAATTTGATTGATTATCGCTATCGAAAAGATGACAGGCAGTCCCTGCTTTATGAAGAACTGATTTTAAATGATGAATTACTTTATTCATATGACTATGAGAATAACAGTGGTAATATGGACAATATCAAGCAGTTGGCACCTACTTTGAATTGGGCTTTTCAGGATACAGATTGTATTTTAAAATATGTTGTAAACAATACTGTTCTGGAGGATAGTCATCCTTTGCGTCTCATGATGCGTTTTGTCAACAATATGCTTTGGTTTAGAAGCTTAGATGAAAATCGCTACATTGGTTTTAAAACTAAAAGAAACGACTATTATGAGTTTATGTTTAATGATACAACACTTCATGAGTTTGAGGCTTTTCTTCATTCATCCGGTGTTGATGACAATTTAACAGTTAAAATGAATGCAGACGGCAAAAAGGTTTTGTACTTTGATACTGAGCCGGCATTGCCGTTTTTCCGAGTTGCATCCAGCGGAACCCGTGCCCTTTATGCTTTCTTTTATTGGTATAAAACCGCAAAAGATGTATCTTTGATGTTTATTGATGAATTTGATGCCTTTTATCATTTTGAACTGGCGGAAAGTATTGTTTCTATTTTGGAAAAGATGAAAAATACGCAAGTGATTTTGACTTCTCACAATACGAATCTACTGACCAATAAGATTATGCGCCCGGACTGTTACTTTATTCTCACAAAGGACAAGCTGACAGCATTAGCAAATGCTACAACAAGAGAACTGCGTGAAGGACATAATCTGGAAAAGCTGTATATGAGTGGTGAGTTCAATGGCTAATGAAAAAAGCAAAATTCTGATCCTTGTTGAAGGGGAAAAGACGGATTATAAGCTTATGGAACATTTGCTGTCTGTTTATGGGATTAGTGATAGTCATGAGATTGTCTCCTATGGCACAAATATTTACACATTATATAATGAAATGTTTCGTGATGGGGATCCTGCATCAATAGATATTCTCCAAAATCTGAAGGAGCATGAACGTGATGTCAATCAGAAGAAGCTGTTTGATGAACGTTATACGGATGTATTGTTAATTTTTGATTTAGATCCGCAGGATCCGAAATTCTCTTCCGAAAAAATTCTGGAAATGCTGAGTTTCTTTGTTGAATCCTCAGACATGGGTAAGCTTTACTTAAATTACCCCATGGTGGAAGCATTCTATCATATGAAAAACATCCCGGATGAGGATTATAACGGTTATATTGCAACACTGGAGGAACTTCGCCAACACAAATACAAAGAAAGGGTGAACCGTGAAAACCGTAATCATAATTATAGAAAATTTGCAGTTACAAAAGAAGAATGCAATATGGTTATTCGGCAAAATATAAAAAAAGCTTGGCTCTTGGCAGGAAAGGAATATTTATCGGATGACATAGTACAGATGTTACCGAATGATGTTGACATTCTAAAGATTCAACTGAGAAACATAAAGGAGCATGAGATGATATCCGTTCTTTGTACTTGTGCGTTTTATATTGCAAATTATAATCCTGCTTTGTTGGCATGATCTCATATATAGAAAAACTAGGGAAGATTAGACTTAGTCTAATAAATGATGAAAATAGCTTACCACTGTAATTAAATAAAAATAGCTAATTATAGCGTATAAATTATGTTATTCATACTGTTTTAAAACAATCTTCAGAGGCATTTTTTTTAAACTTTGAATCACATAGATTATATAGTTTTCATTGTAGCTTTAGAAATTTTTTATAGGTTATTGGTGGTTTGATAAGAAAGGATTATTATGTATTTAAGTAAACTGAAACTAAAAAATTTTAGATGTTTTTGTGATTCTCATGAAATAGAATTAAATAAAGGATTAAATGTATTAGTAGGGGAAAACGATTCTGGAAAATCAGCTATTATTGATGCCATCCGTATTGTTATGGGGACAACAGATCAAGGGTGGTATCGTATAGAATCCACTGACTTTTATGAGGAACGGAAGGATAGCGAAATTTCAATAACACTGAAGTTTTCAGATCTATCATGTAGTGAACAGGCTTCATTTTTAGAATGTTTATCTAATGAGATAGTAGATGGTAAGCAAGAACCATGTTTGTATATAAATTGGAAGTGTAAGTATCTGCTTAATTTCTGCCCTCCGCGTTTGTCTGTTAACATGACAACAGGAGTAAATGGTGACGGTCCTTCATTACCTATAGAAGCTAGGGAATTATTAAGAGTTACATATCTTCGTCCACTAAGAGATTCTTATTCCAATATGCATTCTGGTAGAAATTCACGTCTTTCTCAAATAATTCAAGGAATATCTGGTATAGGAGAAGGTATCTCAGATTATTTTGCTGGAGTAAGTTTAGAAGAATTGTCGATTTCCGGAATAGCAAGTTTATCAAATTATTTACTTGCGAATCACCCGAAATTAAAACAGGCTAATAAAGAAATTAGTTCAATTATGAATGAAAAGATGCTTTTAAAAGGTGATAGTGTTTCAACAGCATTTAGTGTTGCAGGTAATGATACTTCAGATAATAAACGTCTTGTAGCAATGCTTGAAAAACTTGATTTAATAGCACATAACAACGGAATGGCCGGAAAAATTGGACTTGGTTCGAGTAATATTCTTAGTATGGCATGTGAGCTACTATTGAATCGAGACTCGGGGAGTTCTTTTTTACTCATAGAGGAACCGGAAGCCCATGTTCATGCGCAACGTCAATTACGGTTAATCCAATCTCTTCAGGAGGAAGCTGCGCTTGGGAATAACAATCATCAAATTATCTTGACAACACATTCGCCACTTATGGCTTCTGTTATAAGGCTTGGTAATATTTCAATTGTCAAGTCGAAGAGAGTATACTCTTTACGTGAAGGCAAGACTAAACTTGAAGCTGATGATTATGTGTTTTTGGAACGTTACCTTGATGCAACAAAAGCAAATTTATTTTTTGCGAAAGCAGTTATGATGGTTGAAGGACCATCTGAGGAATTACTAATTCCTACTATAGCAAAAATATTGAAAAAAGATTTTACAGAGTACGGGATTTCTGTTGTAAATGTTCGAGGAACTGGAATGCGGCGATTTTCAAGGATATTTCAAAGAGTAGATGAAACTGAAAAGCTGGATATAAAAGTAGCCTGTGTAACAGATCGAGATATTATGCCAGACTGTGCGCCGGCAATTTGTATTGACGAGAAATATTCTGATATTCAGAAATGGCCAGAAAAATCAAATCGGAATTGGAGAGCAGAAGCGGATTTAGAAACGCAAGAAGAAAAGGCTGACTACTTAAATCGAATACGAGAAAGAGCTGATGGACAGAGTGTAAAAACATATATTGCAGAGCATTGGACATTTGAGTATGATTTGGCATATGCGGGCTTTTATGAAGAACTGATAGATGCTATTGTTGAAGTGCATTATGTTAAAAGGAATCGAGCTCGAAAGAAAGAAGATATTTTAAACAAGTATTGCAGTTTAAAAACAAAAGAACAAAAAGCAGCTTATCTGTACAGCTTTTTTTCCCAAAAAGGTATTTCAAAGGCAGAGGTTGCTCAGCAGTTATCTTTTATTTTTGAAAAGAAATATACCGAGAAAAGCTATGAGTTAAGAAAAATGTTTCCTAAATATATAATAGATGCAATAGATTATCTAATTTGAGGGGGAGTAAAATGTCAGATGAAATAATAAGAATTGAAATTACGGATTCGGATATAGATGAAGTTGAGTTACTTTTCGGAAATGTGAAGTTCGATACACAAAGACGTAATATACTCAAATATATGAATAGTGTGGACATACAGGCATATCCGGGTGCCGGAAAAACAACGGTGCTTGTGGCAAAGCTTGCAATTTTAGTGAAAAAGTGGCCATATAGAAATAAGGGGATTTGCGTTCTTTCACATACAAATTCAGCTAGAAATGAAATTGAATTGCGCTTGGGCAATACTGATATTGGGAAATCACTATTATCGTATCCACATTTTATAGGAACAGTGCATTCATTTTTTGACAATTTTGCTGGTTCGATATGGCTTAAATCTAATAATTATCCAATAACTTTGATTGACGATGAGGTTGTCCTTAATAGACGAGATAGTAAGCTTGGCTGGGGAACAAGAAAATATTTTGAGTGCAAAAATTTATCTTATAATAATTGTGGCTCTCAATCTTTTCCAGTTATTTCAATTAATATCGGATGTAGAAATAATACTACATCTTATAGAGATCTGTATAATACGATAGAACAATCATTCGAACTGGGATATTTTACATTTGATGAAATATTGTACATTTCGAAATATGCAATTGAGGAATATGAATGGTTGCCGTCAGCTTTACAAGAAAGATTCCCTTTTTTCTTTATTGATGAAGAACAAGATATGAGTAAGTTACAGTGGTTGCTTGTAAAGACATGCTTTCCAGCAATGAGTTCTTCTATTTGTCAGTTTTTTGGAGATGCAAATCAGGCAATTTATAATTCTTATGGTAGTGAAGCTAATAATATATTTCCTATGGGAGAACCCCTAAGAATTTCTGATAGTCATCGTTTTGGTGATAGCATTGCAAAGCTAGTCGATCCTCTTGGGATTGTAATTCCGGGACTTACTGGTGGAGCATCACTATTTAAACAATTAGACAATAAGCATGCAATCTTCTTATTTGATGATGCAAAAGATGTATTGCCTGCATATGCAGAGTATCTTTTATCATGCTTTTCTGATGAGGTAATAAACGGAGAATTACCATGTTATGCTGTGGGAATGGTGCATAATAATGACAAAAGACAAATTGATAAAAAGAAGTATCCTATTGGTGTAGGAGCTTATTATTCATCTTATGACCCAGATGTTTCAAAAGCAACGTATACGCCACGGCTTTTTATTGATTTTTTTTATATAGGAAAAAAATTATTCAACCAGACTGGGGACTATTATTCTTTAGTAGAAAAAATTGCAGAAGGGATACGAAAATATATTAGAGTAAAAACAGATATTCAAATTTCTTCTTTCGGAGGAGCTTATTATTCATTAATAAACCTTGTAAATGATGAGAAAAAGAAATATTTTCGTAAAGATTTTTGCAAACTGTTAAATTTTCAGATAGATACTAAAGAAATGTGGAATTCAGTTGTAGACTACGTGCAAGCCTTTATGAACAGTTATTATGGTATTAATAGTTTTGACGAAAATTACTTTAAATGGTTTAATAATGTGAGTTCATCAGAAATGGATATCGCATTAAATCATAATATGAAAAATGTTTATATTTATGAGAAAGGGGGCAGAAAAGTATCTGTCTATATATCAAGCATTCATACAGTTAAAGGAAGAACACATTTGGCAACTCTTGTGTTAGATACTTTTTGGTATGATAGAAATATAAAATCAATTTTGCCATGGTTAATTAAAAAACCTATGAAAAAACCAGGGAAACGTGACTTTGCTAGGTTGAAATGCCATTATGTGGCACTAACTAGAGCAAGGGGATTGATTTGCATTGCTGCATTAAAAAAATCTATTGCTAATTCTGATGTAGATATGCTAAAGGGAGTCGGATGGAACATAATAGAATTGTAAGTGTAGAATTGTTCGCCTATACTTTTTTGAATTTTGTGAGATGCTCAAAATACCAATGGTTTTTCAAGGAGACTATATGGATAAAAGTAATTTAATAGTTATATGCTTTAATATGCAAAAACTACTATGATAAAAAACATAATGCTCTCATAGTATAATAAAAAACAGGTGATTCAGAATGAAAAATAAATTCAGAAAATTTATAGGTAACATTGGTAAAAATTTTGCTGTTGTGTATGCTGCGGTTTTGGGAGCTGTTTGCCTTGTAGGTTTATTGGGAATAAGACCGCTTATGCTGTCGAAAACGGCGGAGGTGTCGGCGGCGAAGAAGGCTTTGCCGATTTATTGTGTGGACAGGGATGACAATAAGATTGCCATATCGTTCGATGCGGCTTGGGGAGCGTATAGATAAAGAAGTAATTTTATACACTGTGTGTAATAGCCCGAAACCCGCATAAATCAGCGGAAAATTGAGGTTTTGCTTATTTGCGGATTTCGGCTGATTTAACATTGCGTATTAAATTTACTGAAAATGGTGAGGCATTGAGTTGGTTAAAAAGAAAATTATGGAGTTAAATTGGGAATTTTTATTCTATAAACTGTACAAGGTAGTTTTCTGAAGTTATCATCAGAAAATTAAATTTGCATATTCTTAATTTTTAAAGATAGAATTACTTGACACAATTTTATTGGTATAATAAAATATAAGTGTAGGGAAAGTGTTCGCAGTTGAAATGTTGTGCTATCTTAAAAATCACACAAGAAAATTTAATAGGGTGGGTGAGAAATTGTGAGGATTTATTTGGATAATGGCTGTTACAATCGACCATATGATGATCAGACGCAGCTTCGTATATCTTTAGAAACACAGGAAAAACTGTATATACAGGATAATATAAAAAATAATAAATTTGAGCTTGTGACATCATATATTCTACTTTATGAAAACAGTGAAAATCCATATGAAATGAGAAAAAGGTCGATATTGGAATTTATACAGAATAATTCCTGTATACACATAGACTATGACAGAGCCGAAGAGGTAAAGTCGGAAGCCGAGAGTATTATGAAAACGGGAATCAAAATGAAAGATGCTTATCATGTGGCTTGTGCTGTTATGGCAGCAAGTGATTATTTTATTACCACCGATAAAAGATTGCTGAAATATAAATCAAGTAAAATTCAGCTGTTGAATCCTATAGATTTTATTGAAGAAATGGAAGGTGTATAATATGATGAATAGTATAGAAATTATGAATAAAGGTATAAATTGTTTGCTTGAAAAGCTGGGGGTAGTTGAGACAGAACAATTCATTTCGTTGATTATCCGAGAAAAATTTGATTACACAAAGTGGCAAAGGGAAAAATTTGACGAAGTGAGTTCCGACGATTTTAATGCCGCTGCTGTAGCGTATGCAAAAGATAATCCGTTTACAATAAAAAGGTGATTTAATTAACCATAGAGATATTATGATGAATTGAAGAAGTAATGTATCTGCATATTGGAACTTTTATGGATATAATCTATAAGAGTTTGTATGAAGAATATGAAGCTAATTAAAAAAGGATGTTTTGAGGATGCACCCAATATGCCTTACATACTTGACTTCCTGCTTAGTGATAAGGATTTTCATATAGCACCGGAACGGGCTGTTGAGTGGATTCATAATGAAAATGATGATATACATGATTATTATGAATTTAAGGTTATGCAGGGATAACAATCATATTTGTATGAATTCTTGAGCCGTAAATTTGATTGAGATATAGATAATGGAGATATGACCCATGCCGACATTGAACTGGATTGGAAAAGATAAGGTGGTCAACCACCACTTAGATGTGCTGTACCGTGTGTTGGAACGGCAGTATAGCTATGATGCCGAAGGTATGCTTACAGAGGATAACGGCAGTGATAATATTATGATTATTCATGGGGACAATTTGTCTGCATTGAAATAGTTGCTGCCTCAATATGAAGGAAGGATTAAATGTATCTACATCGATATAAAGACGCCGAAGATAATACAATTACAAGTTCCTTCTGATTGCTTGCCCCTTGCAGGGTAAGTTGAAGGGTGCGAGGTAAGTTGACACAGCAGGTTTTGACCTGCTATTATTTTTCATGGAAACGCAACTTGAAGTTGCGAGGATGCAACTTCAAGTGTTAGACTGGTGCAATAAGATAGTGTAGAATTTGCTTATAGAAAGCGAGGTGCTGTATATGCCATTTGGAGACAAGCTACGGGAAAAGCGAGAAGAAATGGGTTTGACACAGGAGACTTTAGCTGAGAAAATCAATACAGAACTAACACGCCAATCCATTTCAAAATGGGAAAAAGGACCTGCCTGTTATCCAAAAGTAGAGACCCTTTTGGCGCTGGCGGTAGTGTTGGATGTTTCGCTGGATGAATTATTTGCTGATGAACTTCGCTATTTAAAGAAAGGTTGTCAGGACGATGATGATTTTTTTAAGAAATATCCGGGTGTTATTGCTGGGTTAGAAGCACTCGCAGAAGCTATGAAGAATTTGCGGTGAAAGGAGATATTATCTTATGGAAGAAACACAGGTACAGAGAGGATTAAGCGATGAGGTGCTTATCGAAATGGTACATAGCGCTAAAGAAGTGATTGTGCTTCTGATTGAAAAATTGTGTGAAAAACAAAAAGTGTAAGACTGAAAAGGTCTCCCAATGATATAATCCCCTTAGAGTAGACACTTGAAATAACAAAAATATTTCAAAAC
>JAJQFU010000101.1 GCA_021200955.1 Clostridiales bacterium | reverse complement strand
CTTTTGAACTGGATTTATAACTTTATCTACTTTTTGTGCGGCGAAGCCGGCTCTTTGGGTCTCGCCATTATTTTGTTCACCTTAGTGGCAAGACTGCTTATGACCCCCCTGACTTATCATCAGCAAAAGTCTATGTATGTTATGAAAAAAATTCAGCCCGAAATAGACAAACTTCAGGCTAAATATGCAAATGCTTCAAACGACCCCGAGGTTCAGAAAAAGCTGGCTGCGGAAACTCAGAAAATCTACGCTAAAAACCACTACAACCCCTTTATGGGCTGTTTGCCCCTTATAATTCAGCTGCCTATTTTCTTCGCGCTGTATTACATTATGCAGAACGCCTTCCTTTATATTAATCATATTCAGGAGGTTTATACACAGATTGCCCAAATTATCGTAGACAACTCAACCCAAAGCTTTTTGGATAACACCCTTATCCCCATAGCTCTTACAAAGGTTCCTACAAGTCTCTATGACACATTTAACGTCACCGTAATCAGCGACCTTTGTAAGCTTTTAAACAAAATAAGCGTTGACCAGTGGCAGGAAATCGTTGCGGCTCTGCCTGCAAGCGCAGCCACCCAGCTTGAACCTCTTTATGCAAGCCAAACAGCCTTTGAAACCTGTTTCGGTATGAGAGTAACGGAAATTTGCGGCTTTAATATACGAAGCATAACCATATTAATCCCAATTTTGTCCGGTGCAACAACATGGTTTTCTTCGTGGCTTATGACCCGGAAAAACGGCGATGTTTCAAATCAGCAGCTGGCTTCACAGCAGAGAATTATGAACATAATTATGCCCCTTATGATGGCTTATATTACGGTTCAGCTGCCTATAGGCGTAGGCTTCTATTGGATTGCCGGCAACATATTTATGGTTTTACAGCAGCAGGGCTTTAACATTTATTTCGACCGCCTTGCTAAAAAAGAAAATGTAATACTTAAGGAGGAGAAAAAATAATGGATTATATTGAAATGACGGGAAAGACCATAAACGAAGCCGTTGAAAAGGGCAGAGAGTTTTTGGGTCTTGACTTTGACCAGGTAGACTGGGATATTTTGGAAGAACCCCGCAAGGGCTTTTTAGGCATAGGCGCAAGAGACGCAAAGGTTATTGTTAAGCGCGCAGGCTTCGACATTGAAGCCGCAAAGAAAGCCGAAGAAGAAAAGGCAGCCAAAAAAGCCGCTGAGGAAGCAAAAAAGAAAGCCGAAGCCGAGAGAAGGGCTAAAGCCGAAGAGGAAAGAAAAGCCGCCGAAGCAGCCAAAGCAGCGGCAAAGGCAGCAGCGGAAGCCGAAAGAAAGGCTAAGGCAGAAGCCGAAAAGAAAGCAGCCGAAGCCAAAAAATCAGCCGAATCAGAAAGAAAAACAAAAGCCAAAGCAGAAACGAAGCCCAAGAAGGAAGCAGCTAAAAAAGAAGCTGCTCCTGCGGCAGCTGTTGAAAATAAGGCTCAGAACACAGAGGAAACCGCAGAAGAAACCCAAAAGGTTGAAATCAACACCGAAAAAGCTGTTGCAGACGCAACCGTATTCTTAAAGCAGTTTTTCGAAACTATGAACCTTAAGGTTGAAATCGAAAAGAAGGACGAAAGCGGCAGACAGCTTTATCTTGACCTGACAGGAGACGACATGGGCGTTATTATAGGAAAGAGAGGTCAAACCCTCGATTCTCTTCAATACCTTACAAACCTCGTTGTAAACAAGGGAAACAGCCCCTATATAAGCATTCATCTCGACACTAAGGACTACAGAAAGAAGAGAAAAGAAACTCTTGAAAATCTTGCGAGAAACCTTGCCAAAAAGGCTAAGCACATCCGCAGAAACGTAATTCTTGAACCTATGAGCCCCTACGAGAGAAGAATTATTCACTCAACCCTTCAGAATGACCGTTATGTAACAACCTTCAGCGAAGGCGTTGAACCCTATAGACACGTTGTAATTTCACCGAAGTATAAATAAGAGCAAAAGAGTATTTGCGGCGTAGCCGAGCCTCCCCTTGAGGGGAGGTGTCAGCGTAGCTGACGGAGAGGTGTCAGCGGCGTAGCCGCTAATCGCAAAAAGTTGGAGACTTTTTGCGAAAGAGGAGTAGCAGCGTAATAAGTCTTAGTTCCGTACAAGTACGGAACTAAACGAATGAAGCTTGCTGCGACGAGAGAGAGGGATTTTATGGACAACTTTACATTTTATTCGCCCACATATTTCGTTTTCGGAAAGGAAACCGAAAACGAAACGGGAAAGTATGTTAAACGCTTCGGCGGTCACAAGGCTTTAATTCACTACGGCGGCGGCTCGGTCAAAAAAAGCGGTCTCCTCGACAGAGTGAAAAAGTCTCTTGAAAACGATGGAATTGCCTACTGCGAATTGGGCGGCGTTAAGCCCAACCCCAGAAGCGGTCTTGTCTATGAGGGAATTGACCTTTGCAGAAAAGAAGGCGTTGACTTTATTTTGGCTGTGGGCGGCGGCAGCACTATCGACTCCGCTAAGGCAATTGCCGCAGGCGTCCCTTATGACGGCGATTTTTGGGATTTTTATCAGGGAAAGCCTGTTGACGAGGCTGTTCCCATAGGCGTTGTTTTAACCATTGCCGCAGCCGGTTCCGAAGGCTCGGGAGACTCGGTTATCACAAAAGAGGAAGGTATGTTTAAACGTTCGGCAGGCGGCGACGCAATGCGTCCGAAATTCTCTATCTTAAATCCGGCTCTGACGCAGACCCTTCCCCCTTATCAGACAGCCTGCGGAATAACCGATATTATGGCTCATTTGTATGAACGCTACCTGACCAACACAAAGGACGTTGAGGTAACGGACAGAGTAATCGAGGGCTTGCTTCTGACAATGATTCACGAAGCCCCCAGAGTTATGGCTGACCCCAATAACTACGAAGCAAGAGCAAATATAATGTGGGCAGGTATGCTTGCTCACAACAACTGCTGCGGTGTCGGCAGAACCCAGGACTGGGCAAGCCACAACCTTGAACACGAGCTTTCCGCAATGTATGACTGCGCTCACGGAGCAGGTCTTGCGGTGGCTATGCCGGCAGTTTTTACCTATAACTTAAACCACGATGTTATGCGCTTCGCTAAGGCGGCTGTCAGAGGTTGGGGCATTCAAATGGATTTCGATAACCCCGAAAGAACTGCCAAAGAGGGTATCGAAGCCCTCCGCAGCTTCTTAATTTCTCTGGGTATGCCTAAAAACCTTGAAGAGCTCGGCGGAAAAGAAGAGGATATTGAAAAGCTTGCCTATACCGCCTGCTACGGCGATGTTGAAACAGGCACAACAGGCGGCTTTGTAGTCCTTAACCAAAAGGACTGCGAAAACGTCTACCGCCTTATGCTTTAAATAAGTTTTTTCTGAAAAAATAATCACATAAAGAAGTCTCCCATTCTTAATGAGTGGGAGTTTTTTTATTGCCCACAACATTTTTGACTGAGAGGATAATAACTTTTCACATTAAAAAACCTCGAACCAAAATTCAAGGTTGACAGTCTCCCCTTTGCAACTTAATATATTATTGTGTTGCATTAAGAAAGCAATATGTAAATTAATGATATTATGATTATACCTATTAAAAACAACAG
>JAJQFU010000081.1 GCA_021200955.1 Clostridiales bacterium | reverse complement strand
CATATAACCGCCGAATCGTGAGTTGACAACTCCCTCTTGCTTATAGCTATTATAATGAAAAAACAGCGGAAAATCAAGAGTTTTTTGTAATAATAATTGATTAATTGGTCGGTTGTGATAATCCATTCCACAAAAACAGCCCCCGAAAGCGTGACTGCCTTCGGGGGCTTTAATATATTTAATTAATAATTAATTGTTGTGAAATTTGTTTGAACCGAACTTGTTTTTATAGTTGCTGCGGAAACTTCACCTGTTGTGATATTCTCTGAAAGGTTAAAGGAGACAATTTCCATAGCGGGTTTGGTATATACTTTTTTCATGTTTAATTACCTCCTTCTATTATTCAGCTGTATTAAAATCATAAGTAAAGTGATCCTGAATGTCAGTTGCTCCGTTTGCACCTGATACAACGAAAGCTACAATATAATCATAACCTTCCATAGGTAATACATCAGCTGTGTTGTCTCCGTCTGTATCAACGCCGGTATAAACTGTATCAAATTCAGACTTTCCGTCTGTACCTGTTACAAGATTGCCCTCGCTATCATAAAGTGAGAATGAAAGATTGTTAGAATCACTTACTTCGTCAGCTGTAAAATAAGCGTAGAAGTAATCGGTTGTTTCTTCTTCAACAGCAGAAACTGTTATTTCAAGCTTAGTAATAAACAAAGAACTGCTTCTTGTAATAGAATAATTTCCGCTTTCAAGAGAATCGAGAGAAGTAAGGCTGCTTGTTACAACTTCGTTTGAATCCGTATTTGTAAGTACTGCTGTACCGCCGCTTGTTCCTTTAGTAATTGCTATGCTTGCTGTGCAGTTATTGCCAATGGCAAATGTTAAGCCTGTAGCTGCGTTGGCAAATTTAACCTCTGCTATATCTGAGCCGCCTACTACCTGTAAATTATTTTCAACAGTGCTTAACATATAGAGACAGTCTCCATCAAGATCATCATAGGTTCCGCCTGTAAGCACACCATTTGAAAGTGTGAAATTGGAGTTAACGGCTTTTACTTCGTTTCCGTCATCATCAGTGTAAGCAGCGGGATTCAAGTCGGCATCAATAGCGTCTTGTGCAAGAGCTGCGAAGTTATAAGAATATGTAACGCTGCCGTCCTCATTTGTTGTTATTGTTGTGTAATCACCGGTATATGTAGGTGCTGTTGCTGTTAAAGCTGTTGTATCATCAATAGTTACTTCGTAAACAGTTACTGCAACATTAGCTGTGTACTCTTTTTCATCAACAGTTATTGAAGCTGTAACTGTTGTTTCGCCTGCTGCTACACCGGTAATAGTTACAGAAGAACCTGTTGAAGCTGAAACTGCAGCTACGTCAGGATTTGCAGATTCCCAAGAAATTTCTGCGTCTCCTGCATTAGCTGTTGAAGCAGTGATTGTATCTGATGAAGAACCTACTGCAATATTAACAGATGTTGTATCAACAGTTATATCGGGGTCTGTACTGGCAGGTGTGAAGGTCATTTGACCAAGCTGGGCAGCTGTGCCGGTCATATATAAAATATACTGATGATTTGCTGTCAGTGTAAGTGTACCTGTGCTGGTGTCAGCTAAGGTGTAATCGTTTTTGTTCGATATAGAATCAAATTGACTTGCAGTTCCGCCTATTGTATAGACCTTTTTGCCGTTAGCTCCTGTTGACCAGTTTACAACTTCCTTTACGTCTGTATTATCAAATAATCTTACAGTTCTTGACGAAGAAGAAGCATTAATACCTATTTCTGCTGTAAGAGTACCGGTAACCTTAGGATTGAGAACAGCATATGTATAATAAACGCTGCTGTTTACATAATCTGCATAAGATGTTACCTGACTGCTTATAGTTCCGCTTGCTCTAAAAGCAATTACAGCAGTAGGACTGCTGGTAAAAGAATAGTTTGAGTCGGTAGAAACTTGGCTTGCTTTAGGACCCGTTGTTGCAGTAATATAATCACTGCCGTTTGTAAAGGTTAAAGTTGTTCCTGATGCGATGTAATTATTCCCGTCGTCATCAGTAGAATAAAGAGATGTGCTTGGGGTAAAGGTATAGGTGTCAGCAGCGAAAACACTGCTTACATTCATTACGGTTAATGTTGAAACAACCAAAATGAATGCCAAAATAGAGCTCAAGGCTCTCTTGAACTTTTTGTTCATTTTAAATTTTCCTCCTTTTTTGGTTTGCCGAGGGCGAAAGCCGCCCTTGGCAGAATTGGTTTTTGGTTTGGTTTTGCCCCGTTTACAGGTTACTTTGAACCTACAGGAGATTTTAGGGCTTTTCGGGGCTTTAAGCTATAAATTCTCCTGTGAGTTTAATGATTTTTTAGGCGGGGCTTTTCCTCTTAAGCACTGTCAAAAGAACCTTTGCTTTGTTCCACAGACGAAAATGTCTGTAAAATTAACTATATTATATCCCAAATTATATAAAATGTCAATAATGGGAGGGAATTTTTTTGTAATAAATTTTCTTCAGTGCGCCCTCAAGCTCTGAAATATAATTTTGATAGTTTGATATTTCTTTTTCCTTATCATTAAACTGAGCCGCAAGGCTGTTGAATTCGTTGTTTATGTTTTCAAGCAAATCCTTTTCAAAGCTGCCGCATATATTGTTTATGCGGCTTTTAAAATCTCTTACGCTGATTTCAATTTGACTTACTGCCATATTGAAAAAATTGTCTAAAGCGTTTGAAAGAGCCGTTCTCAGTCTGTCCTTGTCGGAAGAGGAGGTTATTTCGCCGCTGAAGCCGGAAATAAGGCTGTCCACCATTCCTGAGGTTTCTATTTTTATTACGGGAAATTCTATTTTATTTACAACGCCTTCAACAATAATCTTGAAAAATCCGGCGTCAAAGCTTTCACTGCCCATATCGAAATTATCGGAGACAATATTTAAAAGCTTTCTCTTCATTTCCTTGTGGTTTACGGTTTTTGAGAAGATTTCTTCAATACTGTTTGTGGAATTAAGAACATAGCTTCTCAAATTATCCGCTGCGTCTGCTGCCGCAAGGTATGTGTAGTTTTCGGTTACGGTGTAATATCTTGTTCTTCTGCCCCATTTGATGAACAGAAAATGGTGGTCATAGGTTGTATATGATTCCTCGTGACTTCTTGTGCCTGTTCTTTCATCAACAGAGCTATATTTACTGTAATTTCTGATTTCACGAATTGTCTTTGCCTTTTCGCTTTCGAGCCTGCTTGTCCATTCGCCGAAGGCTGTGATTATGTCTGCCCTGATGTTATTGATTTGGGCTTCAACAGTATTTTTCTGCTGCAAAAGCTTTTCTCTGTCATTATCCGAAAGAATTTTGACCCTTTTTGAAGCCTTGTCTTTAAAGCTGATAAGCTTATCTTTAAGCTCCGTTTCTGCGTCGGGCACAAAGTTTCGAGACTTTTCTTCCATAATATTCTCTTTTTCGGCTGCAACCTCATCAAAAAGTTTCCTTACGGCATCCATATTGCCCATAAGCTTTAAATCCTCTTGAATATCTCGGGAAAAATCGGAAATTTTATCATAAAGCTGTTTTTCCTCCCTGTCATATTCGTCAGGGCTTTTATTGATCATATTATATGACATTGCGGAAACCATAATAGGGTTTGCGCACTCTCTGACAACATTTATAAGCTCTTCGGGCTTTTCCCTCATTTTCAGCTCCTCTTCAAATTCCAGAATTTTCTGCTTTGCCCTCTTTTTGAGCTTTCTTGAAACCATTTCGCAGGCAGCCGGAACATTGTCGGTGCTGTTGGAGCTTGAACCGTTTCTTGAAAAGGGACTGTTTTTAACCTGCTTTTTAAGAACGTCTCTTACGCCGCTGTCATACTTGCTGACAATAAGCACAAGTCTTTTAACGCCCTTTTGGGGCAGCTGGGCAGACAAAAGCTGCCAGTCGCTGATGTCGAGAAATGAGTAAGAGGGGCTTAAGAAGAAAACAACGTCGCAGACCTCTATAAAGTCCTTTGTTCTCTCGGTTCTTGACATAATGGGGTCGTTGAGACCGGGAGTGTCTACTATTGAAATGCCCTTAAATTCCTCTTTGTTAAGCTTCAGGGTGACGGCTTTTACAAAGGGGGTATATCTGCCGTTTTCGCCCACATAGTCATTAAGCCTTGAAACAAGCCCGTCATAGGTGTTAAAACGCAAAATCTCGCTGCCCCTGCTTAAAATTTCAGCCGGGTTTAAGCCCCTGTCTCTCGCCATTTTCTTAAGCTCTCTTGCTGTCTTAGCAACATCGCTTTCACTGTCGCTTTCAGCTTGGTTTTCAACAGACTTCCAGTCGTCGGGAGTGTAATATTCCACATTTATTATGTTTTCTTCGGAATATTCCATTTTGGTAAGCGCCGCCGTTTTGGGGGTTGAAGCTTTGGGCAGAACCTCTTTTCCGTCAAAGAGAAGCGTGTTTAAAAATGACGACTTTCCCGCTTTAACCTGACCCACAACCCCTATGTTAAGCTTTCTGTTTTCGTCGAAAAAGTCCTTTGTCTTTATCTTGAAATTTTTAACAAGCCGTTTAAGCTCTTCGATGTCGGCGGTATTGCCGAAGCCCTCTAAGCTATCTATTAAGCTTTCGGTTTTGTCTGTAAAAGCTTTAAACTCCCTTTCCCTGTTTTCATTTAAAAATATTTTCACTTCATAGCCTCCTCTATTTTTCTCTGTCCCCATTTATAAACGTCATCAAAGTCATCAAAATAATTATATGTATAAGCGTAAAAATAACTGTCAGGTGTATCCTTTTTATAAAATATACCGTTTTCTTTAGCCAAAAGATCTCCTGAAACGCCGTTGTTGCCAAGACGCTGACCCTTCTTCACAATGTCGCCGTTTTTTACTGCAAGCTGATTTGGATTAACCTCTTTGGATTTTGAATTGGTGTAGGGTTTATACTGCTTATTTACAAATGTGCTTGTTCTTCTGTTTAAAAGCCATTCCTGAGGTATGCGGCGTGAAAATACACCTGTCCATTTATTTTGAGTAATATTGATTTCGTCAAGGCTGTCAAAATTGTCTTTAAGTATGCAGCCGGCAACAGTTGATATTACCGCCATATCCTCTGCTGTGCATTTAAGCATTCCGGCAAAATCTGAAATAACCTTGATTTCCTCATCATCCGGTTTTCCGCTTATACCGGCTAAAATCAAAGAATCTGTCAGAAGTGTATATTTAAGAGGTTCTCCCAAATCCGCCATTTCGCCTATAAACGAAGGCTGGGTTGAATAGCCCATTGCGGCAATTTCCTTAACGCCTAAATCCCAAAGCTTAGCCCCTATGGCAACTCTGTAAATATACATAAGCTTTTTAGCTATATCGTCTTTTTTAATAGACGCTATTACAGATAAAAACTGCACATATCTTTTTTTAACAATTCCCGATGACCTTTCAAGGGCTGAATTTATTATGGGGCTGCTGCCTGCCATTCTTTCTATTTTAACATAGTTGTCACTGTTTAAATCAGGCGTTTTTCTGTTTGGCTTCAGATCCTCAAGCTCCTGTTCAAGCCTTTGAAGCTGACCGCCGATTTTTCTTAATTCCGCCTGTATTTCGCTTATGTTCATTAGTTCATCTCTCCTGTCTCTTTAAGCCATTTTATAAGGCTTTCTTTGTTTTCTTCGGGCTTGGGGGATATAATGAAATATCGCAGATCTCCGGCATTAAAATGATATAAACAGCCGTCCTCTCCGGCACAAAAAAACTTCTTATCAAAACGGTCTTTTTTGTGAGCAATCATTTGTCCCTGTTTTACATAAGTGCCGCTTTTTACATAATAGGATATTTCGGTTTTATCCCATTTAAGCACAAGGCTTCTTGTTTTGTTTAAAAGCTTGGCTTCATAATTATCATCCGTAATATAGAAGCTGAAATCCCTCAACAGCAGCTTCATAATACGTTTTGGAAGTCTCATAACACTTTGGCATAAAACGGATTTTGACAGCTTTATACAGTCGAAAATATTATTTTTAGAAATCTCCATTATTCCGCAAATAGCACCGGCTATTTCATAAAGCTCTTCTCTGCCGTCACCGGTTAAGCCTATAAGCATAAAAATATCAACTGCCAAATATTGTTTTAAAGGCTTGCTGCTTATACATTCTTTTATTTCATCATAAATATAGCTTTCGGCTTCACAGCAGTCTTTCATAAAGCTTTCAAAGCTTCTTTCCGAGAGAACAGACTGTTTTATTATCCACTGAATAAAAACCGCTCCGTCTGAATTAAAGCCTTTTCCCGATATTATAAAAAGCATAAGGGCTTTTATGTAAACGGCAGCTGTTTCTCTGTTATAGGTGTTTATTGGGTGAGTGCCGAATTTAAAGCTTTCGGCTAATTCTTCAAGACGGCTGTAGTTTTCTTTGGAAATATTGCTTTTGCCTGTCTTTGCTTCTCTTATTTCCCCAATATCCCTTTCCAAGGCGCTGAGCCTGTTTAAAATATCTGAAGCCTGCTTTTCAAGCTCCCGAATTTCAAGCTGAATTTCCGATAAATTTTTCATAAAGCCAAACCCTCTCTAACCTCAGCAAAATTTAGCACTGTTCTCAATGGTGTTGTTGATGTTTTCGGTTCCCGATGGAAATAATGTGTGCTCTATATCATAATAAGAAGGACGCCACCAATTACTGTAGTCACTGAGCCCACTGTTTATAAAATGACTGTTTTCAACTTTTGTTTTGCCATTGCAAATTACGGCACGATTTTTTTCATCATAATAGTCATTTATTACACCGCAGTTTTCAAATCTGCAATTTTTAATAGTCACTGTTGAGGACAAATGAATTACTCCTCCGACGTTAACTTTACTACTAGTACGATAAGTTGAATCTGCAGTGTATTGACAATTTATAAATCTACAATTATTAAACTCTGCTTTTTCTATATTACAATAGCCCAATATACAGTATGATTTAGGCTCATAAAAAGTGCAGTTATCAAATATTACCTTTTTGATATTATTTAATTGAGAATAATGAAAGCCTCCTTTAAATTCACAATTGGATATTTTTGCATAATTCGCATTGTAGACTCTAATTTCTTTGACATTTTTACACTCTGAAACCTTTATATAGTTTGCGTCCTTTAAACAGAAACCTTTAAAGTTTTCAAACCCCCTAATCTCTATATTTTTATATTTATTTTGAGTAGTATATAACATTCCATACACTGAGTTTGAATCAAGAAAATCTTTATAAGCTTTATCACGTATATCAGGATTATTTTTCCCTGAAACTATAAGCTCCCTATTTGGCTGATTGCTTATTATCCCTTCGGCAAAGCTGAAAAGATAGTCTGCAAAATTAATCACTTTGAAGTGATTATCGGTGTTTTTCTCTTTTGCTTCGATGTAATCTTTGTTATTTTGCCTAAGTATGCTTTTAGCCAGTGCCGACAGATATTCAATCTCATTTCTTTTGATTTCCAAGCAGTCTGTTAAATCCGATACAAGCTTAAGGACTTTGCCGCAGCCCTCGCCCAAACCGGCAATTAAAATGGCATCTAAAATAAATCTGTGTTTTATTTCCTTATTTTTATATTCGTCGCAGAAGCTCTCAAGGTCACTGACCTTTATCTCTAAGCTTTGTCTGAGATAGTCACGTGTTGAATATACTCCCTTTGCGCCCGCAACAATACAGTCGAAAAAAAGTACCTGCACATCTTTAATATTTTCTTCGCTTTGAATTACTGCCGCAAGCATTTTTAAATATAAATTTTTAACATAGTCGGTGGAGTCTCTTAAAAACCTATTTTCTATAGTATAGGTGTTTTCATTCTGCATTTTAACAACCCTCCCTCTTACAGCTTACCTAAAACTCTAAAGCTGTCTATAAGTCTTTTATATGTGTCTGTGTTTTTATAGACGTCGTTTATTTTGATTTCCTCCGGCTTAATTTGACAGTTTTGTTTAATAACCTCTGCAAGGGCTGTTCCGTATTCGCTGCCGCCGGATTTTTTGTTGAAAACAGGTTCTATGCCCTCAAAGGCGGATTTAAGCATTTCCGCTATAGACGGGTCTGTCTTAATGCCCTTTGACTTCTTATATTCAGCCAAAATTTCAAGAGGATTTTGAACCTTGTCCTTTATAAGGTCGATTTCGCTGGGCTCAGGCATATCTATTCCCACAACGTCGGAAATAAACTTTATTTCGGTAAAAAATTCGTTTTGAAGCTTTTTAACCTTATCGAGTATGTCTTTAAGCTCATTTACGTTTTTGCGGGCGATTTTCACAAGCTGGTTAAGGGGCTCAAGTATGTCGGAGGGAATATCCTCGCCGTTAAGCCTTGTTATGGAGGTGTTGAGCCTTGTAAGCTCACGGCTTTCCTCGTCGATTTTGTCCTCATAATAGTCTCTGCACTTTACAAAAAGCACCTTGAAATTTCTTGCAAAATTTGACTCATAAACCCTCTTGTTCCAGTCCTCAAGCTGAGTTCTTATTTTTCTGATGTCATAGCCATCGGGCTCTCTGTCGGAGAAGGCTAAAACGTCAACATATCTGACGCCCTTCATATCCAGATTGGCTTTTATGGAATTTTTGATTTCAGCCAAATCTCTGTCGGGCTTTTTATCAGCCTTGCTTAAAATTATAAGCTTGGGAATGTATTCACGAAGGGTCTTTATAAACTTAATGTCCTCTTCGGTAATCGTTCCCGAATCAGCCTGAACAAACCAAAGTATGAAATTGCTTGAATTAAGCTGACCTCTGGCAATCTGCTCATCTGTTTTAGCGGAATATTTTGCGGAGTCGGGCTTTGAATAGCCGGGGGTATCCAAAAAAGCTATATTCTTATAAACCTGCTGAGGGGTAGAGAGGAAAATGCTTTCCAAAATATGACCTAAGGTAGTGTTTTCCACAACAATATTTCCGTCATTGTCCTCAAGCTCGCCGAAGCCATGAGCTATTTGCTTAATCTGCCACGGTATAAGCTCAACCTTGCTGTCGAATATGTTTATGCCCAAAACATGATAGTCATCGCCGTTTACTATGTATGTGGGAACGGAGGTTGAAGGGTCGATATCCGCAGGCAGAGCCTCTTCATCGTCAAGAGCATTTAAAAAGCTTGATTTTCCGCTTGAAAAGCCGCCGCCTAAGGCAACAATGTTTTTGCCTATAAGGCTGTCATATAATATAAAATCCTTAAACTTTTCATACTCCGACTTAAAATCAGTAAAAAGCTCATAAAAATTATGGGGTGAGTTGCTTTTTACCGTTTCGGGGATTTTATCGTTTATTATTTTTTCGATTCGGCTTAAATCCACCTTTAAGCCCGAGGTTTTGTCCTGTCTGATTACATTGCTTAAGAGCATAAAATTGTCTTTAAGCTGATTGTTTAAATCGTTGTCTTCATAGTCATAAGCCATTTCTAATCTCTCCTATTCTGTTAAGGTCGCTGCGCGCCATTTGTTCAAGCCTGTCCTTTTCTTCTTTTTCCGCTGCAATTTGAGCTTTAAGGTCGTTAAGCGACTGCTGCATTGTGTTTCGTCTTTCCTCAACGCTTGCCCTTATTTTTTCGCTTATTTGGCTTGCGGCGGCTTCAAGCTGCTCTTTTGCGCTTGCTCCTGTCTGCTCTGCGATTTTCGGGAAAACCTCGGAATTAAGCTTTTGGCGAATCTGATTTCGTTTTTCTTCTCTCTTTTTGTTTCCGCTGAAAACATTTTTTAAAAATGCGAATGCGGCTACAAGAAGGGCGCCCCAAACTGTAAGCCCCAATAATATGTATGCGGCTATACCTTTAATCACAGGGCCTACAATATCGTCTTCAACTTTAATAGCCGGGGCTATGCCTTCGCCGTAATATCCCTCAACATTGATTATATCGGAAATATCGCTGCCGTATTTTTCAACAAGGGGAACAAAGTTTTTGTTTATACTGTCGGTAACGGCATTCCGCACTATTGAGTTAAGCTCTTCATTTGCGCTTCTGCCGTTTAAAAGCATTTCTACAAGACTATCCTCGTTTGAATGAAGAGCGGTGTTTACATCGCCCTTTAAAGCGGCTATGCATCTTTTCAAGCCTATTTGGAATTTGGATTCTTCCTTTTTAACGTCCTCAAGCATTTTTTGAGTTTCGGCTTTAAGCTCATCCTCTTTTTCCTCAAGATCAGATTCTGATAGACCGCTTTTTTCTAAAAGACCCTTAAGGTAGGCTTCTCTGCCGGAGGCTATAGTTTCGAAAATTCCAACATATTTCTTATATATGATTTCAGCCGCCTTTGACTGCAGGTCAATAAGAATTTTTTTGAAGTCATCTATGTTTTCTTCATTGCTGCTTGTGTAAGCAAGGGGAATATACTGCCGGTTCATACATTTTCTTAAATCGGAGAGAAGCTTTTCTTCAGCGGCTTTAAGGTTTTCGGCAGGTGCCTTGTCGCACTTTGTAATTATAACGTAAACAGGCATATTCCGTCTGCAAAGCTCCATTAAAACATTGCTTAGAGTTTGGCGTAAAATCATATCATCGGCGGCGAAGGTCACTATATAAGCCTGACTGTTTGAGGCATAGTTGTCAATTGACATATTGTGAACTTCAATTCCCGATTCAAAACCCGGCATATCCACAAGCATAATATCCGGTATTTCCGCAAGAAATTCCGCTTCCTTCAGCATAAACTTAAACTTAGAAACCTTTTCGCTGTATTTTTCGTCAAAATAGTCATCAATTGTTATTTCCGAACTGCCATTTTCACCGTAAGCAATTACCCTGCTTCCGCCGCTGCTGTAAATTATTTCGGCGGGCACGGCGGTTTCGGGGGTAATATCTGTTTTTAAAAGATCGCCGCCCAAAAGGCAGTTTATGAGACTGCTTTTGCCGCTGCTGAACATTCCTATCAATGGAGTGCAGACCTTTTCATCGTCTATTTTAGACAGGTGAGAATCAATGCTTTTGTTTACGGAAGCTGTTTCTGCTCCGCTTGTTTCGCTCAAAGAGCTGTATCTTTTATTGATCTCCTTTAATTCTGTGAAAGCCTTTTTTATTCGTTCCATATTTTCCTCCCGTAATATTTTTTGCGGTTTTAGATTTACTGCTGTTGATATAATTATTGTTGTTAATTTTGAATATATTGCATATATAAAGCATTACTGTCAGATAAAACTCTATAATTGAATTATACCAGACATTTTATGTATAATCAATAAAAAAGAATCAGCGGCTGTCAATCTGATTTTGAAATTATTTGATTTAATTAATATTAAAAGCTTGCTTTTAAATCAGATTGACGCGGCAATAAGTAATTTTATTCTATACTTTAGTTTTTTCTGTGCTATAATAGCTGTTGAATCAGTATTACAAAAATATTGAAAAAATTACAATGAGGTGAAACAGATGTATAATTTTGATGAAATAATTGACAGGAGAAATACAAATGCACTTAATACTGACGGTTTCAGAGAATATATATTTCATGCCGGACCGGAAAAGGTTTTTCCGTATAAGGATGAAGAGTTTGTGCGTATGTGGGTGGCAGATATGGAGTTTGGGGCTGCTCCCGAAATTATCGAGGAGATACACAAGCGCGTAGACCGCAGAATTTTCGGTTATACCGGCGTGTATGATGATGGCTATTTTAATTCCTTCAAAAAATGGTGCAAAGACCGCTATAATTGGGAGCCTAATAAAGAAGAGCTTTGCTTTTCACCGGGTATTATTCCTGCGCTTTATCAGCTTGCGGAAAATCTCTGCGCAGCAGACGAAAAAATATTGATTAACACCCCTGCCTACGGATATTTTCTCCATGCCGCAGAATATTCGAATATAGGGGTTCTTCATTCTCCGCTTTTAAAGAATGAAAAGGGTGAGTTCTTTCTTGATTATGAGGATTTTGAAGCAAAATGCGCCGACCCGAAGTGTAAGCTTGTGATTTGGTGCAATCCTCACAACCCTACGGGACGTGTTTGGACAGCTGAGGAGCTTAAGCGCATTGCCGAAATAGTTGAAAAATATAATCTTTGGATTATTTCCGATGAAATTCACTGCGACTTGACACGCCGCTGTTATACTCACATACCTATGGCTGAAATTATGACCGATTATCCCAAGCTTATAACCTGTATGGCGCCCACAAAGACCTTTAATTTTGCCGGACTTGCTTTTTCAAATGTCTTAATTAGGGATAAGGAAACAAGGGATTTGTTTAAAAAAAGAGACAAGCTTGCCGGAATGGTTAACCCAATTTCTTTGACTGCGGCAAAAACAGCCTATGACAAAGGCGGCGGCTGGCTTGAGGAGCTTAAGATCTATTTGGACGATAACTTTGCCTTTGTAAAGGATTATTTGGCGAAGTATATTCCGAAAGCCGTTATGAACATTTCGGAAGCAACCTATTTGGCATGGGTTGACTTGTCGGAGGTGTTGCCCGATGTTGAGAATCTGCCGGCATTTTTTGCTGATAAAGCCGGAGTTCTGCTTGAAGGGGGCGATGACCTTTTTGTGGGAAACGCAAAGGGCTATATCCGCTTAAACCTTGCTATGCCCAGAGCTGTTATTGAAACAGGGCTCAGACGAATGGCTGAAGCGGTTTCGCTGAACAACAACAGTATTTGACCTGACCTTAACTTACTGCATACTATATAAATATTAAAAGGGCGGAAAACTCTAAATTAAAAAAGCTTTCCGCCCGTTATTTTTTCTGCCAAACAACAAAAAAACCGCTGATTTAAGCGGTTTTTAAAGTGCACCTCCAGGGGCTCGAACCCTGGACCTTCTGATTAAGAGTCAGCTGCTCTACCAACTGAGCTAGAAGTGCATATATTCGGTTTTTGGGGTTTTGTCTCAACCGACAATAAATATATTACCACTATAAGATTTATTTGTCAACAGTTTTTTTTAATTTATGAAAAGAATGTTTTGAGGTTATTCGATAAAATTCGAAAACGGTTGTAACGGGAAGATTACAAATTTGTTAAAAGTTTTGAAATGGGTGGTTTTCGGGCTTGAAATGAGTTATAATAAGGCGGAAGAAAAATTTTTTTTTAGGAGATGATTTCAGTTGAAATATATTAAAAGGCTTATTGCGGGAGGGCTTTGCGCCGCTGTCTTTGCTTTGGCAAGCTGCGCCGCTGTTTTTGCCGATGATAATTTGTTATATGAAATGAAGGACAGCAGGGTTTTGACCAGAGGGGTTACATATGACGAGATTACGAGAGTAACCAAAAACGGCTGGCTTTATATGTATGTATTAACCCTTGACGCAACCGATGAAAACGTGGATTTGGACGTTATAAAATCTACAGCGGAGTTCGGCTATAAGGAAAGCACTTTGGCGATTTCTCAGGAAAATGAAGTTGTTGCCGCAGTAAACGGCGATTATTTCGGCAGCGGAAACCCTCAGTCGTCAATGGGTCAGGTTCTTTCGGACGGACAGATTGAGGAAGCGAGAAATTATTATAATGCCGGAGAAAACAAGTATGCCGGTCTTTTTATAGATTCCTACGGAATACCCTTTATAGATTATCTTCAAACCAGGGTTGGCTTTTATAATTCCTCCGCATCTATTATAGAGCTTTCGGGAAAGAACAAATACGACGGCTTTTCAAGCCCTGTTTATTTTGACAGACAAGCCATAACCACAACCGCCGATTTGGATAAGCGGAACTCCAATCTGACTAAAATTGTGGTTGATACAGGGGTAATTTCTTACATATCCTCACCGGGAGAAACTGTTGAAGTGCCGGAAAACGGCTATATAATTGTTATGGACAATTCCACAAGGGAAAAGGTTATTTCTTATTATTCTGTGGGTCAGGCGGTAAGCTTTGTTGAAAACGGCACCTTTGTTTTCAGACCGGCGAAATCTGTTTCTTCTATAGATTTCGGAATTTCCGGCGGCGGAGAAATTTTAAGGAACGGTGAAGCTGTAGCTCAGGGCGAAATTATAAGTCCTTCTGCAAGAAATCCCCGAACCTGTATAGGCGTAAATCAGGATAAAACCAAAATTATTATTTTGGCAATTGACGGAAGAGTTAAAGGCATAGGGGCTACTACCTACGAATGCTCAACTATAATGAAGGAGCTTGGAGCATATGATGCAATTCAGCTTGACGGCGGAGGCTCAACCACAATGGTGGTTAAGTCGGAAAGCGGAGATTCCTTGGAGGTTGTCAACACTCCTTCAGACGGCTCACAGAGGGCTGTTCCCAATGCGGTAGGGGTTAAGTCCGCAGGGACTTCAACGGGCTTAGGCTATTTGGAGGTGTCAACCTCAGCAGCCGATAATGTTTTGGTTAACGGCTTAAACTATAATTTGACTGTTCAGGGCTATGATAATCTTTACAATGCAATGAGTGTTTCAACAGACGGTCTTGAATTTGACATTGAAGGAATAGAAGGGGAATTTGACGGCTTAAGTTTTACGCCTAAGTCAGAGGGAACGGGAAAAATTATTGTTAAAACAGCTGACGGAGAAATTACGGGAGAATGTGATGTTACGGTTCTTTCGGGCATTTCTTATCTTAAGGTGAAGGCGGGCACTCAAAATCTTGAGGTCGGTCAGTCAACGGAGCTTTCAATAACGGAGTATAACAAGGACGGCTTCGGCGGCAGAACTGCGGACAAGAGCCTGTTGACATATGACGTAGACGACCCGACAGTGGGCTATGTAACAAATGACGGTTATTTTGTGGCTACAGGTGACGGACAGGCTAAGGTGACCGCTTATTCCGGCGACATCAGCGGCAGCGGCTATGTGTATGTAGGCAAAAGCACAGAGGTTATAAACAACTTCGAATCGCCTTTAAACGTTATGTTTCTTAAATTCCCCGAAAACGGCAGCTTTTCAGGGGATGCGGCAGTTCAGTACGGCGTAGGCACAAGCGGAAACGCAAGCATAAGACTTAATTATAACTTTGCGGCAAACACATCGACGGTTCAGTGTGCTTACGCAAGCTTTACCGACAGAATAAAGGTCAACGGAACGCCCTCTAAGCTGGGAATGTACGTTAAGGGAAACAACGGCGGAACTATTGTTAAAATGAACATCAGAGACGCAAATGAGACAAGCTATAACATAACTTTGACCGACAGCGTTGATTTTGAAGGCTGGCAGTATTTAAGCGGAGACGTTCCACAGGGGGTAACCTACCCGATTCAGGTATTGTCCGTTTATACGGCAGTGTTGACTACAGGTGAAACAGCTCCAAGCGGAATACTTTATTTCGACGATTTGTCTGCGGATGTAGGCAGCTATTCCGAAAGCCTTGAAGGAGACATTTCCATGGGGCTTGAAAAAGCAGAAGGAAGTCTTTCAAACCTTTATATTGTGGCTGAGGGGGTCAGTGCTTCTTCACTGGGGCTTGACTTCGCCACAAGCTGGTATTCAAACTATACAACCGGCGGAAACGAGAACATTTCTATTGTGAACCTGTCGACCTCAAACGGAACCCTTCTTAAGTCAAACGATACACAGATAAGGTATTTTGCAGACTATGTCAACAGACTGGCGGCGGATAATATCGTTGTTATGGTTAAAAGCGATATGTACGCAACGAGCAGCGGCGGTTTTTCAGACAGCAGAGAAGCTGCGGTTGTCCACAATATATTGAAGGAACAGTTTTTGAAGGGCAAGAACATAATCGTCGTTTCTAACGGCGGAAGCCTTTCTTCCATAAATATTAAAGATGGTGTCCGCTATGTGAACGTGGCGGAAAAAAGCTCTTCTGCACCCGTTTTGACGGTGAAGTATAACGGAGAGAGTATGTATTACGGGTTCTGATTAAGGCTCCCCTTGAGGGGAGCTGTCAGCGAAGCTGACTGAGAGGTGAAAAGAAAAAAGCCTGCCGAGGTTATCCCCGGCAGGTATTTTTATAGTTTTAATTTTTGTGAAATGATTTTATTGTTTTGCCTCTGTATTTTATAATTCCGGTGTCTCCCGGAGATATGTTTATTTTATCCGCTGTAAAGCATCTTAATATATGTTTATTTCTGTTTTCATCTTCAACAACGTATAATGTCATATTATTGTCTGCGTGTGTGATTTTCAAAATTTTAACTTTGCAGATTATAAGCTTTTTCCCCTTGTCTGAGGATTTTCTGATGTTTGACAATGCTGTATAAACCGTCAAAAAAATATAAGCTATTAAGCCAAATAATAACAGCCAAATAAATATTATATCGCCGTTGGCATTCCCCATATAACCGTCTCCTTTATGCAATATCTATCCCGAAAATGACATTTAGTAAATGTCATTATGCGTAAAATATAACATATAATAATTAAGTTGTCAAGCACTGAATGTCAAAGGTTATATGCGGGGAGATATTAATGTTTAAAAATAAGAGCTGTGACGGTTTAAATAATATATGCGGTAAAAATGTGGCTGCACTGCGGAAAGCAATGGTGCCGAAAATGTCTCAGCGTATGCTTGCGGAACAAATGCAGCTTAGAGGAATAGATGTTGACAAAAATGCTATACAGAGGATTGAGTGCGGAAAGCGTTTTGTAACGGATATTGAGCTTGTGGGCTTGACTGAAATTTTTAATGTGTCATTTAATGAGCTTTTAAAAACAGAATAATATTAAAATGAAAATACCTGCCGAGGTTATCCCCGACAGGCTTTTTTTAATGAATATTTTTTTAAACTTCCTCTGCCATTTTATAAAGAAGCTTTTCGGTGTCGTCCCAGCCGAGACAGGCGTCGGTTATTGACTTTCCGTAAATATAATTGTGGCAGATAGGCTGATTGCCCTCTTCAAGATAGCTTTCAATCATAACACCCTTAACAACGTTTTTGAGAATAATGTTGCAGTTTCTGCTGTGAAGAACCTCGCTGACAATTCGGGGCTGTTCCTTATACATTTTCTTTGAATTGGCGTGGTTTGCGTCTACGATAATAGCAGGGTTTTGATATGTTCCCTTAGCGTACATATCCGCAGCCAAAACAAGATCCTCATAGTGATAATTCTGCTGATTGTTGCCATGCTTGTTTGTAGAGCCTCTTAAAATTGCGTGAGCGTAGGGATTGCCGCTTGTGGAAACCTCATAGCCCGAATATGAAAACTCGTGGCTTGCCTGAGCGGCTTTGATTGAGTTAAACATAACGCTTAAGTCGCCGGAGGTGGGGTTTTTCATTCCTACGGGAACGTCGATACCGCTTGAGGTCAGTCTGTGCTGCTGGTTTTCAACGCTTCTTGCACCGATTGCTATATAAGAAAGAATGTCATCAACATAGGGCAGATTGGCAGGGTAGAGCATTTCGTCGGCTGCTGTTAAGCCGCTTTCTCTGATTGCTCTTATGTGCATTTGTCTCAAAGCGATTATGCCCTCGAACATATTGGGCTGTTTTTCGGGGTCGGGCTGGTGAAAAATGCCCTTATAGCCTTCGCCGGTGGTTCTGGGCTTGGCTGTGTAAATTCTCGGAACGATAAAAAGCCTGTCCTTAACCTTTTCGTTTACCTCAGCAAGCCTTGTTATATATTCACAGACAGGGTCTTCTCTGTCGGCAGAACAAGGACCTACGATAACTATAAAACGGTCGTCCTTTCCTTCGAAAATATCCTTAAGCTCCCTGTCTCTTTTTTCCTTAACCTTTTGAAGCTCCGGCGGCATACTCATCATATCTCTGACTTCTTCCACCGTCGGCATCTTCCTTATTCTTGTAAAGCTCATTGCTGATTTCTCCTTTAAAATGTCATTTTATGAAAGCCCTGTTTCATCAGGGGGTTATTAAAAATTTTCTCACTTTATATTAACCCAAATGTCTTAAAATGTCAAGGGAAACAGAAAATCAAGAGCAAAGAATAATTCATTATGCCTTTTAAGCCGCTTCGGCACTTTCCCGAGTTTTTTATTCAAGCTCCGAAAGTATTTTTCTCTCGGCAGTTGAAAAACCAAGAAAATCGCTTAACTCGGCGACATATTCGGTATATTCATCTTTATAAAAATATTTTTCTCTTTCGGTTAAATAGGCTTCATCGGTTATATATATTTTTGAAGTGTTGTTTTCAATATTTATAACGCCGTACCCTTCTTCTCCGTATACATAAAATACTCCGTCATTTGATTTGTAATCAACAACATTTTTTATTAAAGTAATTTGCCCTACATCTTCATAACTCATAATTAAAGAAGTCGCATCTGCAACGTGGGCTATTTTATATTTTCCGTTTCCGATTACCTCAACAGTGTCACGACCCACACGTCCGTATTCGTTTTTGCCGGCTTTGCCGCAGCCGCTGAATACCGACAGACAAGCTGCCAAAACCAATGTTACAATCATAATTCTCATAATATATCCTCCCCTTTATTTATTTCGGCAAATAAGATTTTAATGTGTGCCATACATAAGGATAAACTATACCGTCTGCTGTGCCGTTTGTTGACCATCAATAAAGATTTTTAGATTTTCGGAAAACTTTTTGTTGTTTTATCCCCAGCCTTATGTTCAATCATTTTAGGGATTTCAGCAGAAATTTTCTCTGTTGCATAGAGGACTGAAAAGCGGTAAGAACCCGAAAGATGTCGGGACGGGCACTGCGAATTTTTTGCATAAAAAATCGCAGCAAGCCCGGCTTTTGACGCAGTCAAAAGTTCTGAAAATCCTCACCTACCCATTGCATATGAAAAGAGGTGTTGCTTATGATTTAAGCTCTTATCTTCGGGATTATGTCAGGAGGGAGGTGATGTTGTGATAACGATTATTTATGATGTATACGTGCTTGCTGTACTTATTGCAGCAGTAATACGCATAATAAAAATAATAATAAACATAACAAAAAAATAACCGTCTCTGGGCACTCCAAACCTAAAACGGTTATTTTTAATATTAACTAATTGGTGAGGAATGACTGCCTTAAGACAGTCCTCTTTGTATTTATATAATACCATCAATACTGTCTTATGTCAAGTTAAAAATCTGTTCTTCATTATTTTTTTATATATCATTATATCGAAAATCTAAAAAAATTTGTTGTTTATGATTGACAGAAGCTTCCTAAAGAGTTATAATATTAATTGACTGAACGTTCAGTAAAAAACGTTGTCGATAGGCAGGCAAACGAGTAAGCTTGCTTGCATAGTTGACTGTCTATCAGACAACCTCCCCGGAATGAGCATATAGGGTCGATAGACCCGGATGCGAAGTTTCGGGACGATTGCGAGAATGCGAAGCATGAAGCAATCGGCTTTATATGATGTTCCCATAAAACAGAAATTATAGATTTTTGAGAGGTGAGATATATGGAAGACAACAGCAAAAGAACGGAGATTTTAGAGGCTGCCAAAAAATGCTTTAAAGAAAAGGGCTTTTACGGCTGTTCTATAAACGATATTGCCAAAACCGCAGGCATAACAAAGTCGCTTTTATATTATTATTTTAAAAGCAAGGAAGATATTTATATAGGGCTGACGGAAGAGAGCCTTAAAAGAATTATGAAAACCGTGCCGGAAGCCAGAAAGACAGGGTTGGAAACATCCTTTGAAATAATTTATAACGGTATTAAGGAAGAAAAGGACGTTTTGGTTATTGCGCTTTTGGACGTTCTTGTAGATGACAGCAAAACAAATATGCTTATTGAGCTTGCAAAAAACTGTTTTGACAGTATATTTGCTAATGAAGAAGTAAATGACGAAACTATGTTTTTAAGGCTTATGTTTATTTTAAGAGCCATAGACTTTTACGCCGTTATCGACAAGACGGAAAGCTATTTTGACATTCCTTTTGAAACTGCGGAAAAAATTCACAAAGAGGATTTATTCCGGCTTTATAAAAAAATCTATAAGAAAGGGGTTTGATAACTATGAAAAAAATAATTCCTCTGATTTCAATTTCTGCTTTATTATTAGCCGCCTGCGGTGAAAGTGCGGCAGTTGAAAGCTCGCCGACGGTGGTTGCCGCCGAAATGAGCGAAGCTACCGGCTATACTGAAAGCCTAAGCTATACGGGCTATGCCGCAGCGGACGAAACAAAAAACTTCTCTTTTCTTCTTTCGGGGAAAATCTCCGAGGTGTGTGTTGAAAAGGGCGAAGCCGTTAAAGCCGGTCAGGTTTTGGCTAAGCTCGACACAGAAAGCGTACAGCTTGCCATAGACACCGCCAACGACAACATTCGCCTTGCGGAAAACCAAATTTCACAGGTAAACACAAACATAGCGGTTCAAAAGCTTACACTTGAAAAGACCCAAATAGGCATTGACGCCGAAAAGCTTAACCTTAAGAAAATTCAGGATTCATACAACAGCGAAATTAACACTATTATGACCAACTACAACAGTGTTAAGGCTGATTATGACAGGGCTAAGGAGCTTTATGAAAACGGCTATATAAGCGAGACGGACTTTGAAGACGCCCAGTACGCCCTTGACACAGTGACTGAAACCCTCAATACGGCAAAATCCAATATGGAAAACGACGTAGGACTTGAAGAAAAGTCAATAGAAAGCATGGAAAACGACTATAAGCTTCAGGAGCAGGCTGTTAAAAATTCCGAGGATCAGCTTTCGGCGGCACAGATTTCTTTAAGTCAGGCTAAAACAGCCCTTGAAAGCGCAAACAAAAACCTTACTGATTCAACCCTTTATTCCACCGTTGACGGCTATGTTACGGCGGTGGTTTTAAAGGCGGGAGAGGTTACAAGCGCAGGAACTCCCGTTGTGTGTGTAAAATCGGGAGACCAGGTTATAAACGTAGGTGTGGGAACGGCGGACTACCCCAAGCTTTCAACAGGTATGAGGGCAGAAGTCAGCTATAACGGCGACACCTACGAGGCGGCGATTACAAATATAGCCCTTTACCCCGACGAAACAACCAGAACATATAATGTAGAAATTACGCCTGAAAACTGCGATGTGGCAATGGGTACTTTGGTTAATGTTCAAATTCCCATAGGCGAGTCGGAAGGGTGTTTCATTCCCATAAGTGCGGTTTTCAATTCAGGCGGCGTTGACTATGTTTACGTTTTGGAGGAAGACGGCTACGGCTATTACCGCACCGTCAGAACCGAGGTTATTTTGGGAACATTAAACAGCGACAAAATTTTAGCTGAAAACCTTGAAACGGGGGTTTATGTAGTAACTGACGGAGTAACGGACATATATGACAATCAGCAGGTCAGCATAAAAGAAGGTGTGGCTTATGAATAAAAAAGACCCGATTTTTATGGCGGTGGACAAACGGCGAGTTACTATATTCGTGGTTATACTTATATTCCTTGCCGGAGCAGTTTGCTTTAACAGTCTGCCCAAACAGCAGTATCCCGTTGTAACTCTGCCTATGGTTATTATAAGTGCGGTTTACCCCGGGGCAAGCGCTGAGGATATGGAAGAGCTTGTAACCTCAAAGCTTGAGGATATTTGTATGGCTGCCGACGGCTTTGACTATGTGGCGAGCGAATCATATAACAGCGCCAGTGTTATAAAAATGTATTTCGACCAGGATTTAAACGAAGAAGAAATGACACAGGTTCAGGACGATTTGCGTAAGGACATTGAAAACGCAGACCTGCCGGACGGTGTCACAAGCGTAACCTTCAGCGACGATATTTTCGACACAGCCGGGCTTATTCTTGCCTTTACAGGTGACGGAATTTCAAACCGAGAGCTTAAGCAAAGGGCTGAGGAGCTTAAAACCCGTCTTTTGGAAATGCAGGGGGTAAGCGACGTTCAAATCGAAGGAGATTTGGAGCAGCAGGTTAAGGTAACCGTAGACAGCGCAAAGGCTAACCATTTGGGGGTAACCCTTACTAACCTTGCAGCAATGATTTCAGCCCAGAACAGCACAATCCCTGTAGGAACGCTGGAATTTGAAGACGATGAAATAAATGTAAACACATCGGGAAAGCTTGACAGCCTTGATGAAATTAAAAATATAATTGTTTCCGTTGACGCAGATTCGGGGGCGGTAGTTAAGCTTTCTGACATAGCCGATGTTGAAATGGGCTTTGACGATGACAGCAAGAGATATTCCTTTAACGGAAAGGACGCTGTTATTTTAAGCCTTTTCTTTGCGGACGGCGAAAATGTTCTTGACATAGGGGCAGATGTAGAGAAGGAAATCGAGGACTTCAGAACCACTCTTTCAGACGGCATAAATATGGAAAGCGTTATTTGGCTGCCCGACGATGTAAGCGACTCTGTTAATGACTTTCTTTTAAACCTTATTGAAAGCGTTATAATCGTTTTGGCAGTGGTTATGATAATGATGAGAATAAGAAACGGCGCAATCGTTTCCGTAATTATTCCCCTTGTAATTTTTGCTTCATTTATATGTATGCAGGTTTTAGGGGTTGAAATAAACTTTATATCCCTTGCGTCCTTAATTCTTACATTGGGTATGCTTGTTTCAAACGCCATTGTGGTCAGCGACGCCATTCAGGTGAGAATTGACAATGACGAGGAAAGAATGTCAGCCTGTGTTAACGGCACAAAAGAGGTGGCTTTGCCTGTTTTGACCTCGACCCTGACAACGGTCATTATTTACAGCATTTTCTATATGCTGCCGGGATCAATGAGAGAGTTTGCCTTTCCTCTGCCTACAATAGTTATTTCGGCTCTTACATGTTCATATATAGCCGCTCTTTTTGTAACTCCGGCAATGTGCTATATATTTATGAAGAAAACAAGCGAGAAGAAAGCTTCAAAAGAGGGCTTAAAAGGCATATTTAAAAAGCTTCTTATTATATGCCTTGATCATAAGGCTGTGACCTTTATTGCTTCGGGTATTTGCGTAGCTGCGGCTATAGCTCTGCTGGCAAGTCTTGATATGGAGCTTATTCCCGTTTCGGATAAGGAAATTTTGGATATTGACGTAACAGCCTACAACTATTACGACATAAGAAAAACAGATGAAATTATGGAGCAGATAGAGGAGATTTTACAGGAAGAGCCTGAAAACGCAGGCTATCTTGCTTCAATAGGGGGACACGTGCCCAAATATGACTTCGGAACGCAGCCTGCAACGGACTCCGTAAACAAGGGCAGTGTTATTTATAACATAGACCTTAAACAAGGCGGACGCTTTGACACAAAGGCGGAATACTGCGACTATCTGCAGAGTGTTATTGACGAAAATATAACGGGGGCTAAAATTATAGTTTCGGAGCTTGCCATAGTTCCGGCGAAAACAAGCCCTGTCAGTGTAACCTTCTACGGCGGAACAACGGAGAAGCTTAACGAAGTGGGCAGCGAAGCCGCTAAAATTCTCGAAAACATAGACGGAGCTACGAGTGTTCATACAGACAGAAAATATTCAACCTATAACTATTATATAGATATGAATAATGACGAGCTGAACACCTGCGGCTTAACAAAGTCTCAGGTTCAGTATGAGCTTTACTACGCCATAATGGGCGGCGAAGCCACTACATACAGAAAAAACGGCGAGGAATATCCCGTTGTTGTGAAAAGCGACATAAAGGACACGGCGGATCTCAGGGATTATCGGTTTGTGTCGTCTACAACAGGGGGCAGCTATAAGCTGAGCCAGTTTGCGGACGTAGGCGTAGACAGCGAAAACAGCATTATTTCACGCTATAACGGCGAAAGAAGCATAACCGTGGGCTGTTATAACAAAAACGGAAAAAGCACCGTTGAAATTGCCAATGCTTTGAAAGACGAAATAGATAAGCTCGACACAACGGGGCTTAAGGTAAAATATCAGGGCGACCTTGACACATTTAACACCGCTATGGCGGCTCTTGTTTTAGGTGCGGTTTTAGGCTCTTTTATAATTCTTTTCGTGCTTTTCGTTCAGTTCTATTCATTTAAGAGAGTTTTCATAGTTCTTATGAGCGTTCCCTTTGCTGTAATAGGCTCGGCAATAGGTCTTTGGGCAACAAACCAAAACCTGTCTATGTTTGCGGCGATAGGTATGATAAGCCTTATAGGTGTTGTTGTAAACAATGCAATCGTCCTTTTGGATTATATCGACAGCAGACTTAAGGAAAATGACGATATAGACACAGCCTGTGTCAACGCCGTAGATATGAGGTTCAGACCGATCCTTTTAAGTACAGCCACAACGGTTTTGGGGCTTTTCCCCCTTGCTTTGTTCGGCAACGTAATTTTTAAAGGGCTTTCAATAGCCTTTATGTCCGGGCTTACAACGTCGCTGGTGTTTACGCTGGTTATTATCCCCACAATCTGCTCGGCTCTTTTAAAGGATAAGAAGTAAAATAATCAACCTCACTGTGAATCAGCCGCAGTGAGGTTTTTACTTTTGTTTTATGTATCTTCACATATAGTAAAGACAAGTTTAGCAGCTCAAATGTTTGAAACCCTTTAAATAATCAGCTTTTTGAGCAACTGATACCACTAAAAAACAGTGATTTGACACCACATTGACACCAATTTTGAAAAAGAGCCATCTATAATGCTTTAAAACTTAATATTTGAAAACTGTAACGTGTTCTGTTGATTTATATGGAATTATAAATTAGCAGAACTTTTTTATATGCAACTTTGTATTTGAATTAGGTAATGGATTTACCTATCGCAGCTATAAAGAATTAGATTTGGAGGTATAGCAAATGAACAATAATGGTAAAGGCAACGGTACTGTAGTAAGGGTTGAGAAGAACAAAAATTTTACGGCTATGAGCAATTATCACTTATGGGATAAGAGACTTTCATTTAAAGCCAAGGGATTAATGTCTTTTATGTTGAGCGTTTCAGATAACTGGAAGTTTACAATTAGGGGTCTTGCTTCTATGGCGAAAGACGGGGCTGACAGTGTAGCTTCGGCAGTAAAAGAGCTTGAAAACGCAGGCTATGTTGTTAGGAGCAGAAGCAGAAATGAAAAGGGGCAAATGGGAGAAGTTGAGTATACTATATACGAAAATCCCGGTGATAATAACTCTGTTAAAGAAAATGCAGAATTTTTTA
>JAJQFU010000058.1 GCA_021200955.1 Clostridiales bacterium | reverse complement strand
TTAGAGGAACTCTCAAATACAACACTTTCATAGCCACATTGCAGTTCGTAAACGAAATCTGTAACGTGGCTGTTTCTTTGTCCGATGAAGAAATGGAAGCTCTGACATGGGAACAGTTCATTTCCCGTCTGACAAAAGAAGACCACAGCGAACTCATTACATACCTTAAGGAAAGAAATTTATACACAAAGGGGGTAAATTAATATGTGCTGTTTATTTGGTTTAATTGATTGCGGAAACGTACTCAACGTAAAGAAAAAAGAGAGGATTATAAAAGTACTTTCCAAGGAATGCGAAGCAAGAGGAACCGATGCAACAGGTGTTGCCTATGTCTACAAGGACAGAATAATCGTCTATAAAAGACCTCTCCCTGCAAGGAAAATGAATATCTATTTCAAGGGCAACCCCACTGTAATAATGGGTCATACCAGACTTTCAACTCAGGGCAGTGAGAAAATCAACTGCAACAACCACCCTTTCCTGTCTGAAAACAATGACTTTGCCCTTGCTCACAACGGCGTACTTTATAACGACGCTTTTCTCAAACGCACTGAGAAGCTTCCCTCAACAAAAATACAGACCAATTCCTATGTAGCGGTTCAGCTTATCGACAAGAAAAACGCCCTCTCCTTTGAAAGTCTCAGATTTATGGCTAAAAAGGTTGAGGGTTCTTTTTGTTTTACGGTGCTTGACAAGGACAATTCGCTATACATTGTCAAAGGCGATAACCCTATGGCAATTGCTCACTTCAACGGCTTTTACATTTATGCTTCAACCGCAGAGATTTTAAGAAAAGCCTTGATTAAGCTTAACCTTAAAGACTTTACTACTGTCGAAATAAAAGAAGGCGATATATTCAAATTCACTCCCGACGGAAAAATCACAAAGAATACATTTGATTTTGCCTATGACCTGTTCTATGGCTATCCCTACTGGGGCATAAATCCAAGAAACCCTTTTAGAACAACAAAAGACAGCAAGGATAACACAATAAGTGTAGGCAGAAGCGGTTATCAGCTTAACCCTCAGCAGGACTACATAGATGATTTGGTAAGCTGTGCCAAGTCTTTAGGCATTGACGAAAGCATTGTATGCGAATTAATGGATATGGGTTGGGATTATATCGACATTGAAGATATGCTGTATGATCCCGAATACCTATGTGAAATGTTGGAGGATGATTATTATGTTGAAATATGATAACTTTAAGAAAGAAGTAATAAAAACCATAGGCAGCTATATGCCCGAAAATTACAAGAACCTCGCCTTAAAAGAGGTTAAGATTGACAAAATCAATCAGACAGTTGAAGGCTTCTGCTTCGCCGATGAAAACAAGGAAATGACAGCCTCAGCCGTTATCTACTTCAAGGATATGTACAGCAAATATCTGTCAACCGGAGACATCAAAGCCGTTCTCACGGAAGCGGCTAAAACAATCACCTATTATGACAGCAAAGCCGGCAGCATTAATACCCCCACAGCTGTTCTTATAGCTGATATGGTGAAAAACAATACTGTTATGCTGCTTATAAACGCCGATATGAACAAGGAACTTCTTACCCAAGTTCCCTGTTTTCCCTTCTTGGATTTGGCTATAGTATTCCGCTGTTTTTCAGAACTTTTGCTTGACGCAAAAGCGCCTACGGCGTCGGACATCTTTCCGATTCCTAACAGAAAAAGCAAACAACCACTTCTACGGAGCCATAATAACAAAAGCCCTTGCCGAAGCCTTAAACCTGTCAACAGAGGATCTCTACACTTATGCCAAAGAGAACACAAAACGCATCCTCCCCATGCGTTTTGAACCCATCTCTCAAACAATGGAAGGTCTTATCCCCAAAGGCATACCCGAACCCAAAGACACCGACAAAGCCGTACTCTACATCCTCAGCAATGATGTCATAACAGAGGGCGCAAGCTACATAGTCTACAAAGAAGTCCTAAACGGAATCAGAAAGACCCTTAACTCCGACTTCTTTATAATTCCCTCGTCAATAAACGAGGTTATGATTCTTAAAACAGGAATCAACGGCAAAACCTATCTGAAGAAAGTATTAAAGCTGATAAACGACATCTACATCGATCAGTCCGACATACTCAGCAACAACATTTACCTGTACAACGGCAATTTAAACATTGTCTGAACGATAAGGGAGAGGCACAAAAACCTCTCCCGAAATTATTTTTTGAATTATCCTAAAACTAATTCCTTAATCACATTGTATTTATCTGTAGGTGCTTTAATTAAGTTAAAAGCACTGTCAAAATTATATTGTCCAGTTTCTATTAATGCTTTTATGTTGGCTGCAAAAGTTTCTGCTATTCCCTTTGCTTCGCCTTTCGCCAAGCCTTCTGCTTCTCCCTCACGATAAATATTCTTAGCTTTGTATTCAAGTACAGTTCCTCCCATAACAGATTCAACTCCTTTCATGGCTTTCTCATAGTTTGACATAAGGCTTTTTACGTTTTTATCTGCCATTTCATTTTCTCTGATCTTCATTGCAAAAACATAAAAGATTTGGGAGAGGCACAAAAACCTCTCCCAAAATTATTTTTTGAATTATCCTAAAACTAATTCCTTAATCAAATTGTATTTATCTGTAGGTGCTTTAATTAAGTTAAAGGCACTGTCAAAATTATATTGACCCGTTTCTATTAATGCTTTAATACTTGTCACAAGGGTTTCTATTTTACCCTCTACTTTGCCCTCAGTTTTACCCTCACGATAAATATTCTTCGCTTTGTATTCAAGTACAGTTCCTCCCATAACAGATTCAACTCCTTTCATGGCTTTCTCGTAGTTTGACATAAGGCTTTTAACCACTTTATTTGCCATTTCCAAAATGGTTGTACGGTTATAAGCACTTAGCTTTCCCTGTTCTGTTAATGTGTCTAAATGCTCTACAATTTGTTTGTATTTGCCTATTAAAATGTTTAACTTATCTTCATCTGTGTTAAGTTCGTCAAGCTGCTGTTTACTGCTGTAATTGAAGATATAAAAGGGTATCAAAAACAGCAAATTCTTTTCAAAAATATCCTCTAAATTATATTTTCTGACCTTCATTACAAGAACGTCAAAGGCTACGCTTCCGCCGGGTGTATTAATTACGATTTGCATTTTATCCGGTGTGGATTTATTGCTGCGGAGAAAAAGTATAGCAGAATTAGGGATTGTAACCTCTAAGACATTCTTGACAATTTCGCTTTCGTCCAAAGCTATCTGTGTTGCATATTCAAATATTCTGACAAGCATACTATCGTCGGGAGTGCTCTGACATTCAAACAAATACTTCTTTGTTTTTTCTCCGATAACAGTAAAGCTTGAGTCTGTAATCCTTTTATCTTCCCCGCCGTCCTGCCTATTCAAAAAATGCTCGTTTTGAGAATAGATAATTTCCTCATTCCCGATGTAATTTTCACCGAAAATCTCATTGAGAACAGGAAGAACAAGCGGTTTACAGTCGTTTAAAAGTGTCTTAAATACATCATCATAAGGCGTACTTCCGACCGATGTATTATTTCCCAATCAAACCACGTCCTTTCCGATTTAATATACGTGCAAAACAGCATTTTTGTTTACAGCACAGCATCAAAGACGATCTTTCGCTTAATTATATTTTATTACATTCATAAAACAGTGTCAAGCAAAAAAGAAATATAAAACACGTCAATCTAATTTAGTAACAAGTTTGTAACATTAATTAAGGCAATAAA
>JAJQFU010000139.1 GCA_021200955.1 Clostridiales bacterium | reverse complement strand
TTCCTTTTATATTTATTTTTTGCTGCATTATAAACAATAAAAATTACATTAATTCTAAAAAATAATCAAAGGCATAAATCAGACGGTTATCGGCATAACCTCACAGGAGTTTCACCTCTCGACGGTCTGTCAAGCCCTACCCGTTGCCTGTGACGCTTTTAACGCTCTGACTGCGGCTGTAAGGGAGTATCATTATAGTTTCTGTATGTCATCGCTGTCGGGCTGCCAAACCCGATTAAACCGTAAGTATTAATTCGCTCGGCTTTTAAAAAAAGTGTCTTGGCGTACTTCGGTTTTGCTCGGTACAGAAATAAAGTATCTGACCTGCCATATTCTGCTCTGCCGTTATCTTGCAGTGCTTTCTTTTTCAAGGTTCAAAATTTATATATAGTTGTCTTAAATTTTAAATAATAAGACAGCTTTTATCAGTTTTAAACGTAGGCATTCCCGTAATTCTTCATTTACACTGAAGCATATATTGCCGTAGGGGTCATAAAATTCTTGGGTTGCCAAAGATGTTATGTAGCTCTCAAAATGTAATAATACAATTTCCATTGCCTTAGAATTTCCATTTACAGCATCTACTATTACGTAATAAGGCAACAAGTTGGAGTTGTATTGTATGTTGTCATTTGTGCTTTTTTTCATTTGCGTTTTCCTCCAAACATTCTTTTATTTTCCTAATACTGGATATGCGATGGCGCTGTACAGTGCTTTGAGAAATATTAAGCATTTCTGCAATCTGCTTATCAGTCTTATGATAAAAAAAATATTGTAAAATAAGGTTTTGCTGTTCATCTGATAAGCATTTCAACGCTTCAGCAATCATTTCCGAAGAGATTATTTTACCTGCAACAGAATAAATTTTTTCTGTACTGCTGTCTGTAAGATAGTTAGCACAAGTATCAAACATGTTTTCTTCCTGCGGCAGGTTCTCAACAGGTATATCGGAAAAGAGTTCCATCCTTCGCATTTCCTTTTTATGAAAGTTCTTTGCTTCATTCGTTAAAGCTTTTGTACAAAAACTACTGAAAGCTTTTTGAATATGTTCTTGAGAACGAGAGCTTTTTTTCATTTTTCCACCTCCTTTCTTGTCCTTTGAAAGAAAGTGAAAATTTGTTTCTTATATATATAACAATTCAAATTTTAAAAATGCCAACTTTTTTATTGTTTTTCAAAAGAAATTTTAAAATTTTCAAAAGTTTTTTAAGTCATAAAACTGCTTTTTCTTCTTTCAAATTAGTACAAAAGTCATTAAACCATATTTGGCGACAGAAATTTGTAAAAATTGGAAGAACTGCTAAAATTATCTTGACAAAGCAAAGCTTAATGTTTAAAATAGTATTGTGTTAAGATTTTCTTCGCTCTTGAAATTTTTTTAATTTTTAAATTATTAAGAAATATTAAAACATAGGGGTTTTACTACCTTGCAAGCATAGGAAGTGTGCGTACACTTCCGCTTGTCGGGCAAATTTTCCCGAACCCTATTTGGTGATTTACATCCCCAAGCCCCTGAGAATTTTTTAAATTCTGTTTTAAGATTTCTGCCAAAAAAATAAAAAATGAAGGAGTGAAAACAATGAGCAGATATAGAAATGAAAGATTATATGTGATGGTTACTAAAGAAGAAAAAGAAGCCATCAAGCAAAAAATGAGCAAACTCGGAATGACTAATCTCGGCGATTTTGTCAGGCTGTGTTTGACCGTAAATCCCATAGTCCAAATAGACGTAACAAAAATTAATGAACTTATTTATGAAATAAACAAAATCGGAGTTAATATCAATCAAATCGCAAAGGCAGCTAACACCTCAAAAAATGTTTATCAGTCCGATATTGAGGACGTGAAACATCAGCTTGACAAGATGAACAAATTTATAAAAATCATCGGCAAGAGTTTAAGAGAGGTGCGGTAGTTGGCATATGTTAAACTCAATCCCATTAAATCCGAAGAACGCCTTATTAAATCCATAGCCTACATCATAAATGCCGAGAAGACCGAAAACGGAAATCTTGTTGACAGCTTTCAATGCATACCGACTATTGCAGCTGACCAATTTTCTTTTGTTCGAAATAAAGAAGTTATGAAAAAAGGAAACAATTTTGCGTGGCATATAAAGCAGTCATTTTCTCCGGCGGACAACATAACACCCGAACAGGCTCTCGAAATCGGAAAAGAATTAATGAGCCGAATGTATCCGAATTATCAGTATGTAATAGCAGTCCACACCGACAAGGCTCATCTGCATACTCATATTATTTGCAATGCCGTTGACTTTGTTACTTTCCACAAGCTCAACAGCAATTTCAAAACTTATACAAAGCTTCAAGCTATAAGCGATGATATTTGCCGAGAATATAATCTCAGCGTAATTGACAAAGGCGAACCCGCAAAATCTCACAGGCAAAGACTGAAAGAAAACATTGACAAAGCCATAGAAAATGCCGCAGACTTTCAAGAATTTATTGCTCTTATGCAGGAGCAAGGCTACCTTGTCCGCATTGGCAATAAGGCAGTTTCTTTCAGGGACAAACAAATGAAAACTTTTCTGCGTTCATCTTCAATTTCTGTTGACTACACAGAAGCAATACTTAAGTACCGCATAAACAATAAAGAAAAAATTTTGAAACAAGGTCGGCATATTTCCTCAAACCGAAAAATTTATGACGATAAAATTTTATTCCGAAGTAAGAGAAAGCTTCTTCAAACGGAAATAGATGCTTCTGTGAATAAGGCAAACAACTTTGAAGAATTTATCTCAGATATGCAGAAGAAAGATTTTGAGATTAAGCGGGGAAAATATCTCGCTTTCAAAAATCCCAAAACCGCTGTTGACAGTGACAAGCAGCCACGTTTTATACGAAGTGGGTCTATGGGCTATGAATATTCCGAAGAAGCTTTACGGTTCAGAATAGAGCACAAGGAAGAATACAAAAGTCTTTCCGAAGCAAAGGTTAAGTCTGTTATGAACATCGGCAAGTCCGACAATGCCAATCTGAAAAGTTGGAAGAACGCTCAAAATGTCAGCATAAGAACGGCAACTACCTTATGGGTTGTCAAAAATGTTTTGGCTGAGAATTATGGTATTTCAATCAAGAACTATGCCGAAAGCAAAGTCAAATTTAACGAAGCCGAACTGTTCGGGGCTTTTCTTGAACGCTATAAAACCCAAGAGGAAATCATAGAAAAGAAAGCCGCCGAGGTTGAAGCTGTAAATACTGAGATTTCAGAAATTTCAAAGTATAAAAAAGCTGTTTCGACCTACTGGAAGCTCAAGCCAACAATAGAGAAGTACAAAGCCGAAAATACAGATATTCACAATCTGTCGGGAGCAGAGATTAAAGCATATAAATCCAACACACAGAAGTGGGAATATGCCTTAAAGGTTATGAACGAAGCCAAAGAAAAATATTCTCTCAGCACAGCTGAACTCAATTCCCGTCTTAATGAACTGACAGCCCGTAAAGCCGAATTGCAGACTGATTTGGTAAGACTGAAACTTCAATTTGAAAATTATGAAATCATAAAATCAAATTACCTCAGTAAAGACGGTTATGGTTTTCTATTCGATACTCCCGAAAGGTTTACGGAAATTGCCCAAACTGCGTGGGACTTCCGTAAAAAATCTATACCACCTGCAAATAAAGGCTCAGCTGAAAAGGATACATCAACGGAAGAACCGAAAAAACATATCAGCCGATTTTACGGCAATTCACTTTAAACAAAACCCAATAACTCACAAAAAA
>JAJQFU010000122.1:12135-25837 GCA_021200955.1 Clostridiales bacterium | reverse complement strand
GAATATAAAGATTATAAATCATTATTAAAAATATCCGCAAAAAACACATCACTTGAATGAAGGCGACGCTGCTTTTATTAACAGCGGAATAATTCACACTGTAACAAGTCTTTCAAAGGACGGCGAATATACAAGTCTCAATTTTCCTTATAAGCTGCTTTCATTTTTCCCGGGAAGCCGAATGGAAAAGGAGTATGTTCTGCCCTATGTTACGGGAAAATGTCTGCCGGTTACAATACTTCGTTCCGAAACAGAAACACATAAGCAGGCTTTGGATATTTTATATGAAATAAATGCCCTGTGGAACAGCCCTTCAGGAACTCAAAAGGAATATATTATATCAATGAAAATAACCGAATTGTGGTGTGCATTGCTGCCCAAGCTGTCAGATAAGAGCAAAAACACTTTTTCCGCCGACTTGGTTCGCAGACAAAGGCTGCAGTTAATGCTGTCATTCATATATGAGCATTTTTCGGAGGATACGGCATTATCTGATATTGCGGAAGCGGCTAACATCAGCGTCGGTGAGTGCTGCCGTATTTTTCGTGAGCATTTGCAGACAACACCCCACCGGTTTTTGACCGAATACAGAATACGCAAAAGCGTTGAAATGCTTTCAGGCGACTTTTCCGTATCTGAAATAGCCGGACACTGCGGATTCAACCAAACAAGCAACTTTATTTCAAAGTTTAAATCAGTTATGGGCTGCACACCGTCACAATATCGCAAACACTAATACATTCTGTCATCACGATTAAAATCTCTTTGTGGCTGAAACTCACTGCATTAATCAGCTGTCTATACTGAGTTCAGCCTTCAGACAGCGAAGAAATTCCCTTGAGGCTTTTGAAAAAACCTGATATTTTTTCCACACAATGCAAAGACCGGCTTCCATTTTAGGAGTGAGAGGACGGAAGCAAAGATCGCTTTCTCCTGTTATGTTAAGGATTTTATCAAGGCAGATTAAATAGCCTATGTTGTTTCTTACAAAATGGGAAACATTGTAGATTAAATCCCCTGTTACCACTACATCGGGCTTTACTTCATCTGCTTTAAGCCACTTAAGCATACTGCTGTTTGAAGCCGCTTGGTGTGACAGGATTAAGGGCTTTCCCCATAAATCTTCGGCGCAAATTTCCGGTTTTTCGGCTAAGGGGTCATCCTTCCTCATTAAAACACCCCAAGTATCGCTTATGGAAAGTTTTAAATAATCATATTTTTCAATGTCAACATCGCCTATAAGAAGTCCGAAATCGATAAGTCCTCTGTCAAGCCTTTCCGTTACTCTTTCCGCATCGCCGCTGTAAATGTGATAATGAATCAGAGGGTTTTCCTTTTGAAGCGCCTTTGCGGCTTTGGCGAAAAACGAAACGGCATCAGATTCGCCGCAGCCTATGTATATTTCTCCCGTTATGTTTTTGTCCGAGTCGGAAAGCTCGGCTTTTGTCTTTTCAAACAAATCCAATATTTCCTCTGCGCGCTTTCGCAGAAGCATACCTTCGTCGGTTAAGGTGATTTTTTTGCCCCCTCTTATAAGAAGCTGCTTTCCTATCTCGTTTTCAAGGTCTTTCAGCTGTCTTGAAAGGGGCGGCTGTGTCATATGCAGAACCTCTGCCGCTCCGGTTATGCTTTCTTCTCTTGCTACAGTTAAAAAATATTTTAAAACTCTTATGTCCATAAATAAGCCCCTTTCTGTGCATTCTTTCAGTCTATTACTATTATAGCAAAAAAATGTCATACCTTTCAAGTATGAAGTCTCATATAATATGTGTATTTGATATTTCAACTGTAAGATATTATAATAAAGACAATAAAAGAGAGAGGTGATAAAAATGGCAGAAGCAAATGATGTTTACGGAAGTATTTGTCAAAATTTGATTGATGCAGGATGTAATAAGGAAACAACGGAAAAATGTATGAGCTTTATAGGAGAAAAGAAAATCGCCGAAGCCCTTAAAATTTTGGGTCGGCACAGGGATTTTCTGTTGGGTTCTCTTCATAGGGAGCAAAAACGCATTGACTGCCTTGACTTTCTGATTTACAAACTGCGAAATGATTAAGGAGGGGAAACAAATGAAGAAAATTTTAATAAGCTTATTGTCGCTGTTTATTGCGGCGACAAATACAACAGGCTGTGCAGCGAAAGCCTCGTCGGTTTCGCTTAATAATTCCAAAACAGCCGAAAGCAGCATCGAAACGGAACCGGATATTTCCGCAAAAACAAATGTTTTGGTTGCTTTCTTTTCCTGTACGGGAACAACGGAGCAGATTGCGGAATATATAACTGACGGCACTTCCGCCGATTTATATGAAATAATTGCCGCAGACCCTTATACCGAAGCTGACTTAAATTATAACAATTCAAACTCCAGAACCACAAAGGAGCAAAACGACAGCTCTGCCCGTCCTGCGATTTCCGGCTCAGTGGAAGATATGGATCAATATGATATTGTTTTTATAGGCTATCCTATTTGGCATGGTCAGGCACCGAGAATTATAAGTACATTTTTGGAAAGCTATGACTTCAGCGGAAAAACAATTGTTCCTTTCTGCACTTCCCACTCAAGCGGCATAGGCAGCAGTGACACAAACTTGCACATTCTTTGTTCCGACAGTACAGTTTGGGCAGACGGAAGAAGATTTGCCTCAGGCACTTCAAGTGACGAAGTTATGGAATGGGTAAACAGTCTAAATTTGAATATAAGTGAGGTAAAAACAGTGGGCGAATTTGATTTTGAAAGCAAAACGGTACTGCTTAACAGCGGTTATGAAATGCCTATTATGGGCTTGGGAACATACAGCCTTTCAGACGATGAATGTGAGGTTTCAATAGCAGCTTTGCTTGAAGCCGGAGGTCGGCTTATCGATACTGCCTATATGTATGGCAATGAAGCAGCCGTAGGAAAGGCAGTAAGGGAATCGGACGTACCGAGAGAAGAAATTTTCGTAATAACAAAGCTCTACCCCAATCAATACAGCAATGCGGCGGAAGCCATTGACGAAGCCCTCGAAAAAATGGGGATTGACTATATTGATATGATGCTTCTTCACCACCCCGGGGACAATGACGTTGAAGCCTATAAGGCTATGGAACAGGCTGTTGCCGACGGAAAAATCCGCTCCATAGGCTTGTCAAACTGGTATGTTGAAGAGCTTACGGAATTTCTGCCGCAAATAAATATTATGCCTGCCCTTGTTCAAAACGAAATCCACCCCTACTATCAGGAAAATGACGTTATACCCTATATTCAGAATTTAGGCATAGTTGTTCAAGGCTGGTATCCTTTCGGCGGCAGAGGATATACGGCGGAGCTTTTGTCGGACGAAACAATTTCAGCAATTGCGGCGGCTCACGGTGTCACCTCCGCACAGGTTATTCTCCGTTGGAACCTGCAGAAAGGCGTTGTGGTTATCCCCGGCTCATCAAATCCCGACCATATAAGAGAAAACCTTGATCTGTTCGGCTTTGAGCTTACCGATGAAGAAATGGAACAGATTAACACCCTTGACAGGAACGAAAAACACGATTGGTATTAATACAGAATTAAAAAAGTCCACAGGCTGCATTTACCTGAAGATTAATATAACCGGCAAAATGTAATAAGCCGATTAATCAGCGGTTATTAAGCTGCAGCCTGCGGTTATTCTTGCAATGCCGCTTTGATTGCAAGTGAAAAGAGTTAAATCATAGCCTGTTGACTTCATTTTCTCTGCGTCTCCGCTGTTCAAAACTCCCAAAGACCCGACCTCATAGCTGAATACATTTCCCAATACATCCGTAAAGACAACACTGTCGCCCTCACTTAAGCTTTTCAGTCTGCCGAAATGACTCTTATAATTATGGGCGGCAATAACGCAGTCGTGGCTGTAAACAGAGCCGCTGTAGCAGCAGGGAGCCTTTCTTAAGCTTTCATAACTCCAGCTTTTGCAGACAGGCAGAGTTATATCTAAAGAGGGGATTTCCAAAACCCCTATTATGCTTAAGCCGTCAACCTCTTTTGTGGGCATACTCATATCTGGGTATCTCTCATAAAGCTTAGTACTGCTTTTTGCACCTGTAATTTCCGCTTCATCCAAAAGGCTCAAAATTTCAGAGGATCTTTTTTCCGCTCTGATTCCGTCAAAAATATTATATGCAGTCAAAAGCAGTGCCGCCAAAACCAGGGCAGTACCCAAAAACATCGGTATAATTCCTTTTTTTACTTTCATTCCCGTTCCTCATTATAACGAATATAGCCTACGGCGAACAATATAAAACCGCAAATAAACAATATTGGTACAGGCAGCCACAGCTGACCCGTTTGGGGAAGATTTTCGCCGCCTTCAGTCTCTTCGGATGTTTCCGTAATTTCTTCTCTTCGTCCTGTGTCCTCCGTCTGACTGCTTCCGGGAAGAATCCCCCGTTCGCCTGAATCCGTGCCGCCTGTTTCGCCGCTGTCAGTGCCTTCGCTGTCTGCGCCGCCGGGGCTTTGTGGCGTTTCTTCAGTGTTGACGTCTGAGCCTGTCGTTTCAGTTGTTCCTCCGCCGATTGTATAGGAGCTTCCGCTGCCGCTTCCTCCTCCGCCGGAGGATGTCTTTGCTGTTGTTGCTTCTTCGGAGGTTTCCTCTGTGATTCCTGTGTATATGTTTGTAATAACTACCTCCATACCCTCGTCTGTGTCATTGCTTTCTATGGTCGTGGTATATCCGTCGGGCAAACCCTCCTGCGTAACCGTCCATACAAAGCCCACCTCTAAGCCTGTCATCTCATACTGCCAGTTATTTTCTTCATTTAGAGTAACGACCGCATAAACCTCTCCGTCTCTGTATATTGTGTAAACAACCTCTTCAGGTCTTACATTGCCATCGTCTATCCATACAATCAAAAGCGTAAAAAGCTCGTCCTCGTCTTCTTCTCCGCTTCCGCCGCCTGTGTCCGCGCTTGCGGCAGCAAATTTGGGGCTTACCGTTACAGTATCTGTCCACTGTGAGCTTTCGTCTAAATTAGGCAGACAAACCAAAAAAGTCTCCGAGGTATATATATAGCCCCCTGTTGTGACTTCGCTTGCGCTTACAAGATACAAGCCTCTTTCAAACCCCGAAAATACAGCCTTGCCGCCGGAAACCGTTCCCGAAGAAACAGGACTTAAGCTATCGGTAAGAGCATAGTTATATAATGTTTTCGCCGCCGCAGTCCATCCGCTTGCGGTTAAACCCTTTAAATTCATACTTTCGCCGTAGTCCGCAAAGTCTCCGCTTAAAGTAAAGGAGCAGTCTTCATTAAACTCCCCTGCCCTGTAAATTTCAAAAACAGCCCCTTCCGCTTCATAGCTTATAATAAGGGTGTTTTCCTCTTCGGCGCAGACCGGCGCCGCCACGGCACTCAAAGCAACAAGCACGGCTATAGCTATGGCTTTAATTATGTTTTTCATATTCTTCACTGCCTTTCTTTTTTATTCTTCGGCTTTCTTGTGGTAAAAATCAATATAATAACCAAAATTAATAAAATCGGCAAAGCAATCACAGGGGCAACATATACAGCCTTATATTTTGTTGCGTCGCCGGGAATTGTCTCCTTGTCGAAAAGATAATCGCTTACTCTGTGACCCCTTACAAGAAGTCTGTGGGAGTTTACGGAGTAGGGGGTGCAGGTTACAAGAGTGCAGTAGTCGCCGTCCTTTTCAAGCCCCAAAAGGCTTGTGTCATCGGGCTCAACAATAGATATTCTGTCAACCTCATAGGTGAATTTTTCCGTCAAAACGGTAATTTGAAACATATCCCCCTCGTTAAGCCTGTCAAGGTCGGTAAAAAGCTTTGCGGAGGGCAGACCTCTGTGCCCCGAAATTCCGCAGTGGGTGCCCTCGCCCCCTACGGGAAAGGATGTGTTTTCAATATGCCCCGCTCCCTTTGCCAAATATTCATTCTCTGTGGTGTGGTAAATGGGAAGAGATATGTTTGCCGCCGGTATGCTTATATAGCCCATAATTCCCGACTGTGTAATATTCAAAATGCTTCTGTATCTTTCCATATCGCTGTCGCTTAAAACCCACCTGTCAGACAGCGTTTTTATATATTCGTTCCATTCTCTTGCTTCGTTTATTACTGCCTGTCTTTCTTCTTCCGAAAGCTTCGCCGCCTCTTCGTCATAAAGGGCTATTGTTTTCGACTGTATACGGCTGTTATAATAGTCGCTTGCGGAAGGGTAAATAAGCAAAAAGGCTCCTGCGGCAAATATAAATAAAAGCAAAATCGTTGACCAGTTTTTTTGAATAAAGCCATTTTTGTCTTCTCTTTTTTTATTGTCTTCCATTCTCGTCTTGTCTTCCTTATTTTTTTGAAAAAGGTTCTGTAGGGGGAAGGCTCTTAGCTTAAAGGGTCTGCCCCATACAAAATCTTTTAAAAATAAACCTCTCCCGATTGGGAGTTTGCCCCGAAAGGGAGAGGTTTTTTAATAAATATTATTAATCAGAGATTATGCCTTAAGCGTTTCTCATTCTTCTTTTAACAATTAAGAGAACTCCTGCACATACAACCAAAGCTCCGCCTAATGTGTAGAAAATCTTAGTACCCATACCGCCGGTTTCGGGAAGGGTTGAACCTGCGTTGTTTACTACAGTAAATTCAACCTCACCTGCTGTAGGAAGGTTTTCAAGGTAAGATACAGTATAGCTGTCGTCTGTATTACCGTCTGCATCTGTAACCTCTACAGAACCGTTTGAATTAACAACAATTGTATAATCTCCGGTTGTGTTGTAGCCCGAGGGTGTTGTTTTTTCATTCAATGTATAGGTTCCCTCGCCTAAGCCTACAAAATAGAAGGTTGTTATGCCCGAACTTACAGCATCTATTATGTTACTATCATCTGCATCAGAATTAGAAGTACGTGTATCGATTACGTCACCGCTGTCATTATCTGTCAGTGTGAAGAAAGCACCCTCAAGAGGATCAGTTCCGTCTGTCTTTTTTACCTTAATGGAGACTGTATAAAGCTGAACCTTTTCTTCACTTGTTGTTATAGTTTGAGTAGAATCGGTAGGGTCTGAGGAATATGTAGCTTTTACAGTGTTGTATGATGTTTCATAGCCCTCATCGGTAACCTCTGCAGTGTATGTAAATGTTACATATCCTCCGGCATAGGCTGCAAAATCATAGTTGCCTGAATTCAAGGTTAAAGTAAATGTAAGAACTCCGCTGTTCAAGTCAGGTGTTATGTTGCTTAAAGCTGCGGTATTTCCCGAACTATCTGTCATCTTAACACTGACTGCATTAGTAAGATCTTGGTCATCGATAGTCAGACCCGAAAGTGTATCTTCGATTTTAATAACATATTCCGAATATGCGCTCAGTGTTGAAGGAAGAGTAACATTTACATTGAAGGTAACCTCTTCGCCTACACCGTAAGCATAATTGTTGTTGTCTACATCCTTTGAAATCGTTACAGCATTTACTGTCTTGTTGCTTGCTACAGTATCGCCAACAACCGCAACAACGATAGTATCCTGAGCAACACCCTGATATGTACCTACTATGAAATAATAGCCGTCGTCAATTGTTGCACTGTGGGTATATGTTCCTCCATCATCTGTCACAGACCAAGAAATACCCGAAATACCGGCTGTCTGCTGATCGGCGACAATATTGCTTGAATTGCTGAATATGCCCATCATAATTGTTCTGAGATCTTCTTCGACAGTGACATAAGTCTTTAACGCAGCTGCCACTTCCTTTGCGGTTGCATCACTATCCAAAACTGTACTGCCGACATAATCGTTAATTGCATCAATTAAAGCTGTCTGTCCTGTTGTTGTTAAAGAGCTGCCCCATTCAATGTTTGAAAGAACGCCGTCATTGTCGTCGGAGGTGTCGCCGTCAAAAATCTGATATACCTTAAAATAGCCGGCATTATCTGTGGGAACGCCCGAAATGGTTATGCTTGAGCTTCCGTTATGGGTAACCTCTGCTATGGCAGTTACTGAAACGGAAACAACCGCTAAGGCTAAAGCAAGAATGAGACTTAAAAGTCTTGTTATTTTTTTCATATTTCAATTCTCCTTTCTGTTTGACCCTTTATTGTGTTTTAAGTGCGTTGGGTCTGTTTTTGAAATACGTCTGCGGCGGTAAAGCTTCTTTTGAAAAGCAATTGGCTTTTCTTTAAATGGTTTTACAGGGCTATGCATCTTCCCTTGAAGAGTGAGGAGCCGCCGCTTTTTCCTCACCCTTCAGGGAAAGACGTTTAATACCTGTTTTGTTTATATTTTTTCATCCACCTCTCTTTCTTAAAGCGTTTTCCTTTAATCAGGCTGCTTTGAATATTTTTTTACTTACAAGCAAGACCGCTCCTATTGCCAAAAGAGCCGCTCCCCATAGTCTGAATTTATCTGCGCCCCATCCGCCGGATTCCGGCAGGCTGTAGCCTTTATCCAAGCCCAAATCGTTATTTGCACTGACAAGACCTGTTTCCGAAACGTTGCTGTATGAACCCTCCAGCTTTATATAAGCCTGACCGCTTGAGGGCTGAATTGCATATACATAGCCGCTTGAAAGAGCCGCTAAGGCTTCGGTATCGGTAATTGCCGAAACCAAAATACCGTCGCTGTCTATGGTTGTGTCTGAACCGACTTGATATTCAGCCAGCTCATATTTCGTCAGAGTTACTGTCTGTGTGTCCTTAAAAGCAACTATATAATATCCGTCAGGCAAGCCGTAAAAGCGGTAAGCCCCGTCGGAATCCGTCACAGTGCTGAAATAGTCTGTATAGTCGGTTGTTTCGATGAGAAGATCCTTCGTTGTTACCTGAGTGTAGGCTGTTCCGTCCCATTTATACAGGTCAACACCTACATTTGCCAAAAGAACATCGCCGGAATTATATGTTCCGCTGTGATCCTTGTCTGCAAAGGCCCTTCCGCTTATTTCTCTTGAGAGAACCCCTAAGCTTGCATTGTTTGTAAGGTTAAATCTGCTTGTTGAGCTGACCTTGTTGGTTTTTATATAAGCCGAATTTATGAATTTATCTCCTGCCGCTGTATCGGTATCTGCTTCACTGCCGTACTCAGTATAGCCGTAACTGTCGCGGCTTTGAACCTCTGCGGAGTGTATGGTGCCTTCAAAGGTCAGTGTCAGTTCGATGGTAGATCCTGCCGGGATTGCCGGGCTGCCGCTGTCGCCCTCTATATCAACGCAAATGCCTGTTATTTCCTCCGGCGACAAGCCGTTTACTGCGTCTGCGGAGACAGTGGCGTTAATGCCCGAGGTGCTGTCTAAAACTCCTGCCTTATAACTGCTGTATGAATTGCCGCTTATAAAGACTGCGTTTAAATAGCTGTAATTATTTTCATCGCTGTAACAGGTCAGAAGATTTTCAATGTCTCCGCCTCTTGTCTGAGGTGAAGCGGTGGTATAATAATAGGTTACATTCGGAGAAGCCTTTGAGCCGCTGACTGTCAGCGCAAGTGATTTAAGTGTAAGCCATGCGTCATAACCGTCGCTTATCTGAGACATTGCGGTGCCGTTTTCATCTCCGTTATAGGGGAATATGTCAAATATGCTGAAGCTTTCTATATCCGTTGTTTCGCCGTTTGTATAAGAAATTTTATAGCTCATACTGTCGGCGTTAAGCTCTACAATGTCGCTTAACTTGTTATTTTCCCCGGCGTATTTAACGTAGCCTGTAGAGGAAACACTTGTTAAATCTACTGAAACAGCTGTTTCGTTGGCTTCGGATGTGCCGTAGGATGTGTTGTAGTCTCTCAGGTCGTCCTTGCCTGAAATAGTTGCGGTCAGAGTGGAGCTTGCGGAGGTAGCCGTTGTGGTAATCGACGTATTAAATGAAATATTGCTCAGCTCTACGCCCAAGGGCATATTGTCAACATAAATTGTCATTGTGCTTCCGTCGGCTGAAATAACAGCGTAAAGATAAACAGTGTATGAGCTGAAGGTATATGAAGCCGCTAAGCTTTGATCATTTAATATCTCCGAAAGTGAGGTATAGGTTACTCCGTCATAGACATATGAGCCGTCGTCCTGCTCTTCAACAGCCGTTATTTTTGTTTTGCCTATTGTTATATCGGCGGTTGAAGCCTCAAACTTAAGATTTTCGCTTATTGAAACAGTTGCCTTAAGGCTTGTGGTGTCGCCGCTTGAATATGCAGTGTCGGAATAATTTTCAGCCTTTATTCCGCTCAGAATAAATTCCGGCGTGTCTCCGTTTGACTTGCTCCAATATGTTCTTGAAGAGGAGATGTTAAGGGTTGACTCATAGCCTGTTATAAGAAGGCTCATTCCTCTTGTGTAGGCGGAGCTTGCTCTGGAATAATTCTTGTTGGTGTTATGATAATAAAGAGCCATACCTGCATCATCATCTGTATAGTTATCTGCGTATACCGTTTTATAATAGCCGTAGTTTCCCGAATCCGTAACGGTATTTTCATTTTGAACAAGGTAATAGCCTGTGTGTTCGTCTCCCTCATCGTCTGTATATGATGTGGATTTGGGGCTTAAATAGCTGACGCTTGAGTTATCCTCTCCAGAAGAGGTTGTAAACCAGCTTGAAGAATAGAACTCGGAATCGTCATAGCTGCCGTTTGAGTTATAATATACGCCGCCGCTGTTTTCCGCTATGGCATAACGGCTTGTTTCATAAGCCGAGCTGTCATAATACATAGGCTGGTGCTCCTGCGGAAAACCGCTTATATAAGTCCACACTCTCGACTGGTTCATAGTACAGTAGACATTGTTAAGAGTGCTGTCTCCGTTTTCGTCTGTTGCTTTAACGGTAACAGGCAGTCTGAAAGCCGCATAGTTGCCCTGTTTAATATAGGCATTCCTTATTTCCATATAAATGCCCACACAGGTTAAGCCGTCGCCTTCAAGAGCGTCAAGAGAAGTATAAAATCTAAGAGTTGATGTATCTTCTCTTACTGATTTCATATATTCGAAGGTGCTGTCGTCTGTGGAGTCATAGCCCTTTTTATATGCAGTGTCTCCCACATAAAGGAAGTTGATTTTGCCTTCCTCCCCCAGCATATCATATGTATCACCGTAAACCGTTTTCTTTGCCGCATACCCTGCCTCGGGTTCTCCGGCGACTTCAAAAGCCGCACTGTCGAAAATCTGAAGAAGGTTTGCCGCTGTCAGAATATGGTCTGTACCTGTTACGGAAATAACCGCTCCCCAAAGGTCGATTGTTTCTCCTGCCACTGCGCTGGCGTCATGATCCGAGCCGTAGGTACTCCATTTTGTGCCCATAAACATTTCCCGAGAGCTTGTTATGTCTATGTCTATAAGATTGCCCTCAGAGTCTCTTAAATAGCCGTCGCTGTCATAATATCCGCCGTTCGAGGTGTCAATGCGGTTCATAAAGCTGTTATATTTAAGAGTATTTATTGCGGTGCTTATATCAACACTGTCAGAGGTTTCATTTTCGGAAACGCCCGTTGCCTCGGTTCCTCCGCTGCCTGCGTTGGCTGCGGCGTTTGTAAGGGATGTAACCGTTCCGTCTGAAACAGATGCAGTCAGATAAAGACTTGTAGTTGAAGCGTTTGCGCTTTCAGGCAGGGGAACCAACACCTGGAAGTAGCCTGCGGAATAGCAGAAAAAATAGTTTGCATATTCCTCCACAGTGGTTGATGAACCGCCGTTGTTTATGGGGAAGCGGTGTGTCAGGAAGGGATATGTTCCCGAAGTAACGGAGGGCCATGTGGTTTTATATGTATCAAAGTCGAAAGTATAGAGAGAAACGGTAACAGGGTAGGAGGATGTAAAATCGTTATAGTCCATATCCTCTGCGGAGGTTATTTTTTTATCCTCCGAAACATACCACTTTCCGCCGTAGAAGCATTCCTTCGCGTCGGCGGCACCCCCTGTTTTTGTGTCGTCAAGCATAAAGTTTGAAGCTGAGCTGTTATAGGGGCTCACGTTTCTGGCGTGGTTTGTTCTGTTGTTGGCGTCGTCCCAGTCTATGTTTCTATCCCAGTTTCCATAGCCGTCTGTATAGGTTGTGTCCCCTACAATTTGGGTTGTTTGTGAGGTTGCGTTTGAGTTTGACCTGTAGTCCCAAAGGATCGGGGTCATTTGATAGTCGCTTTCCTCTTCAGAAGCGGAGCTTTCCGGCGATGTTGTTGTAAGGGATATGCCGTAAAGACGGTATGTGCCTGCCGAGTAGGATGAGCCGCTTGTGCTGCATTGGAAGGTGTATGTTGTGCCTGCCGACAAGCCCGAATATGTTAATACACAGTTGCTGTTGACGGATATTGAACCATCATAGGAAGTGCTGCAGCCGTCCAAATATGCATAGCGTGTTCCGTTTGTAAACAGCCAAACATTTAATTCAGCATCTACTGCATCATCGGGAACCTTTACTTCAATCGTACGGTTACTCGAAGCAGTATAGAGTGAAGTTGTATAGCTGCCGACCCCGTCAAGTGAATTGGTTACCGAATATCCTGCGCTTTGCATTCTGGCTGTGCTGCCAAGTGTAAAAATCGTTTTGCCGTTATAGGCTATATCTGTTGAGCTTTCATTACTGCTTGTTGTTGCTCCGCCGTAAATATAGCTGATTGAGCTTATTTCCGTTGAGTTTTCGGTGTAGTCGCTTTCAGAGCCGGGGAAGTAAACATAAGCCTGTGTAATAAAAGCCGTTTCAGCCTTATATGTTACCGTTATATTTGTAATTCTCTTACAGTCCTGTGTGCTTTGCAGTGTAAGATAATATAAGCCCGTTGTGCTGTTATATGTCAAATATTCAGAATCATATTCAAGGGTCGTTGTTCCGTCACTGGGAATCGCCTTGGTTGTGTCAACAGACCCGTCTTTAACCAAATAATAATAACGGTCGCCTGCTCCCTGAACCGATGTTACGGAAATTGTTCCGCTTGCTTCGGAAGAGCTTACGGGAATTTGAATTTGCGTTCCGTTTCTCATTCTCAAATAATCGGATGAGCCCACAGTAGGGTATCTTGACACTTCACTGCTGTATATACCTATAATGCCCTCTGCCGTATCCTCCGAGGTTATGTTGATTTCAGAAGAGCCGGACGTAAACGTCCAAGTCTTTGTGCCTTCCGAAACAGAAATCAAATTTCCGCCTGTGTCCTCTGTGGTATATTCAGTGGAAGATTCGCTTAAGCTTACATAATCGCCCGCAGAGCCGGATAAGTCAACATTTGTTGCCGTTATTACGGCGATTCCGCCGTCAATACCGAGAGCCTCCGAAACTGTTTCGGTTAAATCTTCGCCGGTTCCGCTTGCCAGCAATACCGCCATAACAACCGAGGTTGTCTTAACGGAAACCCCTTCTTCGCTTTTCGTATCGTCTGATACCTCTGCTGCGCCCTCTTCGCTGTTTGCGGCGGCTAAATCCACACTGCTCGCAGTAATCCCCGAAGCCGCATTTGAGTTATATGCCGAATATTCAAGGCTTGAAAGGTCGGTGCCGTTGACAGTTCCCGAAAGGGCAAGGTTTAAGTTAAGGGTTGTTTCGCCTACAGGCAGCTCAAGCCCCTTAAGCCCTTTTCCCGTTGTTCCGCCGATGTCGTCGCCCAAAAGCTGAAGCGTAACACCGTAGCCCAGCATTCTGCCGTAAAGTGTGTTTTTGCTGCTTGAAGCGGAGGTTGCCTCCTGACCTGTGGATAAATCAAAGGTGGAAAGATAAGAAAGGCTTTCGTTTCTTCCCAGCTGTATGTTATAGCTTGCTTTGGCTGAAACAGTAACAACCTCGTTAGGCTTG
>JAJQFU010000122.1:0-12125 GCA_021200955.1 Clostridiales bacterium | reverse complement strand
GCTTGTCGGTTCTTCCGTCATTGCTTGTGCCAACTGTTTTTGAATTTACAGCGCTTGTATCGGCTGTGTCTACGCTGAGAATTTCATAGCCGTCCCCTGTTTCCTTCTCGCTTACGTTATAATTTGAAAGATTATCGGGGTTGTTATAGAAATAAGCCGAAAGCTTAGGTCTGAAGGTGTCGCCGTTTTTGCTCGCCATAACATAAACCCCTATGGGAAGAGGAACCTGCGACTGACCCTCGCCTGTAATAGTTTCTATTTTGCCCGATGAATCTGTGGGAATATCCTGAAGGGGAATAGACGCCACAAGTCTCTGACAGTTTACCCCTATGTCATTAACGTCTATAGAGCCGTTTATAAGAAGGGCTTCTATTTCAGCCTGAATTTCTTCATCAAATACGGTTGTGTCCGAAACGTCATATTTATAAGCATTGCTTTCGTCATAGCTGCCGCTGTCGGTGTAAACAAGAGCGTCGCCTGCCGAGTCATAGCTTAAGGTGCCGCTGCTGCCCTCACTGCCGTAAATAAGGTCGTTTACGGAAACTGTGTTTGTGCCGCTTGCCGCGTCGGAACGGCTTCGATATTTATTTCCGACGCTGTCCTCATACATAAGCAGACACTCTATAGGCTCGCCGTAGGCGTTTTTATAGGCGTTTCCGCTGCTGTCCCTGGGTATGTAGAGATATTCTATATAAAAATTCTCGGCATAATTAAGCCATGTCATATTGCTGGTTACGCCGCTTACATTTATGTCAAAACGGGCTTCAGCCAGTGATTTATATATTTCCGCCGTAATTACAAGATTTTCGCCGTCGGTGGAAACGGAGCTGCTTGTTCCTCTTGCTCCGAAATAAATTCTCGGCTCATATTTTATTGTGTCGAAGGTTCTGACAACGCCGTTTGAATCCTCTGTGTCGTCGCCGCCCACATAAGAGTTTCCGTTTGCGGCGGTGCAGGTTTCAGCTTCTGTGTCTTCATCATCAAAATATGAGGTACCGTCAGATATGCTTGCTTTTCCGTCGGCTTCATCGGAGCTGTTTGCATAAATCGAAAAATCATTTATATAGCCGCCGTAAATTTTAGCCGTTATATAGCAGACCGTACTGTCATAGGCGTCTGTAACAGATGAGAAAACAGAATATTCCGTACCGTAGACTGTGCCTGCCGTACCTGTTTTTGAGCCGTCATAATCCGTAAGAAGCTTAACCTCTGTAAGTTCTCCCTTGTGGAAGTCCCCGTCCTCATCCTCCGAAACAAGAGACATCCACATTTCAGTTTCGGAAACGCCGCTTGTATTCATAAGGGCACATTCTATTTTTATTTCAAGCGCCTCTTCCGAACCCAAAAGCCCGCTGAGAAGAGCCGTTTCGCCCGTTTCTTCATATACATAATATGCAGGTGTTTCCGTACCGCCTGCCGTTATTTCAACACCCTTTGACGAATATGCCGCAACGGTTACTTCCTTAAAATATATATCCGTAAAGGCATATAAACCGCTGTAATATCCGCTGTAATAGTCATTTACATAGTCCAGTATATCGCTTATGCCCGAATAGCCCGAATTTATTTCGGCTTCAAGAATATAGTCCGAGCCGTTAAATGTATAGTAAGTCTGAAATTCTACAGTGGTTTGATTGTCGTCAAGAACAACAGCCGCAGTTTCGTTTGTAAATATATAAGCGCCGTAATCATCGGCAGCGGATGTGTCCGCCATTGTTATTGTGACAACAGGGTCGTCTGTTTCGTTTCCGCTTGAAAGGGAAATATTAAGCAGAGATAAAATGTTAATTGTCAGGGCGCTTCCCGACACAGTCTCATCTGTAAGAGAAGGGGTATCGGCTTCTTCCGCTTCTTCCCCCTCAGAGGTGTCTGCGCCCAGGGCAGAGCCGGAGGTTTCATCCTCTTCTTCCGAAGAAGAGCCGTCTCCGCCGGAAGTCTCTTCATCTTCATTTTCATCGTCACTGCTTTTATAACATTCCTCTGTGTGGGTATGCTCCTCAAGACCGCATATAAGTATTTTTTCGGATGTTACAGAAGAGCCTTCCGCTTCAACAGCCGAGCCGGATAATATTTCTTCCGCCTCATCCGCCATAATTTCCGCCGCTTCCTCAGCGGTTATTCGGTTTCCTTCGCCGTCATAATAAACCGTTTCATAACATTCTTCGGAGTGGATGTGTTCTTCAAAACCGCAGGTGGCTACCGTAAGGGTTATTGCGGGGAGAATAAGCATATATGTAGTAACAAAAACAACAATCATAGCCAAGGCTAAAACAATTCTCTGCCAAAGTCTGCGTCTTTTCCTTATTAATTTTCGGGAAGGATTCTCAAAATCAGCCACTTTTTCCAACTCCTTTCCTGTTATAATAAAATCTGTTTCTTTATAACAAGCGCTCCTTGCTTTTTGTATATTTCCTATAAAAACTCTGTATTTTATTATAGCACTTTTATAATAAAATTACAAGAATTTTTTCATTAAAATTTAATCATTTTGTGCATTTTTTTTCGATTTTCATTTGCCATAGGCACGCAATTTTGACATATATCTTCACTGAAAACGCATATAACAACAAAGCAAAGAAAATATGTAAGGGACATAAGCAGCCGGTATCTTCTTATACCCAAAGTTGTTTCAATATATCACGTATACTTTCTTTATATTGACTGTATATTATTTTCTCCTGTATTTAGTAGTAAACATTATGTGATATTTACACACTTTGTATGCGACAAACTATTTGCTTTATTTGCCATAAAACTCATCCTTTCTGATTTACAATAAGACTTGATCATCTCTATTGTATCATATTGGGTGAGTTTTTTATGTAATTGTATAACTTTTTGACTCTCACCCGCATAGCGGGTGGTTCTTTGTTTCGCTTCGCTCAGCAGGGTCACGACCCATTAATAAGAGGGCTGCGAAAAAATTGAAAAATCAATTTTTTCACAGCCCATTTTTTCCCATCAAGCTTTATTCATAAAAGAAACTCATTAATCCAACGGAGACTCTACAATCAGTTCCTCCGAAATTTTCGAAGAAGTCATATTTAAATCTTCGGCTACAAAATTCGGAGAAGGCTTTTTGACCGAGAAGTTTCCCGAATCTTCACTGTAAACGCTCTTTATGCTCACGTCTAAGTTTTCGGAAGGAACTGTTATCATACGGCCTATATTTTCCTTAAAACTGTAATAAATCTCGGCTATCTGAGTCTTATCAATATATTCCTTACTTAAGCCTTGAGAATAATTATTTTCATCGGGATACGGTGAAAGGGTTATTTTTTCAATATCCTCTATAATTTCCTCATCGCTGTAAATCTTAAAGCCTATATCTTTAAGAACCGACATAGTCTCCTCATATGAGGAATAAATTATAACCTCAGCCCCTGTGTAATAGCTGTCATATTTCTCTGTATATTTTGTCATAAGCTCCAGCGTTCCGTAGGGGTTTTCCGTTACAATTTGATCATAGGTTGTATTCATAAGGTCGTTCTTAACAGCGGTTAAAAGCCTTTCAGCCTGTTCATCATCTAAAGCAAGCTTTTCGTCCTCATGGAAGTTAAGATTGTTTGCAATCCGTGCTGCTTTTATGTCTTCCGGTTCAAGGTCAAAAGCGTTGCTGTAAAAGCCTTTTTTATATTCCTCAGAGTTCAAAAGTGTTCTGATTGCGTCGATTTTTTCCTCGGCGGTATAATTCTGAGCATAATCATCAAGGTCATAAAGACGCATATAATAGCTTCTGTAATATTCTCTGCCGTTTTTCAAAACACATTTAACGAAAATACTGTAGGAGTTTAAATTTTCCCTGTCTGCGGGAACATCAGGCAATGTAAATGCAACCCCTTCATAATCGTCCGAAAATACATCAAGAACATTGTGAACAAGCTCGCCGTCTGTAACACGCATATTGTCAAAGGCATTGTCTCTGTACCAAGACCATTCATAAAGCTTTTCGCCGTTATAGCTTTCCATATTCCTATCCGAAAGATAATCTGAAACATCCTCTATCTGCAATTTGTATGATTCGTCCGATGCAAGCTCATTCATACAAATTGCAGCATATTCTATTTCCTCAGCAGCCGGAACATAGGTATTATAGGGCTTAACAGTTGATAAAATTACGGCTGCAAAAACTGCGTCCGCAATAACCGCAATCAGCAGACAGCGTTTCTTTTTCAAAGCCGCAGTAAAGTCAAAGCTGAAAATAATTTCAATTATTATGGAAGAAATTATTGTTGCCGCAAACAGTCCTATTGCAAAAACCGCTATGCCGTCAATATTAAACAACGCCTGTAAAACAAAGCCGCCTATAACGCCGCAGATAAAAGAGAAAATAACTCTCAGGGGAGCGGCTGTCCTTTTAAAGGCAAGAGCTTTTTCCGAAGCCTCCGCCGGACGGATTTTGCTTATAAAAAAGCAAACTACAGCAAAAACAACAGAAGCAGCCGCCAAAATAATGACGCTTTTTATTGTTCCCGAACTGCTTGATTTTATGAAATAAACTACAGGCGAAAGATCGGATATTTCATCAGACATAGCTATATATGTCATATAAAAGCAGGACAGCACGCCTGTTTTGAGAACAAATATTGTAGGCAGTATGCCGTTTATAATAGCAGCCATTACAATCTGAGTTATAACGGAAGCCGTTAAAAGCCCTGCAAGAAAACAGGAGGAATATATAAGCCAAAAGCCCAAAATACCCTGAACGAGACAGCCTAAGCCTATAAGAGCCGCCTTTCCCGTCAATACACCCATACTGACGCTTGCAATAAGCATAAAAATATAATTAACGCCGTAAGCAAGGGCAAAAATTATAATTCCGCAAAGATATTTCACACTGAAAACAGTTGTTTTCTTAACAGGCAGTGAATTATAAAAATCAGCCGTCTTTCTGCTGTGGAGATATGTGCAGAATACAATTGCCAAAAGCGCCGCCGGAAGAATAACCGCCGGCAAATGGGTAAAGCTGTTGCTTGACACAGCATTATTTACATAAGATATGACCTGCTGCCAAACTCTGTCTGTGGGATTGGTTTCGTAATATCTCAGATTGTTAGTAACTCCTGAAATAAAGGGTATCAAACGTGCAAAAACAACATAAATAAGTGTTAAAATTCCGAAGCCGAGACTTTGCTTAAGTTCTTTTCTTAAAAGTGAAAAAAATGTTTTCATATTATAAAGCCTCCTTTCAAAGCGTAAGCTGTTTTATTGAATAACCGATTGACTCGGCTTCGCTTATAAATATCTCTTCAAGTGTCAGGGGAAGAATTTCCGCAAATACGGGAGACGCCGCCTTGGCAGCCGCTTCCACCTCTTCAATATTCCCCTTAAGGGTCAGGGTGTGAAGGTTTCCCCTTGTTTCGTGCTTATAGATTTTGAACGCCTTAAAAATCTCGTTGGGGTTCGTTCCCTCTTTGGGCACAAGCTGAATTTTGCAAATTCCCAGCTTCAGTTCGTTTACATTTTGAGACAGAAGAACGCCGCCCTTGTGAAGGTAGCCTATGTTTTCGCAGATGTCCTCGAGCTCTCTTAAGTTGTGAGAAGCGATTATAGGGGTTAAACCCCTCTGCTCCATTTCCTCCGCAAAAAGTGATTTTACCGCCTGTCTCATAACCGGGTCAAGCCCGTCGAAGGTTTCGTCGCAGTATATGTATTTCGTGTTTGCGCAAATTGCGGTTATAACGGAAAGCTGTTTTTTCATTCCCTTTGAAAAGGTTGAAATTCTCCGCTTTGTGTCAAGTGAAAAATTCGTCATTAGGCTTTTGAACCTTGTCATATCGAACCCGGGATAAACCGCCGAATAATAGCCCGCAATTGTCCTTGGGGTTGAGCTTTTAAAAAAGTAAGCCTCGTCGGGAATAAAAAAGAAATTAAGCTTTACATCGGGAGCTTCGAAAACACTGCTTCCGTCTATCAAAACCTCTCCCCCGTCCTGCTTTAATACCCCCGAAAGAATACGCAGAAGAGTGCTCTTTCCTGCGCCGTTTGTGCCTATAAGCCCGAAAACCGACCCCTCAGCCACGTCTAAGGTAACATTGTTTAAAGCCTTTATGTCGTCAAAACTTTTTGTTACATTTGTTATTTTAATCATCGTATACCTCCTTTAGGGCTTCCTCTCCCAAAGCCTTTACTTCGGATGGGGCAAAGCCCTGTTCTCTTCCTTTCATAATAATTTCCTTAAGGTCCGCCTTATACCTTGTGTATTTCAGCCTTTTTATGTCCTCCTCACAGGCAGTAAAGCAGCCCTTCCCCTTTACGGTGTAAATATAGCCCTCGCTTTCAAGCTCATGATAAGCCCTTGAAATTGTGTTTGGGTTAATCGCCAGCTCAACGGCTAAGCTTCTGACGGAGGGGAGCCTGCTGTCGGGGGCTAAGCCGCCGCTGCAAATCAGCTTTTTAAACCGCTCCGTAATTTGTTCGAAAAGGGGGCGTTTGTCTTTGTAATCGATTAAAATCAAATTATCACCTCCGTATTAACTGTATTAATTGTCTTAGTACAGTTATTATATCAGACTTTCCCCTGTGCTGTCAATAGCTTTTTAAGAACTTTTTTAGTTTTTCCGAAGGTTCTCAGCTTGACCGGCTTCTTACTTAATTTAATTGACAAAGTGCCTCTTTAGGGAAACGATGATTAATAAGGGTATTCAGGAACTGCAGATACAAATGCATTGATAAACGCGGTAATTTAGCAGCCTTATTCATAGCTATAGCCTTATACAATTTCTGTTCTTCAAACCGAAGTTTTGCCGCCGTCTTCCTTTAGATTCCATCTCGTGGCAGACACCCTTGACTTAGGCTGTATTCTTCTCACTGCCGGGCGGATTCAGGATTTTCGCCTATTGGATTGTGCACTCGCCGAGCACACTAAAAAACACCGCTGATGAATTTAATCATCAACGGTGTTTGAGTTAGCTGCCGCAAGGCAGGCGGAGAGATGATCCTATCAGTCAACTCCGCATTATTTATTATTGATTATCCAAAATATACTGAGCAACAATTGAAGCGTCAAGAGCCGTAATAACTCCGTCGCCGTTTATATCTGCTTTCTCCGCGTCAAAGCCTGAAGATACAGCGTACTTATTAAGGGTATACTGCAAAATCTCGTTTGCGTCGTCCATATCCATACTTCCGTCGCCGTTTATGTCATAGGCTTCGTCATAAGCAGGTTCTGTAGGCTCATCCGGTGTAACGGGCTCGTCGGGCTCTGTAGGCTCGTCCGGCTCCTCTGTTTCTTCGCTTCCCACTGCCAATGAAACATTGTCAAAATAAACAGTGCTTGAAGCAGTTCTTACAAGTCTTATCTGCTTAATCTTCATAGGTGACTTGGAAATAAGATTTGTTTTTTCGGTAACAAGAGGTGTGTCGAAGGCTGCGTCGGGTGTGTAGCTGCCGTCTGTTGAGTGGCTGTAAATTGAGGTAGTAGCTGTCTTAGCGTCTACGTCAACTGTTACAACAACTCTGTACCAGCCCTCATCTTCAAGGGTTATGCCCAAATCTGTATCAACTGCCGAATTTGCACCGGGTGTATCTGAAATAACTGAGTAAACCTCGTCATTTACGTCCATAAGGTGATAGATTATGTTTTCGGAAGAGAAATCCTCTGTGGCAACTCCGCCGCTTGCGGCTGTTTCTTCATTTTCAAGGTAAATTCTGAAGGATCTGCCTGTTGTGTTGTCACTGCCCTTAACCTTATAAATATCGGCTGTGAATGTGACTGTTCCCGTGCCTACTGTAGAATCCAATACCTTGAATACTTCCTTGTTGTCAAGTCTGATCTTAGTTGTTGCGTTTCCGCCTATGTCGTTTGTGTCCGCAAGGTCAACAACCTCTGTCTGATCCTTCTGAATGTTCCAGTCGGAGTAGTCGTCGGTGTTTTCAAAGCTCGGGTCAGCTGCTTCAACTGTTCCGTTGCCTGTACCTGTAAGGCTTAAGGTTATAACTGATGTTTCCGCTGTGCCTACAAGGTCGTCGCCTGCACTTACAACGCCCTTAACCTTAACTGTGGCTGTTTCGAATGCGCTGTAGTTAATTGTTCCGTCGCTGTTTACAATGCCGGATGTTCCGTCAACTGCACTCCAAGTCACTGTTGTCATATGTGAGCCGTAAACGGGAAGGCTGTCACCCGAAGTCATTGTAAGAGAAGTGTCCTCAGAGATAATAGCTGCGTCCTCTTCTGCAAGCTCTGTAAGGTTTGTATAGCTTAAGTTATCAACATAGAACTTAACTGTGTCATAGCCTCTGTTGGGTCTGAAAACTATTCTGTTTGCTGCAAACATATCGTTTGTATAGCCGTCAGTTCCGAAATATTTTGAGCCTATCTGACAGTTTTTAGCCGATGTAACAAGCTCGCCGTCGGAGTCGTAGAGATAATAGTTTACCGTAGGCTCTGTGCCTGAGCTTAAGCCCACTGCGTCAACAACAACCTTTACTGTGTACCACTGTGAGCCTGCCGTTACAAGCTCGGTGTCAGCAGAACCGTTTACATAATTCTTAATGCTGTAGTCGCCGCCGTCTTCTGTAAATCTCAGCTGACCTACTGTCTGTGAGCCTCTTACATAGGCTTCACAGTAGCCGTCTGTGGAAATATCCGTAATATATACGTCATAGCTTGTCTCATAAACTTGATCTGTTATTCCTTCATCGGTAAAGTAATATGTGAAATCGTGAATATTGCTGCCTGTTGTTCCCGACTGGTTGATCATATAGAAGTTGCCGTGGTCTGAGAAGGTTATGCCGTCGATGTTGTCAACAACATATCCCTCGATTGAGTCGCCTGTTTCAGTACTTGCGTCATAAAACTCTGAGCTTGTTGAACCGACATCAATATTGTCGAAGGTATAAACTCCGTCTGTGGTCTCTGTCTTAGAGCCTACAACTACCGTAAAGGTTCTTACCTCATCCGTAAGACCTGTCTTTGAAAGTGTAACCGTTAATGTAATTGTTGTTGCACCTTCGCCGTAGTCGCCTATAAGAATTGTATTATTGCTGAAGCGTTGGCTGTTGCTGCTGCTCCAGGTTACTGTTACATCGGGGTCGCTGTCAAAGCTTGTAACAACCGCTGTGTCCTTTGAGATCATACTTGAAACAGTTATGCTGTCAGCAAGAGCAGCTAAGCTTTCCTGAGGTGTAAGTGTGTCCCAGCCGCCGGGATTCCAGCTGTCAGTACCCTTTGTGAAGTTGTAAGGTCCGTAGTATGCGTTCAAAAATTCTGTTTCGGAAAGAACTGTTGCGGAGCTGTCGCCTGTTACTCCGCAGACAACCCCTGTTACTCCGTCAAACCATGTGCTGCCTACGGAAACTGTTCCGCCGTAAACTGCAACTAAGCCTGTGCCTGAAGCAATTGAAACTGCGGTGATTGTACAGTCCTTAAATTCTATAGTATAAGCACTTGCCGAGCTTGCCGTAATCTCGGCAAGGGTATCATTTCTGTTGAAGGTACAGCCTTCAAAAACAGCCTGTGCCTTGTCGGATATTATATTTCCTTTTATATCACAGCCGCTGAAATAGCTTCTTGTGCCTGAAGCCAATTCAACACTTCCGGTGAGCAAATCGCTGAAAACAGTTTCATCGCCGTTAATTACAACATAATTTGAATTAATGCCTGTTACGGAGCAGCTTGAGCCGTTTACTCTAATGGAAGGAACGATTACATCGGTTGAGCCCTCTGCAAGCTGAACTACAACATTGTCAATGTTGATTTCCAACTCATCGTCATATTCTCCGTCTGTAATATAAATTGTCTTTGTGCCGGATACGCCTTCGGTTGCGGCTGCTTCAACATAAGCAATTGCCTCTGCAATAGTAGCTACAACAGATGAGTCAGATCCGTCTGCGTTGGGGTCAACAGTAACCTCTGAGCCTACCTTGGGAGATGTGGTAACTGTTCCCTCGGGGAAGCTGTTTACTGTTAAGTCGTTTAAATAATATTCAATATTTGTATATCCCTGACCGCAGTAGTCGCCGTTTGTCTCGGAAGTAGAAGCACTATAGGGGTCAAGACCTCTTTCAAGCTCCCACCAGTCGGGCATTCCGTCGCCGTCTGTGTCGGTGTATGTGTCGCCGTAGTCTGAAGCGTAGGTTGCTGCAGGGTAGTTATAGGTTACGCCGCAGGTAATTCCGTACTTCTCGATTTCTTCAAGCTGTGAAGAGGAAGCCTCTGAAAGAGGTCTTGCACCGCTGAGAGTACCTGTGCCGTTGATTGTATCGTTTATAACCTCTGCGTCGATTTCCGTTCTTGAGTCTGCGTCAACTGCAGGACCAACGAATGAGGTTACGTTTGCATAAGCCTCGTCTGCTGATTCGGCTTGAGTTGCGTATGCAACATTTTCCGAATTGTAGGTAATTTCAAAGGGTGTTGATGAGCCGTAGGTAGCTTCGTCAAAGCCGTTTGAGCCCGACCAGTCGTCGCCCTCTGCTATAAGAACAGTGCCGTCCTTTTCAACAATCTTGTTGCCTGTTAAATAGAACTTCATATTCTCATAGCCGGTGCCGGATGACTTGCTTATGTAGCGGATACCTGTGGTATATGTACCCTTCTTAAGGTAGTTGTTTACGTAGTTAAGGTGACCGAGAGTACCGTAGGCTGTCTGATAGCCCCAGTCGTAAATTACGTTGTTTACAAACTCGGCTACGTCTGTGCCTCCAACCTTGCCTCTGAAGTTTCTGGAAATGTTGTGAACGATAAGATTGTGATGCCAGGTGTTGTTGCTCTTACCGAACATTATACCGAAGCCGTGAATACCCTTGCTGTGGTATGAGAAGCTGTTGGCAGGACCGATGATTGTCCACTGAGTGGTGTACATATCGTTGTTTGAATAAAGTCCCCACTGCTCGTCGTTTGCCCAGCCGAAAGCACAGTGGTCGATAATTGAGTTTGAGCCGTCAGAGCCGCCTAAGGCGTCATATTCCGCCGAAGTGCCTCTTTCACCGGGTCGGCTGCTTATGTAACGCATTATAATGTTTGAGCCGCCTAAGCCCACCTTGTAGTTTTTAAGGGTTATGCCGTGACCGCCGGGGGCTGTCTGACCGGCGATTGTAATGTTGCTTTTAACAACAACGTCGCTTTTAAGCTCGATTGTGCCGCCTACATCAAAAACGACAATTCTCTTTGAAGATGAAACAGCGTCTCTGAAAGAGCCTGTTCCGCTGTCGTTAAGGTTGGTTACGTGATAAACCGTGCCGCCTCTGCCGCCTGTGGCGTATTTGCCGCCGCCTTCAGCACCGGGGAAAGCCACAATGCTTGAAGCTGCATAAGCGGTCTCGGCAGATTTTTCATTGGTAACAGCTGTCAGGGAAACCGCCGAAACAGCCATAACCGCCGATAAAACTAAAGATAAAAGTCTTTTTTTCAATATCTTTCTCTCCTTCTTTAATATATTTTTGAAACTTATCTAATTTCTATTATACACAAAACCGAAAATTTGTCAATTATGACAATGAATTTTTTGAACTTTTTTAATTTATTGGTTATATTCAAATAAAAAACAGGCTCGAAAAAACCGAACCTGTCTTAAAATCATTATTCTTATTAATATTCGCTGATTGTTATTGTATTTATAACAACATCCTCAACGGGCTTATCGTTTTCATCTGTCTCAACAGCGGCAATAGCGTCTACAACGTCCATACCCTCTATAACCTGACCGAAAACGGTATATGAATTATCAAGGTAGGGTGAACCGCCGTTATTTATATATTCGTCCAAAACCTCTGTGGGGTAAAGCTGTGAGAAAAGAACTCCGCTGCCCTCTTCGATTTCCTGATCCTGCATTTCCTTAGCCTGTTCATAGGCTTCTCTGTAGTCGTCGCCTATGTCTGTCTGCTGAACTATAAAGAACTGGCTGCCGTTTGAGTTTTCAGCCCCTGTGTTAGCCATAGCAAGAGCCCCTCTGAAATGTCTTAAACAGGGTGATGTTTCAAGACCGAAGTCCTCGCCGAAATAGCTTTCGCCGCCTGTGCCCGTGCCTGTAGGGTCGCCGCCCTGAATCATAAAATCGTTTATAACTCTGTGGAAAATAATTCCGTCGTAATAACCCTCCGAAGCAAGACCCAAAAAGTTTTGAACCGCCGCAGGAGCGAAGTCGGGAAAGAATTTTACAGTGATGTCGCCCATAGTTGTGCTGATT
>JAJQFU010000096.1 GCA_021200955.1 Clostridiales bacterium | reverse complement strand
TCATTCCTCCATAGCTGCGCTTGTAGCCATATTTATCCCTTAATTCCTGAAATACCAATATCAAGTCCTTCCACTTGTGTTTTTCCGCCAGCCTTCTTATTAGCTTTAATTCTTTCTCAGTGTGCGCCTTCGGACTGTGATGCGGTCGATGACTTCTGTTTTCCAAACTCTTAAGTGTTCCATCATATCTTTTCATCCACTTATACACAGTCTTTCGGCTTATACAATGCCGAATCGCTGTTTCTGTTACGGTATGGTTTCTTAAATAATAAATTATCCGTTGACGAAAGTACTTAAATTGTGATAACATAGTTTTGTAAGGCTCTCCTTTATATTATTTTTGTTTTTTGCAGCTCAATTATAACATATTATGGAGAACCTTACTATTTTTTATTTTTGTTACCTATCTATTGTACCTCAACAAAACTCAGCAAAAAGAATTTGTTTTTCTATTGACATATTCAGAAAAAGAGTATAATATAGATTGTGTATTCAACATTTTTATTTGCCGACGGCGGTAAGGGATGTTGGATTTTATGTTTTTGTAACCTTTTTACAGGAGGATAGATATTTATGCAAAACGAATGGAGAGGCTTTGTAAAAGGAAGCTGGAACAGAGAAATCGACGTAAGAGATTTTATACAGAGAAATTATACCCCGTATGAGGGCGGTGAGGAATTTCTTCAGCCGCCTACCGGCAGAACCGAAAAGCTTTGGGCTGAGGTTCTTGACCTTATGGCTCAGGAAAGAGCCGCAGGGGGAGTTTTGGATATGGACACAAAGGTTGTGTCTACAATAACCTCACACCCGGCGGGATATATCGATAAAGACCTTGAAACAATTGTAGGGCTTCAGACAGACAAGCCCCTGAAAAGAGCCTTTATGCCAAACGGCGGCATAAGAGTTGCCGTTAAGGCTTGTGAGGATCACGGCTATAAGGTAGACAAGCAGCTTGTGAATTTTTATAAGAAATACCGCAAGACGCACAATGACGGCGTTTTCGACGCCTATACCCCCGAAATGAGAGCCTGCCGCTCAAGCCATATTATTACGGGTCTGCCCGACGCTTACGGCAGAGGAAGAATTATAGGCGACTACCGCAGAATTGCCCTTTACGGCGTTGACAGACTTATTGAGGACAAAGAAAGCTGGAAGAACCATTCAAGGGTTATAATGTATGCGGACGTTATAAGAAACAGAGAAGAGGTTTCAGAGCAGATTAAAGCTCTTAAGGATCTTAAAGAGCTGGGCAGTATTTACGGCTTTGATCTTTCCCGTCCGGCTGAGAATGTTAAGGAAGCTATTCAGTGGCTTTATTTCGGCTATTTGGCAGCGGTTAAGAGCCAAAACGGCGCAGCTATGAGCCTGGGCAGAACCTCAACCTTCCTTGATATTTATGCGGAAAGAGACCTTGCAGAAGGCACATTTACAGAAAGCGAAATTCAGGAATTTATCGATCACTTCATTATGAAGCTTCGTATGGTCAGATTTGCAAGAACAAAGGAATATGACGAGCTGTTTTCCGGCGACCCCACATGGGTAACGGAATCAATCGGCGGTATGGGCATTGACGGCAGACCTTTGGTAACAAAAATGTCCTTCCGTTATTTGCATACACTTTCAAATTTGGGAACTGCTCCCGAGCCTAACTTAACTGTTTTGTGGTCAACGAGACTTCCCGAAAGCTTTAAGCGTTTCTGCGCCAAGACATCTATCGAGTCCTCTTCAATTCAGTATGAAAACGACGACCTTATGAGAGTAACCCACGGCGACGACTACGCTATTGCCTGCTGTGTATCTTCAATGCGTGTGGGCAAGGAAATGCAGTTTTTCGGAGCAAGAGCAAACCTTGCAAAGTGTCTCCTTTACGCTATTAACGGCGGTGTAGACGAAATGACCGGAAAGCAGGTAGGCCCCGAGACAATTCCCGTTACGAGCGAATATCTCGATTTTGACGAGGTTTATAAGAAATATAAGGAAATGGCGAAATGGCTGGCAAGGGTCTATGTAAACGCCCTTAACATTATACATTATATGCACGATAAATACTGCTATGAAAGCCTTCAAATGGCTCTTCACGACACAAGCGTTAAAAGATGGTTTGCTACAGGCATAGCAGGTCTTTCGGTTTTGGCAGACTCCCTTTCCGCAATTAAATATGCCAAGGTTAAGGCAGTGAGAAACGAAAAGGGCATAACCACAGACTTTATTGTTGAGGGTGACTATCCCAAATTCGGCAACAACGACGACAGAGTGGACGAGCTTGCTTATGAGCTTGTTTCCGAATTTGCAAGATACGTCAGAGGAAACACAACCTACAGAGAGTCTGTTGCCACGACTTCACTGCTTACCATAACCTCAAATGTGGTTTACGGCAAAGCCACAGGGGCTACCCCCGACGGCAGAAAGGCAGGCACTCCCTTTGCTCCCGGAGCAAACCCAATGCACGGCAGAGACTCAAAGGGCGCAGTTGTTTCATTAAGCTCTGTTTCAAAGCTGCCCTTTGACGCTGCTCAGGACGGCATTAGCAACACATTCTCGATTATTCCCGATGCACTGGGCAAGGACAAGGTTCTTATGAGCGATATAGTTATTGAGCTTAACGATGACTGCCTGTGCTGTGAGCCTACTGTGGAAATTCCCGAAGAATAATAAGAATAAGCTTTAAGGAGGTAATATATTATGACAGCTACAAATGCTCAGATCGATAATTTGGTAGGACTTCTTGACGGATATGCCGAAAAAGGCGGTCACCACCTGAATGTAAACGTACTTAACAGAGAAACCTTGATTGACGCTCAGGCTCACCCCGAAAAATATCCCCAGCTTACTATAAGGGTTTCGGGCTACGCCGTAAACTTTAATAAGCTGACTAAAAAGCAGCAAGACGAAGTTATTTCAAGAACCTTCCATGACAGATTTTGATCCCGTAGGGAGAATTCATTCTATCGAAAGCTTCGGAACCGTGGACGGCCCCGGAATAAGGTTTGTTGTGTTTTTTCAGGGCTGTCCCATGCGGTGTCTCTTCTGTCATAACCACGACACATGGGAGGTTAAGGGCGGTGAGGAAAAAACCGTTTCGCAGCTTTTGGAGGAATATGAAAAAAACAAGCCATTTTACAAAAACGGCGGACTTACGGCAACGGGAGGAGAGCCCCTTTTGCAGCTTGGGTTTTTAACCGAGCTTTTTGAGAAGTGCAAGCGACGGGGAATACACACCTGTCTCGATACCTCCGGGGCTGTCTGTTCAAAGGAAAGAAAAGCAGACTACGAAAGGCTTTTGAAAGCCACTGACTTGGTTCTTTTGGATATTAAGCATTCAGACCCCAAGGGCTATAAAGACTTAACGGGAATGACCCCGGAAAGCAACAGGCTTTTTCTTGAATATTTGGCGGAATTTAATACACCATTTGTTTTAAGACACGTTATTGTGCCGGGGATAACCTATAATAAAAAGAATTTATATGCTTTGGGGCGTATGGTCGGCAGTTTCAACAACCTTGTGGGGGTTGAGGTTTTGCCCTATCATAATATGGGCGAGAAAAAGTATGAGGCACTGGGGAAGGCTTACCCTCTTAAAGGAACAAAGCCCCTTTCCAAAGAAGACGCCGCAGCCGCAAGGCAGATAATTTTAAAGGGTATAAACGATGAAAAATCTGAAAATCTATAGTTGACTTTGGCTGAAAAAGCCGTTATAATAAAAATACAAGAGAAATCGTGAAAGCGGTTGTATCTTTACCCAAAATTCTGTTATCAAATTAAAATTTGAAAAACCGTCCTATGGTTCGGATAGGGCGGTTTTTACTTGCTTAAGATGTATATGATAAGCAATAAAATTGTAAGATA
>JAJQFU010000102.1 GCA_021200955.1 Clostridiales bacterium | reverse complement strand
TTTCTTGCACTGGCAAATGGTTTTTCCGCCGGTGCCTGCGTTCTGATTGCACAGTTGTTTGGTGCGGGAGAACATGAAAAAATGCGGCGGCAAGCCTCAACAGCACTGCTGACTTTGATTGGTATGGGAATTGAGGCAACGGCAGTTGGTGTTTTAATCAGCCGTTTTGCACTGCGGTATATCCTTGACACACCGGAAAGCCTGTTGGATATGGCAGACACCTATTTTAAAATATATTCACTGGGACTGGTATTCCAGTTTGGCTATAACATCATTGCAGGTATTCTGCGTGGAATCGGAGACAGTAAAGCGACACTCTATTTTTTGCTGATTGCCAGTGTCATCAACATCGCACTGGACATAGTATTCGTCTGCAATTTTCGCATGGGAGTAATAGGGGTTGCTATTGCAACGGACATTGCTCAGATTACTTCCTGCACAGCTGCTTTTGTTTACATGATGAAGAAATATCCCTTGTTCCGTTGGAAACCCAATGAGTTTACTTTTGAACCGGAACTGGTCAGACTGACATTGCAATGCGGCTTTCCAATGGCACTGCAGCAGTTAATCGTATCGCTTGGATTTGTGTTTATACAAAGAGCAGTCAACAGCTATGGGGAAGCAATGACGGCATCTTTTTCTGTTGCCCAGAAAATCGAAACATACATGACCCTTCCTGCCAGTGCTTTGCTGACAACCCAGGCTACCTATACGGCACAGAATATCGGGGCCGAAAAACCGGAGCGAGTGATAACAGGTGAAAAGCATACGGTTATTCTTTCCGAACTCATTTCCATCTGCATTTTGTCCGCAGTATTTATTTTTGCTGTCCCCATTGTAAATGCGTTTGGTTTGGGTACAGTGGCTGCCGGTTACTGCACCGCACATGTCCGGTGCGTGGCACTTTGCCTGATTCCCTTTGCATCCTATTACCCGATACTGGGGCTGTTTCAAGGAGCGAATAACTCATTATATTCCACCTTTGTTGCTACCAGTGCGCTGGCTGTTCGAGTCATTTCTACCTATGTTTTGCAAGAAATCCCCGCTATCAGTTATCACATGATTTGGTGGAACGCACTTTTCGGATGGGGACTTGGCTGTATTCTTACATGGGTACACTTTTTCAGAGGAAAATGGAAAAAAGATGTCGGCTGAGTGCAAGTATCTTAGCACTTATTATTTATTTTGGAAATATTACTATGCCGGAAGGTTTTTATTCGGTTATCAGCTTTATCGGAAATATAGTGACACCGTTATCAGTGATTTGTATAGGAATACTCTTTAGGTACAATTTCCTTAAATCAAATAAAAACGAAAATTAGGTTTGGATAATGACTTCGATTCTGTTCTGAATGACATTTTTACCATTTCATCCGATATGTCGGTTGCAAGCTTTGGCCGAAATGCTGTCGAGAGAATATAATCGTCAAAATCAATCCGCTACAATTGGAATTGCGGTTTCCACGATATTCTCTATGATGTCAATCCCGATTATGGCACTGATTTTATTATAAACAGTAATGGATTTCTGTCTGCTAAAATGAGATGTATTTGGCATAAACAAATTTATAGAGTATATACAAACACCTGTTGTAATGACAGTTGCCTTTTCTCTATACGAGATACATAATGACATCTATAAAAATTCTCTTAAGCTGTAACAACAATGAAAAAGCGGTTCAACCGCCTGTTGTACCAAATGAACTGCCCAAAGTATTAATATCCCTTTCAAATTAGGAATTTGAAGCACATACAAAAACGCTTATGCTCCTTGGCAACAAAAAACCAAGGAGTTTTCATTGAATTTATTTCTGCCGACAAAGAGTTGTTAAGTACAACTTGTTGTCAAAGACTATGCGCATTTTTTGCTGACGCAAAAAATACTTATGACCAACGGTATTTATCAATGCCCCATTCAGTAGGAGCTTGTACTCCTACTGAATGGAAAGTAAGCACCCACCGCCTGCCGACAATTTGTTTCTTCCAAAAGTTAATTTGTTGAAACAAATTGCCGGTGGGCGGGGGACTTCCTTTGTTGGTTAAATAAGCAACGTTGTTTGGGGCTTGGGGAGTTTTCCTCAAATGGGTTTTAGGGCGGTAAACCCTAACAAGTTTAGCAAGGTATGTACATACTTGCTGTGCTTGCATATTACCAAAAGCCCTGTTTTTTGAACCTTAATTTCAAATTCAAACCTAAAAAATTTCAAGTTGAGAAGTCAGTTTTTAAAATTATTTTTTCTTGACACTGTTTTCTGAATGTAATAAAATATAGATGTAAGGAATATGATTTTGGAATTGCCTTGAAAGGAAACAGTATGGAAATCTTAACCGAAGCGGCAAAAAACGCTTATACTAACGAGGAAAATAAAAAGTGCGATGAGCAGCTTAAAAAGACATTGGCAATAAAAATTTTCTTGGCAAATATTTTAAAGGATTGCTTGGAAGAATTTAAGGATTATGACCAATATGACATTGCCGATAAGTTTATCGAGGGCGAGCCTGAAATATCTGTTGAAGCTGTTCACGAAAACGAAAAAGAAATTATAAAAGGCATGGATAGAGAAGATACTATTGTCAGATATGATATTTTGTTCTATGCCTACGTGCCTTCCCTTTCGGGAACGGTGAAGCTGATTATAAATGTTGAAGCACAAAATGATTTTTCACCGAAGTATCCCTTGTTAAAACGTGCTGTTTATTACTGTTCAAGACTTATTTCCGACCAGTATAACAAAGAATTTTCAAATTCTGAGTACGGAAAAATTAAAAAGGTTGTAAGCATATGGATATGCTGTGACGTACCGAAGAATAAACAGAACACAATAACAAGGTTTTCGCTGAAAGAGCAAAACCTAATAGGCGAAGCAAAATATAATTTTAAAGACTATGACCTTTTAGATATTGTTATGGTTTGTCTCGGCGAACGTGATTCCGAAAACTACAAAAACTGTCTGAAACTTATTGAAGTTATAACATCATCAGACCTTTCTGCACAAGAAAGACTGAATATAATGAAAAACGATTTTAATATCAAGATAACAAAAAATATTGAGGAAGAGGTGACAACTATGTGTAATGTAAGCTATGGTATAGAAAGAAAAGCAAAAAATAAAGGCAGGGAGGAAACACTTGTAGAAACACTTAAGAAATTAATGAAAAATTTGGGGATTGATATAGACCAAGCTATGAAACTGGTTGAAATTCCCGAAAGTGACTATTCTAAATATCGCAGACTTATTAATGGATAAATTTTGAAAATATACAGCAAAAAAACATCAAAAGAGAAAAAAGGATAGAAAATCAGAGAATTTACGTCTCATATTCTATCCTTTTTATGATATTTTGTTGAATTTCAGCTTTTTAAAATCTTCGCCTGTTACTGTGAAGCTCTTACTTTAGTCCCACCAGATGGTCAAGCGATACAGAATAAAATTCGGCGAATTTTACTGCCATGCTTAAGGACGGATCCACTAAATTGTTTTCATACCTTGATATAAGACCTTTGGTTATGCCGAGCTTTTTCTCCACATCTGATAGTGAAAGACCTCTGCTTTCTCGCAATTTCTTAATGTTAGAACCGAGTTTAGTCATTTTTACCTCCGCTGTTTTGTCATAGCCTAAATCTCATCTTCCACAACATCAGCAAGATGACAGGGCGACAGCTGACCTAAAGTGCATTTCAATGCCAAATCGGCAGCAAAACAAAAATTCACTGAAACATCGGAAATAAATGCAGCCTGTTTGGCTTGTCCTGCTTTAATCTCTATACATTCAATGCCATAGGATATATAATTTCCAATATATGAATTATATAAATCTTCCTTAAAAGGTATGTATAAATACACCGGATGTCGCCTCC
>JAJQFU010000121.1 GCA_021200955.1 Clostridiales bacterium | reverse complement strand
GTATAAAAAATCGTTATAAAGGGAGTGAGGAAAAATAAAAACAAATTTTACGCCAAAAAGAAAAAAAAGTGATTGCATTGGGGCTTTTTCTGTGGTATAATCTCTCTTGTTCGGTATAACGGATATTCCTCTGGGACGTAAGCAGAAGGCTGCTTAGGGGAAGGGTTTTCCCTCAGGTCTTTAAGAATATCTATGATGAAAGGAGAAAATTTCCTATGAATGCTACTATTATTAAGGAAATCGAAGATGCTCAGCTTAAGAGCAATGTTGCGGACTTTAACGTAGGCGATACCGTAAGAGTATATGCAAAGGTTGTAGAGGGCAACAGAGAAAGACTTCAGATGTTTGAGGGCACCGTTCTTAAAAGACAGGGCGGCGGCGCTAAAGAAACCTTTACCGTAAGAAGAATTGCTTCAGGCGTAGGCGTTGAAAGAACATGGCCTGTTCATTCACCCAGAATCGACCGTATTGAGGTTGTTCGTTACGGTATCGTAAGACGTGCTAAGCTTAACTATCTCAGACAGAGAGTGGGCAAAGCCGCTAAGGTTAAGGAAAACATCAACAAAAGAACATCGAAATAATTTTTCAGGGGACGCAATTTTATTTGCGTCTCTTTTACTGATATAAAGTTTCCGAAAGAAGGTGTTTAATTTGGATATACAGTGGTACCCCGGGCATATGACCAAAACCCGCCGTATGATGGAAGAAAATATTTCTCTTGTGGATATTGTCTGCGAGCTTGTGGACGCAAGGCTTCCTCTTTCATCGAAAAACCCCGATATAGATAAGCTGGCGGCAAATAAAAAGAGAATTATAATTTTAAATAAGGCAGACCTTGCAGACGCTTCAAAAACAAAGCTTTGGCAGGAGTATTTTAAGGAAAAGGGGTTTTATGTCATAACCGCCGACAGCAAAAAGGGGGAGGGCATAAAGGAGTTTTATCCTGCGTGCCGATTATTAATGAAGGAAAAAATTGAAAGGCTTAAGGCGAGGGGCAGAATTATGGTGCCTTCGAGGGTTATGATTTGCGGAATTCCCAACGTGGGAAAGTCTACTCTTATAAACAAAATTTTAGGCAGAAATATGACCAAGGTAGGGGATAAGCCCGGCGTAACAAGAAGCAAGCAGTGGGTCAAAATAAAAAAAGACCTTGAGCTTTTGGATACCCCCGGTATTCTTTGGCCTAAATTCGACGACAAGGAGGCAGGGCTGCGACTTGCTTTTACCGGGGCGGTAAACGACGATATTTTGGATATGCCTGAGCTTGCGGCGGAGTTTATAAGCCGAATAGTTAAGCTTTATCCCGGCTGCCTTGAAAAGAGATATTCTGTCTCTGAAGTGGGCTCGCCTAATGACATTCTTTTGAACATAGGCAAAAACAGAGGGTTTCTCTCCAAAGGGGGCGAGGTTGACTCCTTAAGAACCTCGGCTGTTCTTTTTGATGAGTTCAGAGGGGGAAGGCTCGGCAGAATTACACTTGAATCACCTTCACAAATGTGAGAATTACACATTGCCGTTTCATAAAGTTATTGACAATATCTGCATATTTTGATAAAATACTTTTTGTTAAATGTGTATATGTTTTTGAGAGAGAAAGGAAATTTTATGCATAGATTTTATAATGATATTGTTAAGCCATGTTTTGAAGCCGCAGGTGTCCGCAATATTGTGGAAATCGGCTGCGACAGGGGCGAAAACACAGTTAATTTAATAGAATATTGCAGACAGCATAAGGGCACGCTTCATATTGTGGATCCTATGCCCAGAATTGACGTAGACGAGTTTTTTAAGGACTATAAGGGAGTTTATGTCTATCACAAGGCTATGTCACTTAATGCAATTTGGAAAATTCACGACTATGACGTAATTTTAATTGACGGCGACCATAACTATTATACTGTTTACAGCGAGCTTAATATGGTGAAAAAGAACACAGAGACTTTTCCTTTAGTGCTGTTTCACGATATTGGCTGGCCCTATGACAGAAGAGACCTTTATTATGACGTAACAAATATTCCCGAGCAGTATGTAAATGCACACGCCAACAAGGGCATAGACGTCGATACCAACGAGCTGACCGACAAAGGGGGCTTTAATGCCCATTTGGATAATTCTCTTCATTATAATAATGATAAATGCGGAGTTTTGACGGCGGTTGAGGACTTTATGGCTGAGAACGAGGGGCGTTTTGTCTATACAGGTCTGCCGCTTTTTAACGGCTTGGGCATTTTATACGACAAAAACAATAGTTATCCTAAGGAGTTTTATAACTATCTTAAGCAGTTTAATTTTACCGAAGGCATAAAAAATATTATGCGTGCAACGGACAAGCTCTGCGCAAAAAAAGACGCGGAAATTGTAAGCGGAAGAAAAGCACTTGCAAATTCAAAGGCTTTATGCAGCGACCTCAGAATAAAGCTTGAGGACGCTAAAGAGAAAAACAGATACGCCGAAAACGAGCTCAGACAGACAAAAATTCAAAAGGCTTCGGCGGATTCCAGAATTGAAAAGTATAAAAAAGAGGTCAGGGCTTATAAAGACGACCTTGCACTTTGCAAAAAGAATTTGGAAAAATACAGACAGAATGCGGAGAATTTCAGACTTGAATATGAAAGATATGCAAATTCATTCAGATATAATATAGGCTGCGCAATGGCTGACGCTATGTCGTCTCCCGTAAAGCTTGCAGCTTTGCCCTTCAGGCTTGCTTCTATAATGAGAAGCTATCGTAAAAAAAAAGTAATGTCTTTTGACGAAAAAAGTGTTTCAGCCGCAGGATTTTTGACGAAGGAAGAACCTGAACCCGATTTTTTGCCGAGTAAATATGATAAAAGTCAAATTATTAATATAAATAAAGGCTTGTTAAAGGGATTTAGCAATAAAGATAATAAGCCTTTGGTGTCCATCATAATACTTAATCATAACGGAATCGATAACCTTAAGACACTTTTTAATTCCTTTGAAAGCTGTGACTTTTATTCAAATTATGAGGTTATATTGATTGACAATGCGTCCTCCGACGGTTCCGTTTCATACGTTAAGGGCTTAAATAATTCTAAAATCAGGATTATTAAAAATTCTGTCAATGAAAGCTTTTCAAAAGCAAACAACGACGGAGCGAAGGAAGCCCGGGGCGAATATCTCCTGTTTTTAAACAATGATATTGAGGTGACTGACGGTTGGCTTGATGAAATGCTTGAAGCTGCCTTTAAAAACGAAAACTGCGGCTGCGTAGGGGCTAAGCTTGTTTACCCCGAAATTCCCGACAACCGCATAAATAAAGGAAAGTCGTTTTTGGTTCAGCATAACGGCATAGCCTTTAAGGGCAGCGAGTTTGAGGGCGAATATTTCTTAAGACCGTATAACAAGAATAACGCCGAGGATGTGTTTGAATGCTCTTCGGAGGAAATAACTGAGGAGATTGCCGTTACGGCGGCTTGTCTTTTGGTTAAAAAAGAAATTTTTCTCGGAGCAGGGGGCTTTGACGAGGGCTATGTTTACGGCTATGAGGATGTGGATTTGTGCCTTAAAATTCACAGAATGGGCTATAAAAACTGCCTTTGCCCTACGGCTCTCCTTTTTCACTATGAATTCGGAACCCAAATAAACTCCGACAGAATTGAAGTCAGTGAAAGACGCACTGCCAATACTCATCTTTTTATGAGCAAGTGGCAAAAATATATAAAAGAAAATATTTTTAGAGAAAAGCTTAATTCGGAAACGCTTTTCGGCGAAAAAAAGCTTAAAGTCGCTTTCTGCGTTACAGAAGCAGGAGATGAGGCTTCCGCAGGCGATTATTTTACGGCTATGGAGCTTGCTTTGTCTCTGGAAAAGCTGGGCTATGAAATTAAATATCTCACCAGAAGAGGTGAGGGAGACTGGTATGACGTAGGTCAGGACGTGGATGTATTGATTTCAATGCTTGACAGCTATGACATAAATATGATGAAAAATGCCAGAGAGGATATTGTTACCATAGCGTGGGCAAGAAACTGGTTTGAAAGATGGGTTGAAAATCCTTCATTTTATGAATACAGCCTTGTGTTTGATTCAAGCCCCAAGGCTTGCGACTATATTTTAAAGGAAACCGGCAGAAAAGCCGAGCTCTTCCCCATTGCGTCAAACCATGAACGATTTAAAACCGAAAATATAGACGATAGCCCCGAAAATAAAAGCAGATTTGAAGCGGATTATGTTTTTACAGGCAGCTATTGGAACAGCCCCAGGGAAATTATAGATATTATAGCCCCCGAGGAGCTTCCCTACAGCTTTAAGGTTTTCGGCAAGAACTGGGAGGATGTTCCCTCTATGGCGGCTTATACCGGAGGATTTGTAAATTATAAGGATATTCCCTCGGTTTATAAATATGCAAAAATCGTTGTTGACGATGCCAATGCGGTTACTAAGGAATACGGCGCTGTAAACAGCAGGGTTTATGACGCTCTCGCCGCAGGGTGTCTTGTTATTACAAACGGAGCCGAAGGCTCTGAGGACATATTTAACAATATGCTTCCTGTGTTTAGGAACCGCAGCGAGTTTTTAAGTCTTGTGGATTTTTATATGAAGGACGAAAAAGCCCGTAATGAAAAAATTAATGAGCTGAGAGATTTTGTTCTGAAAAACCATACCTATGACATAAGAGCAAAGCAGCTTAAGAATATTTTAAAAAAATTCGCTGAAAAGGACGAAAACAAGATTGCCATCATGGCTCCTGTTCCCAAATGGAGCGAAGCCGAAAGCTGGGGCGACTATCACTTTGCCAAGGCTATGAAAAAATGCTTTGACAAGCAGGGCTATGAGACCGAAATAAGAATACTTCCTCAGTGGGAGGATGACTTTGACGGAAAATATGTTATTGTTTTAAGGGGCTTAAGCGTTTATAAGCCCAGACCCGAGCATATTAACATTATGTGGAATATTTCACATCCTGACGATATAACTGTTGAAGAATATAACCAATATGACAAGGTTTATATTTCTTCTGTTATTCAGGCTGAAAGAATTAAAAAGCTTGCCCATACCCCGGTTGAGCCTTTGCTTCAGTGTACGGATCCCGATGTTTTTAAGCCCCGCGAAAATGCCGAAAACAAATATGAACTTCTTTTCGTGGGCAACTCAAGAAAGGTTATGAGAAAAATCATTAAGGATATTATCCCGACTGAATATTCTCTTTCCGTTTTCGGAACCAACTGGGAGGGCTTAATAGACGATGACTATATAAAAGGCGAAAATATTCCCAACAGGCTTTTGGGTGAGGAGTACGCCTCATGTTCCATTCTTCTTAATGACCATTGGGAGGATATGAGCCGAAAGGGTTTTATTTCAAACCGTATTTTCGACGGTCTGGCTTGCGGAGCGTTTATTATAAGCGACGAGGTTGAAGGGCTTGAGGATGTTTTGGAGGGCTGTGTTGTCACCTATAAAGACAAAAAAGACCTAGCTGAAAAAATTGATTATTATATGAAAAATCCCGAAGAACGCAGGAAAATTGCCCAAAGGGGGATGGAAGCCGTTCGCAGTGAGCATACTTTCGAAAAGAGAATGGCTGTTGTTTTGAATTTTATTAAGGAAGCTTAAGGCTTTGACGGCTAAAGCCGCTGCCTTAGATACAGAGAGGTTTGTTTTTATGTTAGAAGCAATAAGGTTTTATTTAAAGGAGCATATTGAAAACAAGGGACTCATTTTAAAGCTTGCGGCAGTAAGCATGAATAAGCAGACTCTGAGAACGTCTATAGGCGTTTTATGGCTCTATCTTCACGATTTTGTTTATTTCTCGGTGTTTGTTATGTTCAGACTTCTTATGTCGGGCAACGGTGAAATTGACGGAATGCATAACATTGTCTATCTTGTAACAGGTACTATTCCGTGGTTTTTTATGCAGGAGGCTCTGAATGTAGGCGCTACCTCAATAAAATCCTACAGGTCAATTTTAAAGAGCATAAAATTTCCTATTACGATAATTCCTACGGTGGAGGTTACGGGAATATTCTTTAAGAGAATTTTCACCTTCCTGTTTATGTTCGGCGTATGCGGCTATTTCGGATATATGCACTGCTTCCACCCAATACTCTTTATTTACTATGTTTTCTGTATGCTTATTCTGATGTATGCTATAATGGTGCCTATTTCGGCTTTTGTAGCTGTGTCAAGCGACTTTCACCAGTTTTATATAGTTACTCTCAGAGTGCTGATGTATACTATGCCTATAATCTGGGGCTATAAACACATTTCGGGCAATCATTTTTTAGAGGTTCTCGTCAGAGTTAATCCTATGGTATATGTTCTTAACGGCTTCAGAAACGCCTTTGTTTTGGGCGGTGCGCCGAGCCTTGTTTACAGCATATATTTTTGGCTGTGCGTTCTTGTATTTTTTGCCTTCGGCAGCTTTATTCAGTTTAAGCTGAGAAAATATTATGCAGATTTAATGTGAGGTGAGAAATATGCAAAATCCGGCAAATGCAATAGAGGTCAGAAATCTTACAAAAGAGTTTTATATATTCGAAAAGGACTATCAGATTTTCAAGTGGCTGTTTTCACATAAATCAAGGGAGCAGACGGCTTTTCTTAAGATTGCCTTAGATGATATTACCTTAGACGTTAAAAAGCAGGAAATGGTGGGCGTTATAGGCAAAAACGGCGCAGGCAAGTCAACACTTATGAAGCTTGTGGCGGGAATAACCTTTCCCACATACGGCAGTGTTGAGACAGAGGGCAGAATAGGCTCTCTCATAAACCTAAGCGCCGGTTTCAACCCGGATTTCACAGGCAGAAAAAACCTTTATTACAAGGGTATGCTTATGGGTATGAGCCATTCCGATATTGACGCTATTTTAGACGATATAATTGATTTTGTGGATCTTGGCGAATATTTCGACCTTCCCTTCAGAATGTATTCCTCAGGTATGGGCGCAAGACTGGGCTTTGCTCTGGCAGTGTTTTCAAACCCGGACATTCTGATTGTAGACGAGGTTTTCTCAGTAGGCGACAAAAACTTTCAGGCTAAGTCAAAGGCTAAAACAATGGAGCTTTTCAACGCAGGCAAAACCGTTCTCTTTTCGTCACACTCAGATGACCAGATCAGAAACTTCTGCAACAGAGTGGTTTATATTAAGGACGGAAAAATCGCTTTTAACGGCGACGTTGAAACGGGGCTCGAAATGTACAGCGAGGACGTTGCGAGACAGAGTAAAAAACAGGGATAAATCATTGTTGAAAAAAGTATTGACAAAGGCTTAATGTTTGATTAAAATAAAATAAGTATACTTTTACCGCCTTTTAAAGGGAGTCAGAAAAAGATTTTGGGGCTTGGCGGTTGCTTTTTAAGGAGGAAATTTTTAAATGAAAAGAAAAATTGCTTTGGTTATTGCTGCTGTAACGGCAGTTACTATGTTGGGCGGCTGCGGCGGCAGCAAGGGATATGTTTATACTGCTGAAGACGGCTCTTTCAGTATTACTCTGCCCAGTGAATACTGGGAAGCAACGGCTGAATACGCTGAATCGGGTATGTATGTATTCAGTCTTCCTGCTACGAGCGATTCCGCTGTAGAAACAGGTCTTGACAGCGAGGCTGTTATTCTCTATTTCAACTTAAGCGCAGAAGCAGGCTCTTTGGGCTATGACACAATCCCCACTACCGAAGAAGCACTTGTTGAATCCTTAGGCGACGAGCTTGAATATGAGGTTTTAGACTTCGAAGGCGATGAGGACGAAGACGGCGTTAAATCAAACTACTACACAATTAAGTTTGTTGACGAAGAAATGGAAGGCTATATTGCTTCAAAGACAGTAGCCAATTCGGAAGAGGGCTATATTATTGCCGGTGAGGTTCTTTCAAGTGAAGAAGATTTGCTTGACGATGTAAAGAAGGCTATCGAATCAGTAGAAAAAGCCGAGTAAGACTTTATAAGATTTTATAGGAAGTTTATTGAAAAATTTGAGGTTTTTACTTGACAAAACCTAAGCTTTATAATATAATGGCTTTTGGAATGTGCGTTGGGGATAAGGAGGCATTAATTATGGCTGATAAAACAGGTTTAATTATTGATATAGGGGGCTTTCCGGCAGAGGGCATTTCAAAAGTCAGGCTTTCCGCCGATATTTCGGTTCCCAAAAGCTATTGTGACGAAGAAAAGGCTTCTGTCACTGTTTTAGGGAGTCTTAAAAGAAACACCGAGGATGTTTTTACATTTGAGGGGTCTATGCGGGCGGAGCTTATGCTTAAATGCGACTTATGTCTTGACAATTTTTTAAAAAAGCTTGAATTTCCTTTTGAAGGAATTTTTGAGAGAAACAGCGGCAGCGACGAAAACTACAGCTTTTCGGGAGACAAAATCGACCTTGAAGAGGCTGTATATACCGAGCTTTTGCTTAACTTTCCTATGAAGAATGTTTGCAGAGAGGACTGTAAGGGGCTTTGCATTAAATGCGGAGCAAACCTTAATTACGGAGACTGCGGCTGTGATACATTTGAGGGAAACGAAGCGTTTCTCAGGCTGAAAAAAATGTTTAATGAGGAGTAACTTCCTTTATTATTAAATGAAATGATTTTATTTTCGGGAGGTGTTAATAATGTCAATTTGTCCTAAGGGCAGAACCTCAAAGTCTAAGAAGATGAAGAGAAGAGCCCAAAGCTTTAAGATTGTAACCCCTACGCTTGTTGTTTGCAGCGAGTGCGGCGAGTTAATGCAGCCTCACAGAGCTTGCAGAAAGTGCGGTTCTTATAAGAAGAGAACAGTTGTTGAAGTTGCTGAGTAATTATAAAGGGGGATATTCTGTCTCCCGTTTTTCTTTTAATACTGCTGCTTGTTCCGATGGTTTTTACACTGTTTGAACAGGCGGTTAAAAGGTGATTTTATGTCTCAGGTTAAAATAGCCGTCGATTGTATGGGCGGCGACAATGCCCCGGGCGAAATTGTCAAGGGCTGCGTTAATGCACTGAAGTCTGATAATGACATACTTGTGCTTGTGGGCAGGGAGGAAGCAATTAAAACCGAGCTTAACAAGTATAAATATGACGAAAAGAGAATTGAGGTTGTCTGTGCCGAAGAGGTCATTGAAAATGACGAGGTTCCCACCTCTGCTATCAGACGCAAAAAAAATTCCTCAATGGTTGTGGGGCTGAACCTTGTAAAAGACGGTAAAGCCGATGCCTTTATTTCCGCAGGCAACACAGGCGCTCTTTTAACGGGAGCAACTGTTATCGTCGGCAGAATAAAAGGCGTTGAAAGACCCTGTCTTGCCACTCTCATACCTACGGAAAAGGGTCCTTCTCTCCTTATGGACGTAGGAGCAAACACAGACTGCAAGCCGAATTATATAGCTCAGTTTGCTAAAATGGGCTCTGTTTACTACGAAAACATATTGGGAGTTAAAAACCCGAAAGTCGGTATTGTGAACATAGGCATTGAAGAGGAAAAGGGAAACACTGTTACAAAAGAGGCGCATCAGCTTCTTAAGGAAACCGACCTGAACTTTATAGGCAACGCCGAAGCAAGAGATCTCTTAACTCACGCTGCCGACGTTTATGTCTGCGACGGCTTCGTAGGCAACATTATTTTAAAGTTCGGTGAGGGTATGGCGTTTACTCTTTTCAGACTCATAAAGAAAGCCCTTTTGTCAACTCTTTTGGGCAAAATCGGTGCTGCGCTGTCAATTAAAAACCTTAAGGGTTTAATGAAGGAAATGGACTATTCGGAAGTAGGGGGAGCACCTTTCTTAGGGCTTAACTCACTTGTGGTTAAGGCTCACGGCGCCTCTGACGCCAAGGCTGTTGTGGGGGCTGTAAACCAGTGCAGAACCTTCATTAAAAATGACATCGTAAATAAAATTTATGAAAAAATGTAAAAAATTTAAATTTGGGTATTGATTATTACTCTGAATTTTAGTATAGTAGTATAAAAGCGTTGTCGGCATACAACCAAACGAGTAAGCTCGCATGGTTGACTGTATGTCAGACAAACTATATATTCTTTTAACTATTTAAGGAGGAAATTTTAAAATGGTATTTGATAAGGTTAAAGAAATTATTGCTGAACAGATGGGCGTTTCTGAGGATGATATTACTCTTGAAACTTCCTTCGCTGATGATCTTGATGCAGATTCTCTTGATATCTTCCAGATTATTTCTGAACTTGAGGACGCTTTCGAAATCGAGTTTGCAAACGAGGACGCTGAAAATATCAAGACAGTAGGCGACGCTGTTGACTACATTAACGAAGCTAAGAAATAATTATCTTTCACAGGGGGTACCGAAACCGCTTTTTCCGCGGCTTTTCGGTACGCCTTTATACTTTAAACATCATATTTATTAAGCAGATGTAACAATTAAGACACGCTTTACTATTGCCTTAATTGTTATGCTTACTTCTTGGGAGCTATTCATATGGATAAATTTTTAGATTATTCTTTTAAGAATAAGGCATATTTGGAAACCGCTTTAACTCACAGCTCTTATGCCCATGAAATGGGTATGCCCACTTATAGAAACAATGAAAGACAGGAGTTTTTGGGCGATGCTGTGCTTGAAATCGTTGTCAGCGATTACATTTTTAATAAATATAAGCTTATGCCGGAGGGCGAAATGACTAAGCTTAGAGCCGGGGCTGTCTGTGAGGAAAGCCTTGCGGCAGCAGCCAGAAAAATAGGCTTGGGCGAATATCTCTATTTGGGCAAGGGCGAAGAGCAGACAGGCGGCAGAAACAGATCTTCCATTTTGGCAGACGCTATGGAGGCTGTTTTCGGCGCAGTATATCTTGACGGCGGTATAGAAGCCGCAAGACCCTTTATTTTGAATATTTTAAGCACATATATAGAAGAGCTTAAAAGCAATTTCAAAACAAGAGATTGCAAAACCTATCTTCAGGAAATGATACAAAAGAAGAGCAAGGAGCCTTTGGTTTATAACATCGTAGACGAATCGGGGCTTGCCCATAACAAGGAGTTTGTTTCAAATGTAACCCACAAGGGCATTGTTTTGGGAACAGGCAAGGGCAAAAGCAAAAAAGAGGCGGAGCAGAACGCCGCCGCAGACGCAGTTCATAAGCTTAAGGGAGAAAGCTGAAAAATTATTATAAATATTTTGATTTAGGAGGCTATTATGGAAATTTTAAAGGTTTCATCAACGTCACAGCCTAAAAGTGTGGCCGGGGCTATCGCCGCAATTGTCAGAAATTCCGACACTGCCGAAATTCAGACAATCGGGGCCGGGGCTGTTAATCAGGCTGTAAAGAGTATCGCCATCGCAAGGGGCTATGTTGCTCCAAACGGAATTGACCTTATTTGCGTTCCGGCTTTCAGCCAAATCGAGGTTGACGGCGAACAAAAAACATCAATTAAATTTGTTGTAGAAGCAAGATAATAATTCAGACCTAAGGATATTTCCTCAGGTCTTTTTGTTTGAATAAAATATCACCTTTGGGAAAGACTTTTTATAAAAGAGTTTTCCGGAGGTATTTTTTATGCGACAAAAGGTAGAAATCTGCGGAGTGAACACCTCCCTTCTGCCTGTTCTGAAAGACGATGAAAAGGACAGGCTCATAAAAAGAATTAAGGAAGGGGACGAGGAAGCCAAAAAACAGTATATATACGGAAATTTACGCCTTGTTTTAAGCGTAATTCAGCGTTTTAACGGAAGAGGCGAGTCTCCCGACGATATTTTTCAGGTGGGCTGTATAGGGCTTATAAAGGCGATCAACAATTTCGATACATCTCAGGAGGTCAAGTTTTCAACCTACGCCGTACCTATGATTATAGGGGAAATCAGGCGTCACCTGAGGGATTATAATACTATTCGGGTCAGCCGTTCCCTGAGAGACACAGCCTATAAGGCACTTCAGGCTAAGGAAAGGCTCACAAGCCAGCTTTCGAGAGAACCCACAGTAGACGAAATAGCCAAGGAACTGGAAATTGACAGAGGTGAGATAGTTATGGCTCTTGACGCAATTCAAGACCCTGTTTCTCTTTTCGAGCCTGTTTATCATGACGGAACAGACGCACTGTTCGTTATGGATCAGGTCAGCGATGACAAAAACACCGACAATTCATGGGTTGAGAGCATAGCCCTTTCCGAAGCACTGAAAAAGCTTTCTGAGCGAGAAAAGCATATTATCGATCTGAGATTTTTTAAGGGCAGAACCCAAATGGAGGTTGCGGAGGAAATAGGCATAAGTCAGGCACAGGTTTCAAGGCTTGAAAAAAGTGCGCTTAAAAATATGAGAAAGTATATGTGAGGTGATTTTATGGAGGTTTGGGACATAAACAGGGGGATAAGGGCTTATACGGCGAAAAGTAACAGGTTTTGCTCCTGCGGTCTTTCAGTGCTTTTCAAAAGAGAATTGAATAAAGATGAGGTAACAAAAAACGCTTTGCTTGTAAATATTTTGGGGCTTGGCTGTAAGGAATACCCCACGCCGTCAGCTTTAGCTAAGGCGGCGGCTCTTTCCTTCGGCAGCGGTATCGACTGCGTAAATATGAAAAAGGGAAATTTTCAGCTGTTGGAGTTTTACACATGCTGTGTCAATGAGGAGGACAACGTCAAAAATGCTTTGGAGCTTTTAAAAAAGGTTATTTTCGAACCCCTTACCGAAAACAATGCCTTCAAAGAAGAATATTTGAAAACGGCGAAGGAGATGCTTAAAAGCTCCATAAGGTCACGTAAGGACGACAAAAAAGAGTATGCAAGGGAACGTCTCCTTGAAGAAATGTTTGCCGGTCAGGGGGCAGGCATACCGGGAGACGGCTTTATAGATGACGTTGAACCAATAACATGCGAAGCCCTCTATGCTCACTATAAAAAAGTTGTTTCGCAGTCGGAAATAATAATTACATCTGTCGGCAGCTTTGACGGGGAAGCCTTGAAAAGGGGCTTAAGAGCCTTTGACGTCGGCGGCAGAGAGCCTAAGACAACAGTTGTTAAATCAAAACAAACAAGCGGCAAGCCTAAAGAAGTCTATGAAAATATGGAGGTCAGCCAAAGCAAGCTGGGTGTGGGCTTAAAAACAAAGGCAGACTATTATGAGCTTCTTTGCGCAAACGAAATTTTCGGCGGCGGTTCTCAAAGCCGGCTGTTTATGAAGGCAAGGGAAAAAGAGGTGCTTTGCTATTATATTACCTCACAGGTGCTGAGGGGTTTAGACAGGTGCGTTCTGCAGTGCGGAGTGTCGGAGGAAAATGCAGATAAAATAATTGATATAATAAATTCTGAATTAGCAGATATGAAAAACACAACGGACGCTGAAATCGAAAGGGCAAAGGAAGGGCTTGTAAAGCAGTATACGGAGCTTAGCGACAGTCTCAGTGCGGTTGAAAGCTTTTGTCTTTCCAAAGCTCTGTGGGGCGGCGCAGACAGCCCTGAGGAAGCCCTAAAAATTATAAAGTCTCTTAAAAATGACAGCATCAGAGCCGCATTTGAGGGGGCTTCTGTTGATACGATATATCTGCTTAGGAGAGGAGAAGCGACCCCTTGAAAATATTTGACAAAAGGTTGAAAAACGGAACGAGATGTTATATAATAGACAAAGAGGACTGTGTGTCTAAGGAGGCGTTGCTGGCGGTGAATTTCGGCTCAGCCGACAGAGCAGCCAAAGCAGGCTGTGCCCATTTTTTGGAGCATAAGGTTTTCGAGCAAAAGAGCCTTAATGTTTTTGACGAGTTCGGAAAGCACGGCGCAAACGTCAACGCCTTTACCAATTTTTCTCAAACCGCCTATTATTTCAGCTGTTATAAGAATTTTGAAGAAAATTTACGGCTTCTTCTTGAATTTACCGCCAATCCATATTTCACAGAAGAGAGTATCGAAAGGGAAAAGGGCATAATAGGGGAAGAAATAGGTATGTATGAGGACGACCCCTGGTGGCAGGTTTATTTTAATCTGCTGAACGCTCTTTACAGCGAAAACCCCGTCAGAAACAATATTGCAGGCTCAAAGGAAGATATTTCCCAAATGAACAGGGATATGCTCCAAAGGGCTTACGACAGGTTTTATTGCGGTGAAAACTCTGTTTTGACACTGTGCGGAGATTTCGGCGGCGGCAGTCTTTTTGACCTCTGCGAGGATTTGTGCCTTATGAAAAGGGGAGAGCCTAACGTTCGGGAGAAAATTTTTGAAGAAAATATTGCCGAAAAAATCGTAAGGGTCAATATGGAGGTTTCAAAGCCGCTTTTTAATTTGGGCTTTAAGGAAAAGGATTTTGACACTCCGGGGCTTAAAAGGCTTTGCTCAACGAGACTTCTTTTGGATATGATTTGCGGCAATGCTTCGGAGCTTTTCGAAAGGCTTTATTTAAGGGGAGACATTGACAAAAGCTTTTCTATGGAGTATCTTTTGGGAGACGACTATGGTGCTGCGGTGTTTTCCGGAGTGTCCGACAGGGGGCAAAGTGTCTGTGAGGAAATTTTAAGAGAGACGGGAAGGCTTAAAAAAGAGGGCATAGACGAAAACCTTTTGGAAATAAGCAAAAAGCGTCTATGCGGAGCATTTTTAACCGGAACAGATAACATTCACGGAGTTGCCTCAGCGGTTACGGATTTTGCCTTTAAAGGCATAGATTTTTGGGACGTATACAAGGGATATTCGGCTGTTACGGCAGATGACATTTATAAAAGGCTTGATATTTTTGATGCGGATAACTGCGCACTGAGCATAGTAGAGCCGATTTTGAAGTAATAAAAGGGCAATTTGCCCTGTTACATATTAAAGGAGTAAAAAAATGAATCCCGATATTTGGTTTTATAATTTGGGCATAAAGCTTGAAAGCGTGCCGAAGGTGTTTTTGTCTGTAGGCGGCTTTGACATATACTGCTACGGCGTGTGCATAGCCTTGGGTATGCTTTTCGGCTATTTAACGGCAGTGAGACAGGCTAAAGCCACAGGTCAAAACCCCGAGATTTACGGTGATTTTGTCTTGCCGGGGATTTTGTTTTCAATCTGCGGAGCAAGGCTGGGCTATTTAATTTTTGACGAAAGCTCGTCGGTTTTGGATTTTTTCGGCTTCAGAGACGGCGGACTTCAGATTTACGGCGGTATTTTGGCAGGGCTTCTGACAGCCTATGTTTTCACTAAAATCAAGAAAGTAAGCCTTTTGACCTTCTGCGACACCTGTGCAAGAGGGCTTGTTTTGGGTCAGGCTGTCGGCAGATGGGGCAACTTTTTCAACAGAGAAGCCTTCGGCAAAGCCGCGGAAGGGCTTTTAGCTATGCGGCTTAAGGTTGAACAGGTTAAGGCTGTAGGCAACGTGGTTCGAAAGGGCGAAAGCATAATCTATAACGGTGCGGAGCTGCCTGTTATTGACTTTAACGGCACGGAATATATTCAGGTTCATCCCACATTTTTATATGAATGCCTGTGGAATTTGGGGCTGTTTGCTGTTTTAACGCTGATTTTAAAATTCGGCAAAAACAAAAAAGGAACACTGACATCTGTTTATTTAATAGGTTACGGGGTCGGACGCTTTTGGATAGAATCCCTCAGAACCGACCAGCTTAAGCTTTTGGGCTTGCCTGTGTCAATGCTGATTTCGGTAATAATAATTATCGCCGGAGCTATAATTCTCATTTATTCGAAATATACAGAAAACAAAAAAAACGCTTGAGCAGTGCAAATCAAAATTTATTTTGATAAAGTTTTTTTATAAAAACGGAAAAAAAGGTTTGACAAAACAGGATTGTTGCTGTATAATATTTTGTGTTGAAAAAATGTACGCATAGCTCAGTTGGATAGAGCGTCTGACTACGGATCAGAAGGCCGGGGGTTCGAATCCTCTTGCGTACGCTTATAAATCCCTTCAAAAAACCGCTGAAATATGCGGTTTTTTTCTTACATAAAAAAACGGAATTTAATTTTATTTTCGGGGGATAATAGACTGTAAAGACAGGAGGTATTGACGTGAAAAAGGGATTTAGCTTAAGAACGGACTTAGCCCTCGAAACAGCGGAATGTCTTGCGGAAGGGGCAAGAGGGGGAATTGAGGTTGAAAACGAGGATTTTGATGATAATATAAAGGTGTCAACTGTAAAAATAACCGACAAACAAGGGAAAGCCCAAACCGGCAAGGCTATGGGAACATACATCACTCTTGAAAGCCCTTATATGAAGGAAAATGAAGTTGCAAAGCACGAGGAAATAATCAGGATTTTAAGCGGAAAGCTTTCGGAGCTTTTGAAAATTGACAGAGACTCGGTTATTTTGGTAGTGGGCTTAGGCAACTGGAACGTAACCCCCGACGCTTTAGGGCCAAAGGTGGTTTCAAGAGTGCTTGTAACAAGGCATATAGCCTCGGAAGTGCCGGAGGACATTGACGAAAACGTCAGAAGCGTCGCCGCTGTCAGCCCCGGTGTAATGGGAATTACGGGGATTGAGACAGGCGAAATAATTATGGGCATTGCGGAGAAAATTAAGCCCGACGCGGTTATTGCCATAGACGCTTTGGCTGCCCGAAAGGCAAGCCGAATTAACTCCACAATTCAGATTGCGGATACAGGGGTCTGCCCCGGCTCGGGAGTAGGAAACAGGCGTATGGAGCTGAGCCGAAAGACCCTGGGCGTGCCGGTAATTGCGGTAGGAGTGCCCACAGTTGTTGACGCAGCAACCCTTGTCAGTGATACTCTCGACACGATTTTAGAGGAGCTTATCGAACAAAGCACCAAAAGCACAGCCCTTTATCAGCTTTTGGCGGGAATGACCGGGGACGATAAATACGACCTTATCTGCAGCATTTTAAACCCCTATGAAAACAACCTTTTCGTGACGCCAAAGGAGGTTGACGCAGTTATCGACAGACTTTCGGGGATTATCGCCAACGCCCTGAATATCGCCCTCCACCCGGGGATTTCCAAGGAAGACATAAATAAATATATGTAAAAAAGGTGCTTTCCGCTTCCGAAAATGTTCGGTTAGGAAAGCACCGCTTCTTCTTAAATTAGGAAGCTAAACACCTCTCCGTCACACTACGTGTGCCACCTCCCCTCAAGGGGAGGCTTGTCGCTCCCGTAAGTCAGTGATAGTTAAATTTTATCAATAGCCTGCTGAAGGTCGGCGATAATATCGTCAACATTCTCGATACCTACGGACATTCTGATAAGCTCCGGAAGAACGCCGCATTCCTTAAGCTGTTCGTCGGTCAGCTGGCGGTGGGTTGATGAAGCGGGATGAAGAACGCCTGTTCTTGCATCGGCAACGTGGCAGACGATGTTTGCAAGCTTAAGGCTGTCCATAAGCTTAACGGAAGCCTCTCTGCCGCCTTTAGGCCCGAAGGCAATAACGCCGCTTGCACCCTTGGGAAGATACTTCTTGGCAAGCTCATAGTCGGGGCTTGAAGGTAAACCGGGGTAGCTTACCCATGCGATTTTTTCGTTTTCTTCCAAATATTTTGCCACCTTAAGAGCATTTTCGGAGTGGCGTTCCATTCTCAGGTGAAGGGTTTCAAGACCTAAATTCAAAAGGAAGCAGTTCATAGGAGCAGGGGAAGAGCCTAAGTCACGCATAAGCTGGGCTCTTGCCTTTGTAATGAAAGCAGCCTTTCCGAAATTTTCTGTATATACAACGCCGTGGTAGCTGTCATCGGGGGTTGTCATTTCGGGGAATTTGCCGCTTGCCGCCCAGTCGAAGTTTCCGCTGTCAACAATTACTCCGCCAAGTGAAACAGCGTGACCGTCCATATATTTTGATGTGGAGTGAACCACTATATCTGCGCCGAACTCAATAGGTCTGCAAAGATAGGGAGTAGGGAAGGTGTTGTCTATAATAAGGGGTATGCCGTTGTTGTGGGCAAGAGCTGCAAACTTCTCCAAATCCAAAACCTTTAAGGCAGGGTTTGCAAGGGTTTCGCCGAAAACAAGCTTTGTGTTGGGCTTAACTGCCGCTTGAAGCTCCTCGGGGCTTGCGTCTGGGTCTACAAAAATGGCTTCAATGCCTAATTTTTTAAGGGTTACGCCGAAAAGGTTGAATGTTCCGCCGTAAATTGTGGTTGTGCTTATAAAGCTGTCGCCTGCGTGGCAAATATTCAAAATCGAAATAAGGCTTGCTGCCTGACCGGCTGAAGTAAGCATTGCGCCTACGCCGCCTTCAAGGTCGGCAATCTTTTTTTCCACTGCGTCGGCTGTGGGGTTTGCCAAACGGGTATAGAAAAAGCCCTCTTTTTTAAGGTCGAAAAGGTCGCCCATAGCGCTTGTGGATTCATATTTGTAGGTTGTTCTTTGTGCAATGGGCACAACTCTCGGCTCTCCGTCTTTAGGTGTGTAGCCGGACTGAACGCATTTTGTTTCTATTTTCATAACATTACCTCCGATTGTATCTTGTGATTTTTACATATTTATTAAATACATAATATCACATAAAGCTTATTCTTTCAACACACTTAATAGATAGGTTTTATTTTGCATTATAATCCTTATGCAAGAATGATTTTTCAATGAGATACAGACTTGCAATTGTCACATTATAATAGGGGATAAGAAATGCAAAACCAAAGCCAAAGGTCACAAGGGAAAATATAAACCAGCCGAAAAAAGAAAGGGTCAGAAAAACAATTTTTGAAAGGGAACACGAAATTTTAAGGGTATTGTTTTCACTTTCTATTATTTCACCGAAAAGCTTTCCGTTGAATTTTTTGCCGTTATATTCATATAAATCTATATTGTTATCGGCTGACCTTATAAGCTCTTTGTCATTGCACAAATCAGCCGTAATACAGCCCACAAAAATAAATTTTATCATATTCATTAACAATAAGGCTAAAACCAAAGCTGCCAAAACAGCGTAAGCTATTACAGACGCAGAAAATACCTCTTTAAAGCCGCCGTTAATGTAATTATATAAAGCCCCCGTTTGAGCTAAAGCCGTAAACACTGCAAACAAAATAAAGCAAAAAAACACTGTAAAGTATTTTTTATCGGAATATGTAATGCGGTCTTTATATTTTCCCTTGTTTTTTGAAAATTCGTTTATTTTGGGTCTGTCATTATATGCATCGCCGTTTGAAAAATACAAAAGAGTATTAGTCCTTCCTGTAAAAATATAGGCAACACCCGAGCATAAGCCAAAGATATGAGTACGAACAAAGCTTACATACAAACAACCGCAGAGTATTAATATTACATAAGGAACAGGGGTCAAAAGTAAAATGACGGCATTAAATATAAAGTACAAAACCGCAAAATTTATAAAATATTTTTTATTTACCATTATATTTTTTAATACCCGGCGTTTCAAGCCTTGTATTGATAAATTCATAAAAATCTCCTTTAAGCTGTATCTTAAAAGTTGCAAAAATTTTATCTGACACCATTATAGCATATTATAAAATCATTTTCACCGGTTTTTCAAAAAAATATAGTATATTAAAAAGCCCCGAAAGCTTAAAAAATTCGGGGCATAAGTATCCTTAAGTTTTCAGTTTGAAAGAAGGTTAGCGGGGTCTGCGTCTATAAGAAGAAAATCATCTCCCACAACCTTAATATCCTCCCAGCCGATTTTATATTCCTTTCCGCCTGAAAACAGCCCTAAAAGCTTAGCCGGAGCAGGCACAATCAGCTTTTTAATTCGTCCGTTAGTTTCGTCTAAAATAACATCGCTTACAAAGCCGAGACGTGTTCCGTCGAAAATATTAATAACTTCTTTTTTGCGAATATCATACATTCTTTCCATAAAATCACTCTCAAACAGGGGTGGTTTATTATATGAAAAAAAGCTTGGTTTAATTCAAAAAAGAACGGTTTTTAAGAAATTCTATAAAAAGGGGCAGCCAGTTTTTAGTGCCATCTATGCTCTCCGCAAGATCCGACCCGTGTCTGCCTTTTCTGAAAATATGCAGCTCACAGTCAATATCGGCTTTCCAAAGGGCTTTAGCCATTTCAAGAGAATTTTCCGCCGGAACGCTTTTATCCTCAAAGGTATGCCAAATAAAAACAGGGGGCATATCGGCACGGACTGAATTTTCAAGAGAAAGCTCCTCCGCAAGGTCAAGACGATCCCCCAGCATAATTCTTGAGCCGAAATGACCGTAGGGCTTAGAAAGTGTTACAACAGGGTAGCAAAGACAGCAGAAGTCGGGGAGGGCTGAAACCTCTGCTTCGCCATCCTCAAATTTGTCAAACTGCTCCGAAAGCATCCCGGCAAGGTGAGCACCGGCGGAAAAGCCCATAACGCCTATTTTTTGGGGGTCGATGTTATATTCTTCCGCATTGGCTCTGACCTCTCTTACAGCCGCCTTAATGTCCATTAAGGGCTGAGGAAAGATAAAGTCATAGGTCAAAACAAAACAGCTTATGCCGTATGTATTAAGTGCCGCAGCCACGTTTGCACCCTCGTGGTTTGAAAGGTGGTTATAGCCGCCGCCGGGGCAAATTACAATTGCAGGGCAGGGGTTTTCACTGTTTATCAAAAATTTGTCAAGCTTCATAATTACACCTACTTTGTCAAAATTTCACAGCCGTCCTCGGTTACTAAAACAGTGTGTTCCCACTGAGCCGAAAGTCTGCCGTCCTGTGTTATGAATGTCCAGTTGTCCGCAAGGGTACGTCCACGCCATGTGCCTTGATTAATCATAGGCTCGATTGTGAAAACCATTCCCGGAACCATTATCATTGTGGGTCGTTTTTGGCGGTAGTGCTCCACAAGGGGGTCGTCGTGAAAATTAATTCCCACGCCGTGACCGCAGAGATCACGAACAACGCCGTAATTATATTTATCCGCAATATCGTGTATGACATTGCCTATGTCGGAAACAGGGCGGTAGGGCTTTACTGCGTCAATTCCGGCGTACATACATTCCTTTGTGACCTCTACAAGCTGTTTTGCCTCGTCAGAAACCTTGCCGACGCAGTACATTCTGCTGGCGTCAGAGTAGTAGCCGTTTAAAATTGTGGTTATGTCGATATTCACAATGTCGCCTTCCTTAAGCTTTGTTTTGGCGCTTGGAATGCCATGGGCGATTACGTCGTTGATTGATGTACAGCAGCTTTTGGGAAAGCCCTCATAGTTAAGGGGAGCAGGAATACCGCCGTTGTCAACAGTGTATTTATGAACGAAATCGTCAATTTCCTGTGTGGTCATTCCCGGCTTTACCATTTCTTCAAGGGTGTCAAGAATAGCAACGGTGATTTTTGCGCTTTCCTTAATACCCTGAATCTGCTCTTTATTAAGCAGCAGACGGCGGGGTGGAATGGGGTAGCCCATTCTCTTAAGGGGCATCAAAATCCGCTCGTCCGATTTTTCGTGGCACTGTTTATATTTAAGTCCGCTGCCGCACCAGCATTTGTCATTTCTCGATAGTCTGTACATTTTTGTCCTCCATTTCACGGCGGAAAAATTCCACCTGACGTTCATATTCTTTATTGTTTAAGGCTGATTTGCCTTTTTCCGACAAGGCATAAACCCCTCGTTTTACATTTTTAAACCAGCCGTAATAATTGTTATAAAGTATGTCCCTGACGTTTTTGTCAAAGCCCAGTTCCTTAAGCTTGTAGGGCTTGGCTTCGCACAGTAATTCCAAAGCACATAAAAGCCTGATTGACTGCTCCTTATAGACAGTCATAAGACGGGTGTTGTTGCAGCCGCCTACGTTGTCAAAGCTTCTGTTTTGAAACTCGTTTTTAAGCTTTGCCGCCTTTTGACTTTTTCGGCTGCCCATTCCTGAGGGATTATAAACAACCTCAGCAATTTCCGTTTTTTCGGAGACGAAAATCAGTCCGCAGTCAATGGCTTTTATAAGCCTTAAAATATCGTCAGTGTCTCTTTTTGGCGTAACAACTGCGCCGTAAACCGTGTTGCTGAGGGATTTTCGCCGTAAAAGCTGATAAACAAGCTTAAGGTTAAACCGAAGCTTCAGCTCACAGATCACAAGCTCGCCGTCACGTTCCGCCACAAGGTCGCAGTCTTTGACCTCGCCCTTTACCTGAAAGCCGTCCTCTTCGAAAAGAGCCTTCACAGGGGCATATAAATCCTTTTCATACCTTATCATTTCATAAATTCCTCAATGTCCTCAGGCTTTTTGATTATGTCCTCGGAAAGGCAAATGCAGCCTTCCTTTGAAACCAAAATATCGTCCTCAATTCTTATGCCAATGCCTTCGTCGGCAATATAAAGCCCCGGTTCTACGGTGAAAACCATACCCTCGGTTATGACGCCTTCGTCGCCTCTGCCTATGTCGTGGGTTTCAAGCCCCAAAAAGTGGCTGACCTTGTGCCAGTAATAATTTTTAACGTCCTCTTTAAGGCTTATTAAGCCGATTGATTTAAGGGCTTTGGCGTAATAATCAATTAAATTCTCATTAAGTCTTTTGAATGGTATTCCCGGTTTAATCAGCTCTTGGGTTAAAAGATTGCCCTCCAAAACAATGTTGTAAAGCTCTCTCTGCCTGTCTGTGAAAGTGCCGCTAATAGGGAAGGTTCGGGTAATGTCTCCGCTGTAATAACCCCACGCAGCACCTACGTCGCAGAGAACGAGACTTCCGTCGGAAACAGAACAATTGTTGGAACTGTAATGCAGAACCGCCGCATTTTTGCCGCCGGCAATTATTGAAGCAAACGCCTTGTCGAAAACGCCTTTGTGCTTCAGCTCATAGTCAAAATAGGCTTCAAGCTCATATTCATACATTCCGGGCTTGGCATTTTTCATCATAGAGTAAACGCCGTTTTTTGTGATTTGAATTGCCTTTTTTATGTTTTCAACCTCAAAATCGGTTTTAACGGCACGAAGAGAAGCCATAAAGCCGCTGATGTCAGAAATTTGTGGAACAGGGGAGTTAGCTATTATTTTTTCCGCAAAATCAATAGCAGGGGAAACATTTTTGGGGATCTGTTTGTCAAAGTCGATATAAAACTTGGTTATAGTCTTTTGGCAGATTTTGTCATTGATATATTTATCAAATTCGTCAATGAAGGTGAAATCTTTAATTCCGCTTATATTTTCACATTCCCGGTCTGTTAAATATGCGCCTGTCCATTTAGCAGTCTCCGGGTCGGGACGCTTTATGAAAAGCCTTGCGTTGGGTTTCTCATCACATTTTGATAAAAGCAGAATAAGACCCGGTTCGGAAAGACCTGTCAAGTAGTAGAAATTTCTGTTCGGCGTAAAGGGATAAAATTCGTCGCCGACCTTGTGAGCGGAATTTCCGCAGAAGAACACAGCGGCTTCATTATTGTTTATAAAATCAAAAATTTTATTTCTGTTGTTAATTACAAAATTTTTCACTTAAATTCCTCCAAAGCTTAAGGATAAAAACAAAATTCTCCTCAACAAATATATATTATATATCTAAAGTCTGCTGTTTTCAAGTATAAATTCAAAAGTATAAATAATAGCAAATTAAAAAAACAGTCTTGATAAGAAGCCAAATTCGTTGTAAAATATAAATATAAAACTATGGTTGCTAAATATAAATTTAATTAAGGAGAGTGTCATATGCCTGAATTAAGTCGATTTTTTGGTATTGTAATAAAAATATAATGATATAAACATCATAAACCCCATGTTCATGTCTATTATGGAGAGTTTGAAGCTTCAATATCATTAGACGGAGAAGTTTTGAGCGGAAGCTTACCGATTAAGCAATACAGACTTGTTTCAGGTTGGCTTGCTTTACACGAGGATGAATTATATGAAGCTTGGAATAAAGCAGTAAGAGAAATTCCTTTTTCAAAAATAGAACCTTTAAAATAATAAGGAGGATTATTATGTATATATTAAACGGAATTGTATACGCAGGAGAGCCTGCAAAATCTATCAAGGCTATATCAGTTAAACCCTTAAAAAACAAGATGATGTTAATTACATTTTCAACGGGAGAAACTCGGCTGTTTGATGCAACAATATTAGCAGGAAAATGCTATGAGCCCTTAGACAATGAAGATATTTTTAACAGTGCCTATGTTGATTACGGAACTGTAACTTGGAATGACGGAGAAATCGACTGTTCAGCTGAATTTATGTATGAGAACAGCCAAAAATACTCAAAAGCAGTATAAAGACCGATAGGTTAATTTTAAGAATTAGGGGAAACTTAACTATTCGCGAAACGTAACTTTTGCGAATAGTTGACTATATATTCTTACAGATTTGAGCAATTTTAAAGGACTATGAGGTTTTCCATAGTCCTTAAGTCTTTGTGTATAAATCAGCTGTTTTTAGGCTTGTATTTCTCATCGCCTGACTCTATCCAAAGCATAAAGTCATTAATCTGCTTCTCTGTCCAACCGGCTGCTCTTAAGCCCAATATAAGTCTTGCCATTTCCTGCATATTCATAATATATCACCATTAATCTTCAAGTTCAAGATTTTCAAGTGTAACACCGCAGGTTTCTAAAATTGCCTTAACAGGTTTAATTTGATTTTCCGCTTCCTTTTTCGGATTATCAGACTTTATGATTTTCTGCAAATCCATATACTTGTTAATATTAGTACTGATAATTTCTTTCTCGTTCATAATATCACCTCCGCGGATATTTTTTATTTTTCTCTGTATATATATTATAACAGAATTTTTGCTTTAATTCAATACAGGTTTTGGCTTTTCCATAGTAAATTTAGTAATTAATATAGTCTGTAATTCTGAGATTTCAGCATAAATTCGAATACTGTACAAAGTTCTGTTAAAAATTTTTTAAAAATCGGCTATGTTCCTTGACTTTTACCCCCTGTTTGGGTTACAATATATAAAGACAATCATTGGGAAATTTTTTCTTCCCCGGTGATTAATACCCGTGTATATTAAAGAGGAGGAAGCTTATGAGAAAGACTAAGATTATTGCAACAATCGGCCCTGCCAGCAACACAAAGGAAAAGCTGAGAGAGCTTATGGAAACAGGCATTAACGCCTGCCGTTTAAACTTTTCACACGGCACACACGAATCACATCTGCCTGTTATTGAAAACATAAAGGCTGTCAGAGAAGAGCTTGAACTGCCCATACCCCTTATTCTGGACACTAAAGGTCCTGAAATCAGAACCGGCAATTTGGAGCAGGAAAACATTCAGCTCACAAAGGGTCAGACATTTATTTTTACAACCGATGATATTGTAGGAAACGCCGACCGAGTTTCCGTAACCTATGAGGGCTTCCCCCGTGATCTTAAAATCGGAGCAAGAGTTCTTGTTGACGACGGACTTATTGAGCTTGTTGTAACAGGCATTAAGGACAACGACGTTATCTGCACAGTTAGAAATGACGGCTTATTAGGCTCACACAAGGGTATCAATCTTCCCGACGTTAAGGTAAATCTCCCCTCTCTTACAGAGAAGGATTTAGACGACATTAAATTCGGCGTCGAACAGGGTTTCGATTATATTGCCGCTTCATTTATCCGTTCCGCTAAGGACGTATTGGCTATTAAGCGTGTTCTTAAGGAATACGGCGGTCAGACAATTAAGATTATTTCTAAGATTGAATCAAGAGAAGGCGTTAAAAACCTTAACGAAATCCTTTCCGTTACAGACGCAATTATGGTTGCAAGAGGCGACTTGGGCGTTGAAATCCCCTTCGAGGAGGTTCCCGTTGTTCAGAAGCAGATGATCCACAAGTGTATCGACAAGGGTATTCCCGTAATCACAGCTACACAGATGCTTGAGTCAATGGTTCACAATCCCCGTCCCACAAGAGCAGAGGCTTCGGACGTTGCAAACGCTATCTATGACGGAACAGACGCAATTATGCTTTCAGGCGAGTCTGCAAAGGGCGACTACCCTGTTCAGGCTGTTCAGGCTATGGTTAATATTGCGGAAAGTATCGAAAGCTCAATCGACTATACAAAAGAGTTTAAGGGCAAGGGCAAGGCTATGCTCACAGACATCACAAACGCAATTTGCCACGCCGTTGTTACATCATCTTCAGACCTGTGTTCACAGGGCATTATTGCCGTTTCAAACTCAGGCTTCACAATTTTCAAGCTGGCTAAATTCCGTCCTTCAGTTCCCCTTTTCGCTTATACGGCTAACCCCTCGGTTGCACGTCAGCTTAACATCGTTTGGGGAACAACCCCAGGGCTTATCCCCTTCGTAAGGACGAACTTCGCAGACCTGTTTAATGTATCCGTTGAACAATGTAAGAAAGACGGCTACATAAAGGACGGTCAGATCGTTATGCTTGTAGGCGGCACACCTGTAGGAAAGACAGGCAACACCAACACAATCAAGGCACACGTTGTAGGCGAAGGATTTTTATAATTAATAACAATCACTGATAATTTTGAATAAATTATAGCAAATAAGTTATTACATTAAAAAAGAACCTGTGAAGTAATTGAACCCACCCCTGTCAAGTAGACAGAGCAAATAACAAAAGAATTATGTATA